>JANQIE010000061.1 GCA_028282295.1 Desulfobacterales bacterium | reverse complement strand
CCGCTGAAAATATCAATATTATCATGATCAGTACTTCGGAAATCCGGATTTCCTGCATTATCGAAGAAAAGTATACTGAATTGGCCGTACGCGTGCTGCACACGGCGTTTGGCTTGGATGGCGAATAGTGTAGATCGAGCTTGGTTAGTGTTGGTTAAGCGCGGCATCAATCTCTTCAACAATCAATCTAGTGGCCGCTACCGGATCGACAGCGTCGCGAATCGGACGCCCGATTACCAGATAATCAGATCCGTTGCGAATGGCTTGTGCGGGTGTCGTCACCCGTTTCTGATCATCCGCCTGAACCGACGTCTCCCATTGAGGTCTGACACCGGGCGTAACCAGAACAAATCGGCGTTTCAATTCGGTCCGCAAAACAGGCACCTCCAACGGTGAACAAACTACGCCGCGACAACCGGCCTTTTGCGCCATGGCCGCCCGTTGCAATACCAGCCGAGCCACGTCCTCGCTGAAAGTTTCCCGGAATCCGGCCGAGGCGATATCCCGGGCCGACACACTGGTTAATACGGTTACGCCCAACACACCGACCCGTCTGTCGGCACCGGCTACCGCGGCATCCAGCAT
The DNA here is from genome assembly GCA_028282295.1 of Desulfobacterales bacterium. Taxonomy (GTDB): domain Bacteria; phylum Desulfobacterota; class Desulfobacteria; order Desulfobacterales; family JANQIE01; genus JANQIE01. The sequence goes on along the minus strand of JANQIE010000061.1, from coordinate 35,364 downwards.
TGCAGGGCTTTCACCGCAATGCACAGTAGTAAATGTAACGTCGAATTCGTTGATCCGTCGCATGGCCCGTTTGACTGTGGCGGGAATATCATGCAACTTTAAATCGAGAAATATCCCGGCTTGGGAGTAGTTGCGGATGTGACGAATGATATCCGGTCCGCATTGGACAAAAAGTTCCAACCCTACTTTAAACAGCCCCACCTCGTCAGCCAAGACGGCGACGAATTCCCGTGCTTCCCTGGCCGTGGGGACATCGAGCGGAAAAATGATTCGTTTTTTGGCTTCCGACATGCGGGCTCCTTGTTTCGTCTTAAAGGTGGGCCAACATTACTTTTAGTCCATCATTCGCGTGTCTTTTTAATACCGCCGCGCTAACTCGCCCATCGCGCACAGCGTTCCCGTGTACATTCGACACCAGGCATTTATCACAAATTTAAAAAAAAATCTCCTTGAATCAAATTTTGGTGCGGATAGTGTCGGGCACGGTCCAACTATGACCTTGCGCGTTAATACTACCTTGGCCAATTTGCTAGCGAGCGCTTCCAAATAAGGCTGCCAACTCCAGCCGGTTGAACTGCTGTTCTTTTTTTGAAGTCATGGCGCAATTCTCCTTTTACAAGGGGCTCAACAAAAGCTTATCGAACCAACCTAGCCTAAATCCGGACGCCTAAAATGTGATATTATGTTTTCGCGAACCCTAAGGGGATAAAAAAAGCCTACCTTTTTGTGGTAGGCTTTATTGTGTTGATGGCGGGGACGACGAGACTTGAACTCGCGACCTCTGGCTTGACAGGCCAGCGCTCTAACCAAAGCTGAGCTACGCCCCCGAAAGACATGCGTAATTGATTTGTGGTGGGCGGAACAGGGCTTGAACCTGTGACCCTCGGCTTGTAAGGCCGATGCTCTCCCAACTGAGCTACCCGCCCGCAAGGCGCTGAATCAATGCTTAAAACGCCTCACAAAAGAATGCTACAGCTACCAATATCCATTTCGATTGTCAAGTAAAAATTAGGAAAATATTACGAGAAATTTTACGCTTACACAATCGATTGAATTAGTGTCACATAATGCACGCCGCAACGCACGCAACAACGCCTCACGTCCATCAAAATTGAGGTGAGGCGTCTGTCTTGTTAGAAGTTTTCGATTAATTCATCGACTGCCGGTTTCCCGATTGCGGCTGTGTGTCGGAGGCCATTTCAAAAGGAATATCACTCTTTTTGAACAACTCCTCCCCCTCTTGCAGAACCAACGCATGAACCAGCACTTCATCCATGTGCTCGACCGATATAATATCGATTTCCTTGGCAATGGTGGCCGGGATATCCTTCAAGTCTTTTTCGTTTTCTTTTGGAATCAATACTCTTTTGATACCGCCGCGATGTGCCGCCAGGATTTTCTCTTTCAATCCACCGATGGGCAATATGCGCCCACGCAACGTAATTTCACCGGTCATGGCAACATCACGTTGCACCGGTCGTTTGGTCAGTGCCGACGCAATCGAAGTACACATGGAAATTCCGGCGGAAGGACCATCTTTGGGGATCGCCCCTTCAGGCACATGGATATGAATATCGAACTTTTTGTAGAAGTTGGTTTCAATCATCAAGTTTTCTGCCCGCGAACGCACATAACTAACGGCAGCTTGCGCCGACTCCTTCATGACATCGCCCAACTTGCCGGTGATTATCAGATCGCCCTTCCCCGGCATCACAAGGGTTTCAACGGCCAGCAATTCCCCACCGACCTGCGTCCAGGCCAAACCGGTTACCAGACCGATCTGATCCTGTTCTTCAATTTGGCCGTACCTGAATTTGGCCGGTCCAAGAAATTTGGCAATCGATTTTTCCGCTACGCGAAAGGTGGTGGTTTCTTCTTTCGATTTGACCAGTTCGCGGGCAATCTTGCGACATACCGATGAGATTTCACGTTCCAGATTACGAACCCCGGACTCACGTGTGTATTCACGAACGATCTTCAATACAGCGTTTTCAGAAAACTGGACATCGAACTTTTCCAATCCATTGGCTTTTTGCTGCTTGGGAATCAGGTAGTCTTTGGCGATATTGTATTTTTCATATTCGGTGTAACCGGGCAAACGAATGATTTCCATGCGGTCCTGCAGCGGCAATGGGATGTCCGGCAAGGTGTTGGCCGTGGTCACAAACATGATATCCGACAAATCGTAATCCACATCCAAGTAATGATCATTGAAACTGTAATTTTGTTCCGGATCTAGAACTTCCAACAGGGCTGCGGACGGATCGCCTCGAAAATCCATACTCATTTTATCGACTTCATCCAGGCAAAAAACAGGATTATTGGCGCCGACTTTTTTAAGCGACTGGATTATCTTACCCGGCATGGCCCCGATGTAAGTTCGGCGATGTCCCCGGATTTCAGCTTCATCGCGCACCCCACCTAGCGACAAGCGAACAAATTTGCGGCCCGTAGCCCGTGCCACGGATTTGGCTAGTGACGTCTTGCCCACGCCCGGAGGTCCGACCAGACATAAAATCGGACCACGGATTTTCTTTACCAGCGACTGGACCGCCAAATACTCCAGAATCCGTTCTTTAGGCTTTTCAAGACCGTAATGATCTTCATTCAAAATACTTTCGGCTTCGTCCAGATCATTGCGTACCTTGGTCCGGTCGAACCAAGGCAGACTGATCAACCAGTCGATGTAATTGCGCACCACTGTTGCTTCAGCAGACATTGGCGTCATGAGCTTGAGCTTTTTAAATTCCTGACGGACCTTGCCGGCAGCCTCCTTGGACATGCGTTTACGCTTGATGCGGCGCTGAAGATCCTTCAGCTCGTCCGAGGGATCATCTTCGGCCCCCATTTCCTTTTTAATCGCCCGCATTTGCTCATTGAGATAGTAATTCTTCTGAGTCTTCTCCATTTGCTCTTTAACCCGGGCTTTCACACGCTGGTCCATCCGAAACACTTCGATTTCCATACGGACCAGCTTCAGCAGCAAGGTCAGGCGTTGTTCGATATGATACGCTTCCAGAAGTTTTTGTTTATCTTCGATTTTAAAGGAGAAGTGAGCCGCTACGGTATCGGCCAACTGAGACGCATCGGTAATTTTGGCAACGTTGCCGACAAGTTCCTTGGATAGATTTTTGTTCATCTTGGCATATTCGCTGAAAGTCTCAACGATAGCCCGGCACAGTGCGACGATTTCCGGTGTCGGGTCGATATCGTCTTCATGCGACGTCACTTCGACCTGGAAAAAATCGTCATTCTTGACGAACCGTGTCACATGGGCCCGAACCTTCCCTTCTACCAGGGCTTTAACCGTGCCGTCCGGTAATTTCAGCAACTGCAAAACCGTGCCGATGGTTCCCACCGGATTGATGTCTTTTTCGGTGGGATTGTCGATACCGGCCTTTTTTTGCGTTGACAAAAAAACCTGTTTTTCAGATTTCATGGCCTCGCTCAAGGCGTTGACCGATTTGGCCCGCCCGACAAACAAAGGCGCGACCATGTGGGGAAACACGACAATATCCCGCAAAGGTAACAAAGGCAACAAGCGAATTTCTTCGGGAGGTTCGTCTTGTTTGAAAATCTTAGGCATGTTGATCATGGTTCTAATTTTCTGTGGCTAAGTGTTTAAAATGCGGAGCACCAGGGTTCGCTGCGATGCAAACTGTACCCCACGACAGATACGCGCCTCCGGGCTTGATGCGAGACCGTTGGTGCGCATCCAACGCAAATAAAAGCTCTAAGCCTGTTTCTTAGTCTGTTCGTATAGTAAAATCGGATCCTCGTTGTTCAGGACCACATCCTCACCAATCACGCATTCTTTCACATTTTCAATGCTTGGAATCTCGTACATGATCTCAAGCATACACGATTCGAGGATTGCACGCAAACCTCGGGCGCCGGATTTACGCTTGATCGCTTCTTTGGCGATGGCGCTCAGAGCGCTGTCGGTCAACCGCAGATTGACATCCTCCATTTCAAAAAGCATCTGAAACTGGCGCAAAAGGGCGTTTTTAGGCTCGGTGAGAATTCGAATAAGCGATCCCTCACTTAGCTCGTCCAATGTGGCAATAACCGGTAACCGTCCCAAAAATTCAGGAATCAGCCCGAATTTGATCAAGTCTTCGGGTTGCACCATGCGCAGAATCTCTCCGATGCTTTTGTCATCTTTTCCAGAAACTTTGGCGCCAAACCCCATCATTTTAGCGCCCAATCGCCGTCGTACAATTTTTTCCAATCCATTGAACGTGCCACCGCAAATAAACAGAATATTCGAGGTATCAACTTTCACAAAATCCTGCTGGGGGTGTTTCCGCCCACCTTTCGGCGGGACACTGGCAGTGGTGCCTTCAATGATTTTCAGCAATGCCTGCTGCACCCCTTCACCGGACACGTCCCGCGTTATGGACGGATTATCGGATTTGCTGGCGATTTTGTCGATCTCGTCGATATAAACAATGCCGCGCTTGGCTTTCTCGACATCGTAGTCGGCATTCTGCAACAGTGACAAAATGATATTTTCAACATCTTCGCCCACATAACCGGCTTCGGTGAGACTGGTCGCATCGGCGATGGTAAACGGCACATTCAGAAACCGGGCCAATGTCTGGGCCAAAAGGGTCTTGCCACAACCGGTGGGGCCGATCAACAGGATATTGCTTTTCTGAATCTCCACGTCACCTGTGTTAATGCTGGTGTCGAGACGCTTGTAATGGTTATAGACCGCAACGGCCAAAATCTTTTTTGCATAGTCCTGCTCAATGACATAGTCATCCAGCATGGATTTGATTTCCTTGGGAACCAATGAATGTTCTAGTGTCTCCGCGCTTTTTTCCCGTTCTTCCTCAATGATTTCACTGCACAGTTGAATGCATTCGTCACAGATATAAACAGCGGGTCCGGCGATCAGCTTCTGAACCTCTTTCTGATTTTTGCCGCAAAACGAGCAAAAAAGATTTTCGTTCAAATCATCTTTTTTAGGCATATTAAGCCTCCGTTTTCTCAATATGATCCAGGTCGTCGCGATTGCTGATGACGTGGTCGACAACACCGTATTCTTTGGCCTCGGCACCCGACATGAAAAAATCACGATCCGTATCCGTCTGGATTTTTTCTAAATCCTGCCCGGTATGATGCGCAAGAATATCATTGAGTTTTTCTTTCATACGCAAAATTTCATTGGCCTGGATTGCGATATCGGATGCCTGCCCCTGAAAACCGCCCATGGGTTGATGGAGCATGATTCGGGCATTCGGCAGTGCATAGCGTTTGCCGGGCGCACCGGCGGCGAGTATGACTGCGGCCATGCTGGCGGCTTGCCCGATACAAACCGTTGTGATGTCCGGCTTGATGTATTGCATGGTGTCGTACACAGCCATTCCGGCGGTTACCACGCCGCCGGGCGAATTGACGTACAAATTGATATCTTTGTCCGGATCTTCGGATTCCAAAAACAAAAACTGAGCAATCAACAGGTTGGCGATATCGTCATTGATCGGGGTCCCAAAAAAAACGATACGGTCCTTTAAAAGCCTTGAATAGATATCGTAAGGGCGTTCACCCCGACTACTTTGCTCAATTACCGTGGGTATTAGTGCCAAGGAAAGCCTCCTTTGTGATTCAAATTTGACAACATTTACCGTTTCTTAACGGTTTAAGTGGCCGCTGTGGTTTCTGTTTTTTCGTCGCCGGCGTCGGCCTGTTCGGGCTCGACATGTTCTATTGAACTACCTTCAATAATAAGGTCAACGGCCTTCTTTTCAAGTAACGTTTGCTTGTAGTACTGAAGCTTGTCAGGATTTTCGCCGTAATATTTCTTAATATCTTCAATTGGTTGTCCGAATCGGGCGGCAATATCCCGATAACCGGTCTCGATCGTCTCATCCGAAAGGGTAAGGGTTTCCTGCTCGATAATCTGATTAAGGATCAGTTGGCGGCGCACTTGTTTTTCCGCTGTTTCGCGATATTTTTCAGCCAGTACATCGCGGCTGAGTCCCAATGTTTCCAGCGATTGATTATGATAGGCAAAGGTCCGCTCAGCTTCCGCCAGGATACCTTCGAGTTCATATTTCACCAATACATCCGGTAACTCAAACTCGGTTTTGGTGATCAGCGCTTGAAATATCTGCTCCTGGAGTTCCTGCTCCGACCTTTTTTCGTAGCCTTCGGTCAAATTGTCGGTGATCGCCTTTTTTAATTCATCCAACGTCTTATATGGCCCCAACTTTGTTGCCATTTCATCGTCCATGGGCGGCAACACCTCTGCCCGAATCTCGTTCAGTTTTACCTCATACTCAATGACCGTACCAGCCAGTGCCTCTTGCGGATCGTCCTCGGCATACGCGATGGTGAACTTTTTAGTATCCCCCGGTTGCATACCGGCAATCTGGTCATCAAAATCCTTGTGGATTGTTCCGTCGCCTAACTTAAGGGTATAATTTTCGGTTTTCGGGATGTCGGGAAGCGCCTCACCGTCCTTGAAGCCCTCGTAGTCGATCAAAACAAAATCGCCTGCGGCGGCGGGACGCTCCTCTTTTATCTTATCGTGTTGCGCCAATTTTTTCTGAAGCATTTTTAACTGGGTCTCTATTTCCGCTTCACCAGCTTGATAGTTCGTTTTTTTCAGAGTCAGACCGCTATAGTCGATTTGACCAATTTCAGGGGGGATTTCAACGGTTGCCTCATAGGCATAGGGCTTGCCTTCAGCCAATTGCGGCGGCTCGATTTTAGGTGTGCCGAGCATCTTCAGGTCGGTTTGCTTGATTGCCTCCATAAACGATTCCTGAATCAAACGTGATGAAACATCGGTCTGGACATCCTTGCTATAAATTCGTTCCAAAACCGAACGCGGCGCCTTGCCGGGGCGAAATCCTTTGATTTTGGCAGTCTTCTTCAGTTGTCCGTAGGCTTTATCCAATTCACGGGTAACCGTTTTTTCCGGCACCTCTATGTGCAAAATTTTTTTTACCGAATTGACATCCTCAACGTTTAGTTGCATTTGCATCCTTTCAACACCATTACAATCAGCGCGAATCCATTCGTCTGGATCGCCGATTTTGGTTCTAGCGAGTTAATGCCTGCTGTGTTAAAGCAGACACTTTAATGGCCCCAACAAGGAGCCGCATTCCACGACAATGTGCATAGACACCTGAACATCGGTCAAGCCGGGAGACACGCATCGATAAACAAGTTTGCGTATTTCCTATAAACTTGACCGGAATCCGTACACTATTTTTCCTGATCGCGCTAAAAATAAATTCCTGCTGCAGGAATCAATTCAATAAAAGTGGTGCGAGAGGGGAGACTTGAACTCCCACTCTGTCGCCAGAGCTGGATCCTAAGTCCAGTGCGTCTACCAATTCCGCCACTCTCGCACATTAAATTTCGGTGAGTCGGATCTATACGATGCATTGGGGGCCGAATACAGCACCCGAAACAAGCAGGCGCCGCTTGACAGGGACTTGTGCCGGCATTAAAACAATGGTGCGTTTTATAGGCTATTAAAAAATGGATCGAAGATCATCGCACTCAAATAACTCAACTTTGCTTTCAACCCAAAACAAACCAATGGTACCGAAAACGGTCTGACCTCGTTTAACCGTTTTCAGGTCAAAAACACGACAAAAATAGTATCTATGGTCAGGAGTGTCAAGCAAAATTGAAGAAAAACGCTGTCATCTCAACTCGTTGCAAAACATGCTGTCCGCTTTTCGTAATTTATGCCGCAATTGCTGCATTTTTAATAAGTTATACCGTTCCCGCCGCTGCATCCAACACGCGGCGCATATCAAACACAGGGGCAATAATCGTTATCGATCCGGGCCATGGTGGACACGACAAAGGAGTCCGCAGCCCCTCAAATATTTTGGAAAAAGATATCACCCTGACTATTGCGCGACATCTCAAAACCGAACTCACACCGCAATATAAAGTCTTTCTTACACGAACGGATGATTACCAACTGGATAGCGCCAGCCGGACATCGCACGCAAATCACCGCAACGCCGACATCTTTATTAGCTTGCACGCAGGGGGCGGCTTTCGCCACCAAACCGACGGATTTAAAGTATTTTATCACAAAAGCGCGAACCACGATCCGGATAGCGCCACATCCCGCAAAGACCAATGGACCCAGATCCAAAAACGCCATCAAACAAACAGCCAAACGCTGGCCGAATTGATCGCCCGGGAAATTAAAGGCCGCTTTAACCCGGCAGATGTGCGTGTCAAGGGTGCGCCGCTTTTCGTCCTGGAAGGCGCGGATATGCCGGCCGTGTTGGTCGAATGCGGTTACTTGACCAATCCAACGCGCGCCGAGGCGATGCACCAAAAAAAATTCAGCCGGACCTTGGCAGGCAGTATCAAGGCGGCACTGGACGCCTTTTGGACTGAACCACCCAAATAGCCCCCGCACCATATCACGCCACCAACACCAACTGCGTCAGGCCTCCACCTGACTTTTGGATTAAACCAAGGTGTCCCCAAGCCACAGTGTTTTTAAGGCGCACGGCCTATCGAGACTTGAAACAGTTTTAAAAGCATGTTAGGTAAGCCACCGGAAATTTAACGGGGCGTGGCGCAGCCTGGCAGCGCGCCTGCTTTGGGAGCAGGAAGTCGGAGGTTCAAATCCTCTCGCCCCGACCAAGTTTTTGTTTTAATTACAGCGAGTTAGAGGTTATCCTAATTCGCTGTTTTTTTGTTTTAAAGGCAAAAATGCTAATTTTGTCCCCTGCCCATACTTTTTCAACCGGCAAGCTCTCAGTGTAATGCGCCGCCAGTTGTTCTTGTCTTTTGATCAGATGCTGAACTGAGATATGCGAGTAGCGGTCTGTCATCGCGATGTCGGCGTGACCGATCATTTCTTTCACGTCTTTGAGGCTGCCCCCGGACATGATGAGATTGGAACAGAATGTATGGCGCAGGTCGTGGAAATGAAAGTCTGATATGCCGGCGATTTTCAGAGCATGCCACTATGCTTTATTGAAGCTTTTAAGCGGCGCGCCATCCAAGCGGCACTCACTTGGCTTTAGGATTCGCGCAAAACCGGTTCTCTACTCAATATGCCTGCGCCGGGCCTCAAGGCGCGCCTTGAGTTTGGGGAACTGGTCGATATCGGTATGGGGCAGGAACAGGGCGGCGACATACTGATCCATGTAGGAACTGGTTTCCGACAACTCAAAATTAGTCATCTTTTTGGTCACTTCCACGATATCTTTACGGATGCGGTTGGTCAGCGAACTCATCTTGGCGCCCAAAAGGGATCCATTGCCGATGAACGTCACTTTGTCGGCGTCGATCTCGGGCAGCAATCCGATGGTCATCGCCTTTTCCAGGTCCACATAACTGCCGAAACCGCCAGCCAGGATAATCCGGCCAATATCGGTGACCGTCAGGCCGACATTTTCCAACAGGGTCATACAACCGGAATACATGGCCCCCTTGGCCCGGATCAGGTTGTCCAGGTCGGGCTCAGTGAGCACCACGTCGCGATCGATCTGGGTTTCGTCCTGCCAGGCCAACACATACTCCCAGATACCGTCGATCTGCCGGATACGCGGTGTGTCCAAATCGTGATTGAATTTGCCGCGATTGTCGATAATGCCGGTTTCCAGCATGACCGCCACCATGGTGATCAGCCCGGAGCCGCAGATCCCCTTGGGGCGCACATCGCCGATGGTGATCAGCATCGGTTCCAGGGTGAGCGGGTCGATGGAAAAATCCTCGACAGCCCCTTTGGTGGCCCGCATACCGTGTTTAATGCCGCCGCCCTCAAAGGCCGGCCCGGCCGAACAGGCGGCGCACGCCAGCCAGTCGCGGTTGCCGATCACGATCTCGGCATTGGTGCCGATGTCCATGTACAGCGTCAACTCGTCGGCCAGATACATCCCCGAGCCCATGACCCCGGCGACGATATCGCCGCCCACATAGCTCGACACCTGGGGAAAGACCAACGCGGCCACGTGATCGCCCAACGTCATGCCCAAATCGGCCGCGCGCAGGGGCGGATAAAGTGTCGAGGCGGGCACGTACGGCGCCCGGCGGATAAACCGCGGATCGATCTTGAGCATGAGCTGGGTCATGGTGGTGTTGCCGGCCAGGGTGATGGTGGAAATATCGTCCGGATTGACCCCGGCCTTTTTGATGATCCTGGTGATGATCTTGTTGATGGTGGCGATCACCACATCACCGAGGCGGTCCAGCCCGCCCTCTTTTTCGGCCAACACGATGCGGCTGATGACATCTTCGCCATAGCTGATCTGCCCGTTGAAATCGCCGTATTCGGACAGCACATCGCCGTTGTTCAGGTCGATCATCTGTCCGTAGATGGTGGTGGTGCCGATATCCATGGCGATGGCGTAGTCCTTGTCGGTGGTATCGCCCGGTTGCACATTGATGATGCGGGTTTTACTGCCCTCGTGGACCGGCCGGGCCAAGGTGGCGGTAACCTTGAAGTTGTCCGTGCGCATGACCTCCGGCAGTTTGCGGATCACGGACAAATCGACTTCCAGGCGATGTTCGTCATGGGTGATTTTCAAAAAGCTGACCAGACGGGTGACATCGGACAGGTTGTCGGTGATGGTCGGCGGTGGCAATTCAAGGTATCTTTTTTCAATGGGCGGGACAAAGAGCCCCTTTTCTTTCAAGTCGTTCAGATTGTACTGCCGGATACGCGCGGTTTTGCGCGGTGTGGCCGGAAGGTTGAGCACGCTGGCATCGATATCCGATTCCACCGGCACCCGGATGGTGACATCCTCGGTTATTTGCGACAAACAGGCCAGCCGGTACCCTTGGGCGGTTTCGTCATCGGAGAGCCGTTCGCTGACACCGTCGGTAACGGCGCCCTTTTCCACGATGATGCGGCATTTGCCGCAAACCCCTTCCCCGCCGCAGGAGGCGTTGATGTGCACGCCGGCATCCATGGCCGCGCGGATCAGTGAACCACCGTCTTCGATTTCAACTTCCTTGGCATGTGGTAGAAAAACAACTTTAGGCATCGATTGATTCTCTTTCTTGGTTGTCAGCGTGGCGTCTCGCCGCGATTAAAATCGTTGGAAAATCATGCTGGACGGGACGCCGCGCCTACAATTTCGGTTCATCAAACCGGCAGCTCAGATAAAGCATATCGCCTTCCAGTTTGGTGGTCACTTTACAGTTCAACACATCGAACAAAGCGATCATCCCCTTGTTGTGGGCCGTGGTGTAGGCGTACAGCCCGGCGATGCCGTTTTCCCGCGCCGCATCGGCCAGGCGCTGCATCAATAATTTCCCCAGGCCCTTGCCCTGCCATGGTTTACTCACTGAAAAGGCCACCTCGGCCATGTTTTTGGCCTGCTCCAGCAAATATTCGGCCACGGCCACCACCCGGCCGAAACCGAATTCCCCCACCACGGCCACCAGGGTCAGGTCGTTGACATAATCAATCAGCGACACATCACCGACCTCGTCGTGGACAAAGCTGGTCTTTTCGTGAAAAAACCGCGCAACGATATCATCTTTGTCCAAATTGTAAAAATGCTCCTGGATCCGCCGTTCATCCACCGGTTTGGCCGGGCGGACCGTCACTTTTTCATTGTCGATGACCGTGGTTGTCTCCAGCCGGATGGGATAGACCCCGTGAAGTGCATCGGTCAGGGTGCGCTCCGGTCCCAACAGACCGGCTTTTTTGGCCGCATGAAACAATTCGTCCCGAAAATCGGGATGCGCGATACTAATCATGGCCATGGCGCGTTCCTGCAAACTTTTGCCGAACAGGTTCACGGCGCCGTATTCGGACACCACATGGTGCACGTCGCCGCGCGGCACCACCACCGCCGTATCCTGCAACAACGGCACAATGCGGCTCTGCCGCCCTTTGTCGGCGGTGGATGGGAGCATCAGGATCGATTTGCCGTCCTCGGACTGGGCTGCGCCGCGCATGAAATCGAGCATGCCGGTGACTCCGGAAAAATGGTTGGTGGGCAGGGCATCAGCCGCCACCTGACCGGTCAGATCGACCGCCATGGCGATGTTCATCGACACCATGCGGTTGTGCCGGGCAACAACGCCCGGATCATTGACATAATCGGACGGATGGAACTCGATGCCCGGATTGTCATGAATAAACTCATATAAATCGGCATTGCCCATGGCGTTGCTGGCCACCGACTTGCCGTCGTTCAGGCCCTTCATGCGATTGGTCACCACGCCCAGCGACACCAGGTTCATGATTTCATTGGTCAAATACTGGGTGTGAATGCCCAGATCATTCTTGTCCGCCAGCGCCAACATCGTCGCGCGCGGGGTGGCCCCCAAACTGATCTGGATGGTCGAGCCGTCGTCGATAAGCCGGGCAATCAGACGGCCGATCCGGTTGGCCGATTCCATCTCCGGCAAATCCGCGATGGTCAGCAGCGGTTCGGCATGCTCCACCACCACATCAACCTCGTTGACGTGGATAAAGCTGCGGCCCAACACACGGGGCATGTTCGGATTGATCTGGGCGATCACCAGATCCGCGGATTGCGCCGCGGCCAGGGTGACATCCACGGAAATGCCCAGGCTCATCCAGCCGAAATCATCCGGCGGGCTGACCTGGATCAAGGCCGCATGGATCGGCAGTTTGCGGGTTTTGAACAGTCGCGGCACCGCCGACAGGTTGACCGGTGTGATAAAGCGTTTGTTCCGGGCCAGGCTAGACGGTTTGGCCGATCCAAGATAAAAGGACCGGATGTTCATGCTCTGCCCCTTGGTCCGACTGGCAATCAAGGTCAGCGGCGACGTTTCCAGGGACAACAGGCGCACGATTTCAAGATCCGTAAACCGGCTGGAGGCCGCGGACAGCTCGCGCACCAAATGCTGGGGTTCGCCACAGGAGGACCCGATAAACACCCGTTGGCCGGGTTTGACAAGCGCAATGGCCTCAGTGCCGGACCGCTTCTTGTCGATGTAGTTGTCCGCCCAATACCCTGTATCCACTCACGTGGCTCCTTATTGGTTTGAGACTGCCGGTATTTGTTTTCAGGAGTCAAGAGGACATTCGAAACTGAAAGTTCATAGCATGTGTCCATAACGAATTCAAACGCGGTTTGTCCCTGTTGCTCCAAATTTCAACTGAAATTCAGGTTTTTCGAACTCCAAATTCAGAGATTCCCTGATTTACTTTCAGACCGAAATATAGTTTTTTTAGAGTCAAGCGATGATTGACACAACGCGTGTAAAAAAAATTAGGGACACGCTGAAAACAGCCAGGAAAAAAGGCGCATGGCCAAAGTATATCGAACCAAAAATAAAACAGGTGAACCGAGAGCGCTTGAAGAGAAAAAAAGAATCAAAGGTGTATCCGACACCCAGCGCGTCACCCGGTCAATTGAAAAAATAAACGAAGACAGCAACGTTGCCGGCGCCCCTCTCAATTACAAGGACAGGCCGGCAAATCCTGCCGGCATCGTACCGGGGACCGTTGCGAACAGCTTGATGTCGCCGCTGCCCAACTGGGAAGACACCGGGCAACCAAATGATACGGATGACGATTACAGTATAGATGACTTTCTGCCGGAATCGCTCGTTGACTTCCTGTACCGAAACCCAAACCTGATTCAGCAGGTGGTCAAAGACAACGGCAACGGCACCTATACAATAGGTGCCATCCACCATCTGGACAAGGCGCAAGTCCATTTTGGAGATAGTCCGCTGGATTTCAATGAACGCTATCCCATGACCCAAGTCGTTGACGCCGAGGTTTTGGCCACGCTCGGTTTTTCCGAAGAAGAAGACTCCTGACGGCATGCCCTGAACCCCGGCAGGCTGCCCCGCTTGTGAAGTAAACCATCATTGCCCTGAAAAACGCAAATCCGCTTCAGGTAATTTTGAGTATGGCATCCGCCCAGCCATATACCTCCATGACTTCATCGACTTTGACTTTGATATCGCGGCATTCACCGGTTGCAAGCCGGCATTCGTCTTCCCAGATGCCTTGCTCGTAGTCGCATGCGAGTGCCAGGTAACAGGCCATCGGGCCGGATTTTTGCGTCAGGGCCTGCGTGAACTGATCCGACACCGGGAGATTTTCAAGGATCGTTTCGATCCGCGTGTCCAGAATCGCGTCCATCAGCGAAAAAAGACCCAGTAAAAATAACTCCGAGGTGTTACCGTCGTACCCGCCGACACGTCCGAACATTTCGCACAATTTAGCACGCACGATCGATGCGCGCATCAACTCGTTCGGTTTGTTGTTGACGAGTTTGGCCGTGGCTGTCACGGACAAAATCTTACGCACTTCCTCGATCCCTAAAAATACAATGGCCTGTCTGATCGAATCGATTTCATTGGTTCGGCGAAAAAAAGCCGAGTTGATATAACGCAGGATCTGATAGGAGAGTGAAAGATCCGTTTTAATGAGCTCTTCCAGGCGGTCATAGTCAAAATCGCTCCGATTGGCTTCACCAATGATCTGCAACAGTTTAATTTTGGTCGGGGCCAGACCGCGGCCTTTGATGATTTCCGGTTTATTGAAAAAATAGCCTTGAAAATATTCAAACCCCATCTGCTTGGCCAGGTCGAATTCATCGTATGTCTCGACTTTTTCGGCCAGGTATTGCACCGGCATGTCCGCCAATTGATCCATCAGGCGTTCGATTTGTTTCGGCGGCGTTGCACGAAAGTCGATTTTAATAAGCTTCGCCAGCCGAATCAACGGCTTCAATCCATCATACAAGACAAAATCGTCCAAGGCGATTTCATAACCTTTTTGCGCCATAGCCCGGCAAGCCGCGATGACTTGGGGATTCGGGTTGACATCTTCGAGCACTTCAACCACGACGAACTCGTTGGGCAGGATCGTGGGGATCTGATTGATCAACAATTTTTGGGTAAAATTAATGAAGGCTTTTTTACCACCGGTAAGGTTTTCCAGGCCGATGGAAACAAAACTGTTCGATAGCAGCTTGGCGCTGGCCGTATCGCCATCGATATCGGGAAAGGCGTTGTCAAGGCCGTCGCGAAACAACAGCTCATAGGCGTAGGTTTTGAGCGAGGTATTGAAGATCGGTTGCCGGGCCACAAAGATGTCCATGGAGTCACCTTTCAGTTTGGGGTGATTTGCCGGATAGTGTCCATCCGGAAATGGCATCTTTTGGTCCCAGGCGGCTTTCTCGTATTTTTAAAACCATCGGGCCCTGCCGGGAACCAAAATCTACCCTTTCCGGATGGACACCAAATAAAAAGGGAGATAAAAATTCTGTCGGATCAAAGCGTTAAGTTCTTAACCAAAATCCGCTATTTCCGGAGGGGCCCTCGTGAATCGCCTGCCGACCACCACCGCGTCGGCCCTTAAGTCCCTCAAAAATATGGGTTTCCTTCAGTCGCCGAATCGGTCTTCGTTCCAAAAAAGCTCTTGCAAGCCAAAGCGCATTATGGTAGGCCGTGCTTGACTTTTTTTCATGTGCCCTCGTTACAGATCACCAACTTTAAAGGGAAAAGAGATACAAATGGATGCGAGGAAAGACCTTAAAACCGCCTTTGTCTGGGCGGCCGCTCTTTTAGCTGCAGGCATCGTCTTTTACGCCCTGTCGGCTTATTCCGCCAAACCACCCGAAAAACCAATCCGGATCATGTTCGAGAACATCGGCGGCGCCGTCCTGTTCAGCCATCAGAAACATACCTCGGCTTCAGGCTACGGCACCGCGTGCCAGGATTGCCATCACCCCCACGGCGATATTGAGGACACGACCTTCATCGCCTGTGGAACCTGCCATGCCACGCCCCAGGGCGACGATGAATTTCCCAAAGGCTGCTTTAGCGCCGACTGCCACGAATCGCCCGAAGACATTGAAGGGACGGAAGTTTCCAAACGGGATGTCGCCTTTCACGACCAATGCCGCGGCTGCCATGACGATATCGAGGCCGGTCCCGGATCGGGCAGCGACGAATGTCGCGGCTGCCATATGTTACTGTAGAACAAGCCGCAACTAGGATCCAACATTCGGCTTTCTTCCAATTTTGCCTTGCAACAAAAGGTTAGCTTATGCGTAATAAATCAAGTTTTGGTTCGGCAAGTCTCAATCTGACCTACCAACCCTTTACAGACACCTTGAAGGTCCCGGTTGCGATCGCGCCCCCCAAACAGGTGACCCTGTTTCTTTACAAACCGTACGCCGACATCAACTGGAAACAATCCTTGTTAAAAGAGGGGCTTGAGGTCAAAACCGGCCAGCGCCTGGCGGTGTCAGACGATGATGACGCGTATATCGTTTCCTCGGTCACCGGCGCCGTCAAATCAATCGCCGCGTTCACATCCGACTACGGCCGGGAACTGACGGCGGTGACCATCGAACAGGCGGCCAAAGAAAGCATCGATGACAGCTTTAAGGCCGCCGCTGAAAACATGGCGCTGGAAACGGCCCTCAAATACCTTTGTAATCTGCCGGGTAATCCGCCCTGGCATTTGTTTGCGGGTGACGAGAAAAAAATTAAGGCTATTGTTATAAACGGTATGGATCGCGACTTGTTGGTCAATGCCAACCAATTCGTGGTTGCCAACCAGGTATCGGACCTGACGGTGGGAATCAAGGCAATCAAACAGATTACCGGTGTCGAAACCGTCTACCTGGCCTTGGGCCGAGATCGGATGCAGGGGCTCGGTCATGTGGGTGCAACGCTGATTCCCGTGGATGACGTCTATCCGGGCGCCCTGCCCCGACTTATCATGAAAGACAGTTTGAACCAGATTGTACCGGCGGGCCGGGAGCCGGAAGATCTGGGCGTTGCTTTTTTCAGCGCCCAGGCTGTCGTGGCAATCGGTGAATCGTTTGCGACCGGCATCTTATCCATCACCAACACGGTCACCTTTATAAATAAAGACGGCAGCGGCAGCGTGGTTCGGGTACCCATGGGCACACCGGTGGGAGATATTATCCGGCACCACGACGTAACGCTCGAAGATCGGGATCGGATTGTGCTGGGCGGCCCCATGACCGGTCAGGCGATTTACTCGGTAGCCCATCCGGTGCAGCGGGATACCGATGCCGTTATGATCCAGGCACGTCAGCAAATCCCCCATGTTTCGGATTATCCGTGCATCAACTGCGGAGAATGCGTCCGCGCGTGCCCGGCGCTTATTCAGGTCAATATGCTGGTGCGTTTTCTTGAAGCCGGCCAGTATCAGGATGCCGCCGATGGGTACGATCTGCTATCGTGTTTCGATTGTGGTTTGTGCAGTTATGTCTGCCCGGCCCGGATACCGATCTTTCAACATATTCGCCTGGGTAAATATGAACTTAAACGGGCCCAAGAGGCGGAAGCGGAAACTGCACAGGAAGTGGAGGAAACGGATGCTTAGTCAAAAAAAATTCATCGTTTCACATGCGCCGTTCTGGCATTGCGGCAACGGCGTGGTGGAACGTCACGTACACACCATTTACGCCCTGTTGCCGGCTGCTGTCGTGGGAATCCTGACCTTTGGCGTCAACGCCATCGGCGTTCTCTGCCTGGCCGTCGGCAGCGCCATGTTGTGGGAATGGATGATCAACCGCGCCGCCAAACGCCCCATCACCATTGCTGATGGACACGCCGCATTACTCGGTCTTCTTTTCGGCATGCTGTTGCCGCCCAACTTCCCCTGGTATGCGGTCATCGTCGGCACGTTTACCGTGATTGTGATCGGCAAAGAGATTTTCGGCGGTATCGGCAGTAATCCAGTAAATACCGCAGCTCTGGCGGTTGCCATCCTGATGGTCTCCTGGGCGGATTTGTTTAATTTCGACGCTGCATTCGTCAATATGAATTTCAGCTTTCCGGAGATGGTGCCGGTTGTGGCGGCAAAATACTTCAAGGCCGCCGGCGCGGCCCAGTACAGTCTGCTCGATCTGCTGGTGGGCCGGCAAACAGGCGCCATCGGCGCAACCTTCGGCATCGGTCTTATTCTGGGCGGCCTTTATTTGATCTACCGTGGCTTCATCCGGTGGGAGATCCCGATTGCCTTCCTGGCGGGTATTTTCGTAACGGCTATACTGTTTCAGATTGTTGATCCGAGCCGCTATGTCAATCCTCTGTTTCACCTTCTTAGCGGATACACGTTGATCGGCGCGTTCTTCCTGGCGACCGATCCCGCCTCGGCCCCCATCAACCCCATCCCGATGCTGCTTTACGGGGCTATCGGCGGTATCATGACGGTATTGATCCGCAATGTCGGGGCCCATGTGGACGGGGTTGTTTACGCCATCCTGGTCATCAATCTGTTGAATCCGCTGTTGGACAAAATCAGACCCAAAGCGATTGGAAAGGTTGTCTAAAAAATGCGCGAAATGATTAAAATGGTTGTGGTGCTGACCCTTTTAAGCTCGCTATCGGGCTTTTTGCTGGCCTATGCCAAGGTCGCTACCGCCGAAAGAATTGAACAGCAGGAATTGAAATTTGTCAAAGGCCCGGCCATCGGCAAAATCCTAACCGAAGCGTCCAACGACCCGCTCACCGATCGTTTCAAAATTACGGACGGTGACGTTGAACGCAGCTTCTATGTCGGCATTCTGGACGGCGCCACCGCCGTGGCGTTCGAGGCTAAAGGCAAGGGGGGTTACGGTGGCGATGTGGGGATCATGGCGGCGGTGAAACTCGATTCGGACGAATTGGTCGGCGTTGGTGTGACCACCCACAGCGAGACCGCCGGCTTGGGCTCCCGGGCTAAGGACGACCCCACCTTTGCGGCGCAATTCAAAGGTAAATCAGCAATCGCTCCCCATCTGGTATCCGCCGATGGTGGCGAAATAAACGCATTGAGCGGCGCTACGATCACTTCACGGGCCGTCTGCAACGGGGCCACCGAGGCCGGCAAAATCTACCACCGGCTCAAATCCCGGATTGCAGAACAAGCCGGTAAATTTAACAAATAGTGCCGATGCGGTTTTAGAGTTTTTTCCCTCAGATTATACCTGGTAAGAGGAGAGGATTTTTTATGTCATTTGATGGCTTCATAAAAATTGATGGTATTGACGGCGAAAGCACAGACGATAAATATCCGGGATGGATTGAAGCTATCTATTTTGATACGGGTTTAAGACAAAAAATATCACCCACTGTAAGCAGCGCAGGTGGTGCAAGTGTAGGAAGAGCAGATTTTGATGATTTCTTTTTTTCAAAACAATTTGACAAGGCATCTCCTAAATTAGCCCTAGCATGTGCAGAAGGGGCCCACGTAGACAATGTTATAATTGATCTTTGTCGTGCAGGTTCAGCTAAGATGAAATATATGACCTATAAACTATCAAATTGTATTATCAGCAATGTAACAACTAAAGTGAATGGCGATTTTCCCATTGAACTTGTCAAAATTAATTTTGGAAAAATCGAATGGTCATATATAAAGCAAAATCGTTCAGGCGGTGGCGCTGCAGGGCAAATTGCTACTGGTTGGGATCTTCAAAGAAACTGTAAATTATAAGCACACCAAAAAACCAGAGGGGAAAAATGGTGCAGGAACCATTGGTTTATGTATATACGAATGATGAATCGCCAAAGGATATGGCCTCATTTAAAACATTTGTAAAAAAAATCGCCAAAGGAGCGATGGTGGATTTTCGTACAACGCATTCAAGTATAGCAGGCAAAGGCACTAAATTTGGAGCCGGGATTATTGCTGCTTCACATTTTGCAAAAGATACAGGCACAATGACACCATTAGCTTGGGCCGCTAGTCGTTTTGGGCCACTACCTCTGGAATTTACCAAATCGGGCACGCTTCGTGTCTTAAAGCTTTCAGCTTTTCAACGTTTGAGTGCGATGGCAGCATGTGCGGCAGCAAAATTTGTTTATGTAACAGTTGCTTTTGAAACCGGGGTAGCTATAGGCTCCGTAACGAATCAGTTTTTAAGCCAGAAAACCAAAGACATGATAGGCGGAACAATGTTCAGCATTATCTGTGAAGAAGGATGGAAGGATTTATGGAGGCATCCTTTCGGGTATGGAATATATTTTGGGAAAAAAGGAGAAAGGTTAATAAATTATTGATAACACATGATAAATCAATCATAAACCTTTCGGGCCAAACAAAGAAATGGAATTTTTATTTTCGCCTTTTGATAGGTTCAGGAGTAATGATGTTTTTTGGAATCATCGCAATTGCTTTTGAACCGCAACTATACGATCTATCATTCGGCGTAATGCAAAAAAATGCAGGTTTAATTCTAATATGTGCTGCGATGATTGTTTGTTTTATCTCAACAATCTGCCTGTCTGTGGGCATTAAATGCCCACAATGTAAACTTAGATGGTTCTGGTACGGACTGGCAAAGGACTTTAGACGTAATATTATGATTGGGCACATGAGTCACTGCCCACGTTGCAATTATCCGGAAAATCAAGAGCCATATACTAATTCTGCTGTATAAAAAACTAGGGTTGTAATTTTTGCTAAACGCTATTCTTTTTTACCAACATCGCAATTCACATTCGTAACAAGAAGTGTACATTGGAGAAATGAATCATTCTGTTTAAGTCCCAAGCGTTTCAAATGAATAAGACGAACTGGGATATTTTTATAAAACTGTTTTAAGCGTTTGAACGGAGTATAGCCAAAGGAGCATAAATATGGCCAAGTCTATCGCGCAGGAGTTCACCAAGGGGCTGTGGGATGAAATCGCCCCGTTTCGTTTGGTGCTCGGCCTTTGCCCGACCCTGGGTGTCACCACCAAAATGTTTTTCGGCCTCGGCATGGGGCTGGCCACCACGTTCGTGCTGGTCTTTTCCAATATCCTGGTCTCGGCGTTGCGTAAGGTTATTCCGGCGAAAGTGCGTATCGCCTGTTTTATCATCATCATCGCAACCTTCGTGACTCTGGTTCAATTCGGATCGCAGGCTTTTGCCTATCCATTGTACGAGCAACTAGGGATTTTTATTCCGTTGATTGTTGTCAATTGCATTGTTCTTGGCCGCAGTGAAGCGTTCGCATCCAAAAACGGTCTGGTTAAATCGGCGGCCGACGGGTTGGGGATCGGTCTTGGGTTCACCCTGTCACTGGGGGCCTTGGGCGCCGTGCGGGAAATTCTGGGAGCGGGGACATTGACCCTCTGGGGCAATGAGCCGCTTTTCACACTCGGTGCAACTTACAAACCGTTTGAATTTATGGTGCAAGCCCCTGGCGCCTTTGTGTGTCTGGGACTGATGCTGTGCCTCATGAACCTTGTCGGAAAGAAATAGGAGACGTTAGATGGGCGATTTAATCGTACTTGCGATCAGTTGTATTCTGGTCAACAATATTTTGCTGGCCCAGTACCTTGGCCAATGCCCGTTCATGGGGACCTCCAAAAAAATGGAAACCGCCCTTGGTATGGGTATGGCGGTTATTTTTGTTCTGGTGATGGCCGGCGTGATCACATGGATCGTCAACAATTTTTTACTCGTCCCCCTTAAGCTCCAATTCCTGCAAACCATCGCATTTATTCTGGTCATCGCCTCCCTGGTGCAGTTTGTCGAGATGTTCCTGAAAAAAAGCATCCCGGCGCTCTATGCCGGATTGGGTATCTTTC
This sequence comes from Desulfobacterales bacterium, assembly GCA_028282295.1. Classification (GTDB taxonomy): domain Bacteria; phylum Desulfobacterota; class Desulfobacteria; order Desulfobacterales; family JANQIE01; genus JANQIE01. Next base: position 13,876 of record JANQIE010000061.1, on the reverse strand, counting down.
TGCCGCTGATTACCACCAACTGCGCCGTTATGGGTGTCTGCCTGTTGAACATCAACAACGAATACACGTTCATTGAAACCCTGGTGGCCTCGTTCAGTTACGCCATCGGCTTTGCATTGGCGCTGGTTATCTTTGCGGGTGTCCGCGAAAAGATTCTCCTGGCCCGTGTGCCGAAACCGTTGCAAGACACATCAATTGCACTGGTGACAGCCGGAATCATGTCACTGACCTTTTTCGCGTTCAGGGGCATGGTTTAAAAGGCGATCATTTTATGAAAACAAGCGCCGTGCGGGTCGTTACGAATACTTCTTTATTCAGGCAGCCGGCGCTTTTTTTATCGCCGCCCATTTCCCTTCCTGCCCCCTTTTCAACACAAATCGTGTATGCTAATCTGTTTGCCGACCATAACGACCGCGAGGCCGGTCTGAAAATAGCATTTCCAGGAGGTAAATCGTGATTGAAGGATTAATCCCCCCCCTACTCGTTATGCTGGGTATCGGTGCTGTTTGCGGCACCGTGTTAAGCTTGGCGTCCAAAATTTTTTATGTCTGGGAAGATCCGCGGATCGCGGAAGTGGAAGATTGCCTGGCAGCTGCCAATTGTGGCGGTTGCGGCTATGCCGGTTGCAGCGCCGCGGCGGTGGCGGTGGTGGAAGGCAAGGCCAAACCGAGTGTTTGCATCGTTGCCGGACCGGAATCGGCAGCCGCGGTGGCTGAGGTCATGGGTATCGACCCGGGCAGCGCTGAGCCGCGGCGTTCCATCAATGAATGTGCCGGCGGCGACCGGGCGGCGGACCGCTACTATTATCTCGGCGTCGAGAGCTGCCAGGCCTTGACTGCTCAGTTCGGCGGTCGCCGTGAATGCAGCATCGGCTGTCTGGGCAAAGGCGATTGCGTCAAGGCCTGCTCTTTTGACGCCATTCACATGGGCCCCGATGGCTATCCGGTGGTGGACGAAGCCAAATGCGTCGGTTGCGGTGTCTGTGAAGCAATCTGCCCGAAAGATATCCTCCATGTGCGCACCATGTCCGAACGGCTGCTGCATTTCAACCGCGATGTAGATGCCTTGGCGCCCTGCCAACAAACCTGTCCGGCCCAAATCGACATCTCCAAATACATTACTCAAATCAGGCTGGGCGATTACCAGGGGGCGGTCGACACTATCCGCGAACGCAATCCGCTGCTGTTGGCCTGCGGCCGGGTTTGCCCTCATCCTTGCGAAGACTATTGCCGCCGCGGTATTGAAGATGAGGCGGTCTCCATCAACCAGCTCAAACGGTTTGTGGCGGACCTGGAACTGCATTCCGGACGGCGTTACCCGATTGCCTGCGCCCCGGATACCGGGAAACGCGTGGCAGTTATCGGCGGAGGACCGGCAGGACTCAGTTGCGCTTTCTTTTTGAGGCGCCTGGGCCATAGCGTAACAATTTATGACGCCATGCCGAAATTAGGCGGCATGATTCGCTACGGCATCCCCGAATATCGTCTACCCAAGGAAACGCTACAGTGGGAAATCGACGGTATTCTGAATTTAGGGATTGATACCAAAATGAACATGACCTTGGGCGAAGACTTCACCATCGAATCACTACGCCAGGAAGGTTATGAAGCCATCTTTCTGGGCGTGGGAGCCTGGAGCGATTATAGTCTGCGCGTGGACGGCGAGGATCTGAATGGTTGTTACACCGGCATCGATTTTCTAACCAAATTTGCATTGCACCAGCAAGGCGACAGCAAGAAAGCCAAGCCGTTTGTCGGCAAAAAATGCGCTGTTATCGGCGGCGGCAACACCGCCATCGACTGTGTACGCACATTGGTGCGGTTAGGCGCCGACGAAGTCTCCATTGTCTACCGACGGACCCGCAAGGAAATGCCGGCCAATGAAGTCGAAATCGTTGCCGCGGAACACGAAGGGATCAAATTTCACTTCCTGGCCGCCCCTACCCGCGTGATCGGTGATGACAGCGGCACGGTCAAACAACTTGAATTTTTGAAAATGGAGCTTGGTGAACCGGATGCCAGCGGGCGCCGGCGGCCGGTACCCATCGAGGGCTCGGAAACCTTGATGAACATCGATATGCTGGTCACGGCCATCGGCCAGGGACCGGAGGTTTCCTTCCGTGAAAAGGAAAAGGAACTGGAAGCGCTTGAAATCACTCGCTGGAATACCTTTGAAGCGGTCAATCCGGAAACCCTGCAAAGTACGATCCCCTATATTTTTTCCGCCGGGGACGCATACACCGGGGCATCGTTGGTCGTGGAAGCCATTGGCGGCGGTCGCCGGGCGGCCCGGTCGATTCATCAGTATCTCATGGGGGAAGAAATTACTCCGGTAGACCATTCGCTTTACCAGCGTTATATTCCCGAATCGCTTTTTGAAAAGGTACTGGGCATATCTTCCAAAAAACGCACACCGATGCCGGAAATGGAAGTCGAGGCGCGTATCAAAACCTTTGAAGAGGTCGATCTTGTCATCAGCGAAAAAGACGCCAAGTACGAATCGCGTCGCTGCTTGAATTGTTGTCGGATTTGCTATAACCCTGATGGATCCGTCGACGATGAGCAAGAGACGAAGACCACGGAGAAAGTTACAGCCTGATCCAAGGCCGCCTTTCCGGCTGCCTGAATGTGAATCTAAAAAAGCGATGCTGCTTTGTGCGGCATCGCTTTTTTTATATAAGGGTAGAGTTCTTTAATGCACCTGTTTCGGTGGTATTGGAAAACGCCGATAGTTGTGCGACTACCTGCTGCATATCCGCCGGCAAAGGCGCCTCAAAGCTCATTTGCCGACCAGTGACAGGGTGCCGCAGAGTTAGCCGCGCCGCATGCAGCATTTGCCTTGGCGTTTTGATATGCAGGCCCTTTTCGGGTTTGGGGCGCAGGGTCGATCGCCCACCATAGATGGGATCGCCCAGGATAGGATGATTGATCGCTGCAAGATGTACGCGAATTTGATGTGTCCGCCCGGTTTTCAGATCAATCTCCAACATGGCGGCTGCTTTATATTGGATTACCACACGCCAGTGCGTCTCCGCGTCACGACTCCTGCGGCTGCGAACCGACATTTTTTTGCGGTGAACCGGATGGCGTCCAATAGGCAAATCGATAATCCCTTGATTCGACTTGAACCGGCCTTTTGCCAAAGCAAAATATGTCTTGCGAATACAACGCTGTTTGAATTGGTCTGCGAGACATTCCTGGGCATGGGCATTTTTGGCGACAACCATGACGCCCGATGTATCTTTATCCAACCGATGCACGATTCCGGGACGAATTTCGCCGCCGATGCCTGCCAAATCCGGGCAATGGTGCAACAGGGCATTTACCAAGGTTCCGGTTGCATGCCCCGGAGCCGGGTGCACGACCAAACCGGGCGGTTTGTTGATTACGATAATATCCCGGTCTTCATGCAAACGGTCAAGATCAATCGCCTCGGCCCGATACTCCGCCGGTTGCGGCGCCGGTATCACGATATGGATCTTTTCGCCCGCACGCACCCGATAGCCCGGTTTGTGAGCGACTTCATCGACGAAAACATTTCGAGTGCGTATCTGTTGGGCTAAAAAAGAGCGGGAATGCCCCGGCAGGCGGCTTTGAATGAACTTATCGAGACGCATGCCGCCGTCGGCATGTGCGACTATAAATATAACGTCGTCATCGCCTAGCATGCTTCGGAAATGGGGATTACTCTTGAGATGGTAACGTAAATAGCGATTCGATCTCGGTCAGAATCGTTTCTTCCTTTTTATTTTTTGCAGTGGACAGTTCAGAAACAAGCAACCCCTGAGCGGTATCGTAAAGCTTACGTTCCCCAAAAGAAAGGTCTTTGTTTAATTTGAGCAGGTATAAATCCCGGAAGACTTCCGCCACTTCATAAAGTGATCCGGTTTTAATTTTATCCATGTACTCCCGGTAGCGGCGGTTCCATGTCTGATTGTCCGAAGCATTATCATCCTTGGCTTGCATGATCGCATAAACTTTGGGAATGTCATCTTCACCAATGACTTCACGCAAACCGACCGACTCGACATTCATGGTGGGAATCATGATCACCATGCCGTTTTCAAGCACCTTCAAGATATAAAAGTCGTGTGTTTCACCATTTACGACACGACTTTCAATCGCCTCAATCCGGCCGACACCATGGGCGGGATAAACAGCTAAATCACCGACACTGAACTCACGTGTTGGGACTTTATGAATTTCCGGTTCTGTTTCTGGATTTTCTCCAACAACTTTTTCTTTCATATTATGGCACCACTGAAATGGTTGTTGCCGATTCGGACGCCTTTTAAGTTATCTGGTCAACCGTGTGACGTGGCGTTCTGTTTGCTCCGCAGTTTAGGCTTATAAAGCGGGACCTCCGAGCGGTTATGTGGAGGCTCAGATTGGTAACAATATCTGGCGTTTCCGAATAGGCGCGCGTTATTGAGGACTTCAACCCCGAAAAATGTATACTGAATCATATCATTACAGGGGCTAAACATCAATAAAAAAAGGATTGGCGCGCTATGCGCCAATCCTTATTGGTAGTATCTTCGCTCGGCTGGATTTACATCAGGAACGGAACCATCAACAGAGCAACGACATTCAGGATCTTGATCATCGGGTTAACTGCCGGCCCGGCGGTATCTTTGTAAGGATCGCCTACGGTGTCGCCGGTAACGGCGGCTTTATGGGCGTCGGAACCCTTGCCGCCCAAATGACCGTCTTCGATGTACTTCTTGGCGTTATCCCAAGCAGCGCCACCGGTGGTCATGGACAGGGCCACGAAAACGCCGGTTACGATGGAACCGATCAACAGACCGCCAAGGGCGATCTTGCCAAGGAAAAAGCCGACCAGCAGCGGAGCTGCAACCGGCAGCAATGCCGGCAATAACATTTCTTTCAATGCGAATTTGGTTACGATATCCACGCAAGCACCGTAATCAGGTTTGGCGGTACCTTCCATAATACCCGGTATTTCGCGGAACTGACGCCGAACCTCATCGACAACCGCACCACCTGCATTACCAACGGCTTTCATGGCAATGGAGGCAAACAAATAGGGGAGCAGACCACCGATAAAAAGGCCGATAATGACGTTTACATCGGAAAGATCAAAGGACATACCACCTTTGGCGCCTTTGATCTGAAATTCCATGACATAAGCGGCAAACAGAACCAGTGCAGCCAGTCCTGCGGAACCGATGGCATATCCTTTGGTCACCGCTTTGGTGGTGTTACCAACGGCATCCAGAGGGTCGGTTACCGCGCGCACGCTTTCGTCCATTTCAGCCATTTCGGCAATACCACCGGCGTTATCGGTGATGGGGCCGTAGGCGTCAATGGCGATAACCATACCGGTCATCGACAGCATGGACATGGCAGCCATGGCAATTCCGTATAGTCCGCCAAAGTGATAAGCCATGAAAATGGCCAGACAGATGGCCAGTACCGGGGCGGCGGTGGCTTGCATGGAGACCGCCAAACCGGAAATGATGTTGGTGCCGTGGCCGGTGGTGGAAGCCTCGGCAATGTTTTTAACCGGGCTGTAAATACCGGTGTAGTATTCGGTAATAATAACGATAACCACTGTCAGTACCAGACCGATCAACGCGCAATAGTAAATGTTGAGCGCGGAAATATCGGGGATGTCGGTCATAAAATAGTTACAGGCATAGTAAAAAGCGATGGCGGCCAGGATAGCTGAGCCGAACATCCCTTTATACAGGGCGCCCATGATATATTCACTTTTGCCCAAACGAACAAAGAACACGGCGATGATGGAAGCAATGATCGAAATTGCACCCAGGATCAACGGGAATTCCGTGGCGATATCAATTTTCGGAAAAAGCAGATGCCCGATGAGCATCGCTGCCACAGCCGTTACCGCGTAGGTTTCAAACAAGTCGGCGGCCATACCGGCGCAGTCGCCTACATTGTCCCCTACGTTATCAGCGATGGTTGCGGGGTTGCGGGGATCATCTTCCGGGATACCGGCTTCGACTTTACCCACCAGATCGGCCCCCACGTCGGCGCCTTTGGTGAAGATACCGCCGCCGAGACGGGCGAAAATGGAAATCAAGCTGCCGCCAAAACCAAGGGCGACCAGTGCGATGACATCGTGTGTAGCTGCATAATAGCCGGCCACGGAGGTCAGGGCCAGACCGGCAACGATCATACCGGTAACCGATCCACCTTTAAACGCCATTGCCAGTCCGGCGGCCAAGCCGTTTTTGGCAGCCTCGGCGGTTCTAACATTGGCGATTACCGAAACCCGCATGCCGATGTAACCGGCCAGAAAAGAGGCTACGGCGCCGATCAAAAATCCGATCGCGGTTTTGGCGCCCATGGTGGCAAAGATGACGATAAAAATGATGGCACCAGTGATACCCATGCTTTTCAACTGACGGTTGAGATATGCAATTGCACCTTCCTGCACGGCACCGGCGATCGATTGCATTTTTTCGTTGCCGGCCGGAGCGCTTTTTACGATCCCCGCTAAAATGATAGAAAACAGCACACCGGCCACACCCACCAGTGTGCAAATCAATGGTATATTTTCCATTACAACTTCCATTCTATCCTCCATCTGCTAACTTAATCGAGGTTTGTTGCTTTTCTCGAATTAAATTGGTTCATGCCTGCCTTTGTTCCCTCACAAAGGATTGTCACCACCGCAGCCTGCGCTCTTTCCAGTATTTCTTCCAGAGCCTCAGTCTCTTCGGCTGAAAACAGCCCCAAAACATGATCTACTACCGCATTGGGCGCCTTCTGCCCGGTGGTGCGCCGCCCGATGCCGATGCGAAGCCGTACAAAGTCACCTCCGCCAAGGGCATCTATCAGTGAAATTATGCCTTTATGTCCGCCATGCCCTCCTTTCGCTTTTATTTTTATTCTTTTAAAAGCAAGATCTATATCATCATGAATGACAATGATATCCTCGCTTGATATGCTGAAATAGTCCGAGATCAGTTTGGTTGGTGGACCGCTTATATTCATATACTGCTGCGGTTTGAGAAGAATAACGCTATGTCCCTCGATAACGCCCTGGCCAAACAGGGCGCCGAAGCGTTTACGGTCCAGCGGCACACCAAATGCGGCAGCGATTCGATCAACCAACTGAAATCCCACATTGTGCCGCGTCATTCGGTAGGCTTGCCCCGGATTGCCCAGGCCAACGATCAAACGTAGTTTTTGATCAGACATCAAAGGCTGACTCTGCATTCCGATTCACCTGCCGGGGCGAAAGGCAAATCGAATGACCGGCTATCGGGGTTACGCCGAAACCGGTCTTTTTTATTTCGGCTGAGTAAATCCAGATCCGGACAACAGCCGGACCCGACTCGCCAAGGTTCTAAAATTGATGCGGTATCAGGCTTCTTCCTCGCTCGGGGCTTCCGCTTCGGCCTCTTCGCCTTCAATACCCTCCTCTTCAGCCTCGACTTCTTCCTTGCGCTGCGCCAAAATCGTCAGTACGGTAAAATTGACTTCCGCCGGTATCTCGACATCACCTTCCAGCGGTATATCCTTTACATGGACCGAATCACCCATGTTAAGTTCGGCAATATCGATTTCAATGGCGTTGGGAATCTGATTCGGCAGGCAGAGCACTTCCAGTTCACGACGAATGATTTGCAACATCCCCCCCATTTCAACACCCGCGGATTTGCCAGTAGTAACGACCGGCACATTGACGCGAATCTTGCGGTTCATATCCACTTCATAGAAATCCGCGTGCACAAAACGGCGTGATACCGGGTGGGTCTGCAGTTCCTTGATCATTACGGTCTTGGTTTGCTGCTTGCCGTTTTCGATCACAATGTTAACCAGTAACTGCCCAATGGTGCCGGTTTTAAGAACGGCTTCCAAATCGTACACGGCCACCGACAGCAAGATCGGCTCAGTGTCAGGTCCATACAGTACTGCCGGTATCATCCCTTCCCGGCGTAAAACACGCGCAGGACCATTACCTGTTTTTTCTCTTATATTGGCTTTGAGCTCGATTAAATCCAAAGCACGGCCTCCTTGTAAAATATTTTGCTGCCACCAAATCAAACAAACAATGAAGTGACGGAGTCGCCACGGTGGCTTCGTATAATCGCCTCACCAACCAGCTCGGCGATCGAAAGTACTTTTGCCTTCGGTAATTTTTCGGCTTTATTTTTTAATGGAATCGTATCGGTTACGACGAGACTTTGGATCGGAGAATTCTGGATGCGTTCGACAGCCGGACCGGACAATACCGGGTGAGCGCAACAGGCGTGAACTTCCAAGGCACCTTTTTTGGCTATCGCTTCAGCCGCTTCGGTCAACGTTCCGGCTGTATCGACCATGTCATCAAGAATAACGGTAATTTTGTCGGTGACATCACCGATTACCGCCATGGCCTTGGCCTGATTCGGAGCATCGCGACGCTTGTCAATAATGGCCAGGCCGGCGTTCAGACGTTTGGCAAACGCCCGGGCTCTCTCGACACCACCGGCGTCCGGCGATACGATCACCAAGCTGTTTTCAAATTGCTTTTTCAAGTAATTCAACAAAACCGGTGCCGCAAAGAGATTGTCCACCGGCACGTCGAAGAAGCCCTGAATTTGACCGGCATGCAAATCCATCGTGATGACACGGTCGGCGCCTGCGACCTCCAGCATGTTGGCGATCAACTTGGCGCTGATCGGTACGCGAGGGGCCACTTTTTTATCCTGCCGTGCGTAGCCGAAGTACGGTATTACGGCGGTGACCCGTTTGGCCGACGAGCGTTTAACGGCATCAATCATTAGCAAAAGCTCGACCAGATTGTCATTGACCGGCTCGCACGTTGATTGCACAACAAAAACGTCCTTGGAACGGACGTTATCATCAATTTCAATTTGAATTTCGCCGTCGCTGAAAGTAGAGACTTTGGCACCGCCCGGCTTCAGGTTCAGGTAGGCGCAAATGGCTTGGGTCAGGTCCGGGTTTGAGTTACCGGAAAAAATAGTTAGGCCGCTCATCAATTCAATTACCGCTTCTTATAAATAAAGGTGGCTGGGGCGGGAGGATTCGAACCTCCGAATGCAGGAACCAAAATCCTGTGTCTTACCGCTTGACGACGCCCCAGCAGGTTAAATAGGCTGAAATACGCGATATGTCGCGCATCATACAATTATTATTTTTATGTGTCGATTTCAATCGGTCGATCGCCGTTTGCGTGTAGCGGTTGTCCGATTAAATCAACCAACTCAATAGACCAACCTCGGTTCTTTTCAGACTCAAACGCCGCATAGGCTTTAAGGGCCGTAACGGAATTTGAGAACAGCCCGAAAACGGTAGGCCCGCTCCCGGACATCAACGCACCGTCCGCCGCAAGATCGAGCATTTTGTTTTTTATGGATCTTATCAAGGGATGCCGTGCAATCGTCACGGCTTCCAAATCATTGCTCAAATCGCGTGCAGCAGAAAAAGCATGCGTTTTAAAATTCGAATATTTAGGGTTAATTTTACTATTTGTCAATCCAAAATTAAGATTTTTATAGACCGAGGCTGTTGAAACCGCAAACCCCGGGAAAACCAGTAACACTTTCAATGCGGGCAAGCGATGAGGGTAAGGTGACAGCTTCTCCCCGATGCCCCTGACGACCGCTGGCCGCCTATAAACAAAAAAGGGAACGTCCGCTCCCAATTCAAGCCCCATGCGCACAAGTTCTTGGATCGAGAACGGTTGCTCCCAGTATTGGTTCAAGGTATTCAGCACAGCGGCGGCATTACTGCTGCCGCCGCCCAGCCCGGCTCCCACCGGGATCTTTTTTTCAATCCAAATTGCCACCCCACGTTTGCAAGGCGCATTCCGGTCCGTTTTTTGATCCAGGGCGGCAAAAAAACGCTGTACGGCACGATGTGCCAAATTCCCGGCCCCGTCCGGAACCGCCGGATGATCACACTTTACTTCGATATGTTCGGTTTGGAAATCGAAACGCAACCGATCATATAGCCCGACGCAACTCATGAGCGAAACCAATTCATGGTAATCATCGGGCCGTTTACCGGTTATTTTCAAAAACAAATTGATTTTCGCCGGTGTCGAAATATCAATCGATTTCACGTCCTTTGTCAGCACGGATCATTTTTCGATCTTTATCAACAGAAAGCCCGCATCGCGCCGCCAGATAAACATCTTGATCGTCTCACCTTCTTTTGCTTTGTTGATCGCTTTTTTGTAATCATCGACCGAGCGGATGTCCGCATGGTCGATTTCTTTTACGATATCACCGGCTCTGACACCGGCTTTGTCGCCCGCACCGTCCGGCTCCACCCGGGTGACCAAAACACCACTTTGCTCACTGTGATTGAAACGATTGGCCATTTCCGGAGTCAGTTGCGTGACACGGATGCCCAAAGAGTCCTCTTTCGGCAGATTCCGACCACCGCGTGAGGCGATTTTATCTTCATCACGCTTGGCAATCTTGACCTTCAACGTTTTCTTTTTGCCATCGCGCCAGATATCAATTTTGATTTTACTGCCGACTGAAATACCGGCAATCATGCGGGTCAGCTCCCGGCTGGTTTCGACTTTTTTGCTGTCCACGGCCGTAATGATATCCTTGGCTTTGACACCGGCACGGTCGGCCGGATCGCCGGGAAAAACTTCCGTGACCAACACGCCCTTTTGGCCTTTCAGCCCGTAGTAGGCCGCCATTTCATCGGTGACGTTTTGAATCGCCACTCCCAACCAGCCGCGGGTCACCGATCCATGTGCCTGCAATTGCTCGATAATCCCCCCGGCAAGATCGATGGGAATCGCAAAGCCGATGCCCTGCCCGCCGGCGATAATGGCGGTGTTGATACCAACCACCTTACCCTGCATATCGATCAACGGACCGCCGCTGTTACCGGGATTGATGGACGCATCGGTCTGAATGAAATCGTCGTAGGGCCCGGAACCAATAACCCGTCCCTTGGCGCTGACGATGCCGGCAGTAACAGTGTGCTCCAGTCCGAACGGGCTGCCGATGGCTACCACCCACTGACCGACCTTGAGTTCTGCGGAGTTGCCCAGGGTCACCACCGGAAAATCGTCTTTCGCCGTGACCTTGATCAGGGCGATATCCGTATTCGGATCACGACCGACAATTTCAGCGTCGTACTCCTTGCCGCTTTTTAGAATGACCTGGATTTTATCGGCATTTTCAACCACATGATTATTGGTGACGATGAAGCCTTTCTTGCTGATGAAAAAACCCGACCCCAGGCTGCGTTGTTTAAACTCACGCTGACGATCCTCATCATCGAAAAACCGCCGGAAAAAATCTTCCATGGGGTCTTCGCCGCGCGGTCCGCGAAAAAAATGCCTGAAAACCCGCCCGCCGCCTTTTACCGTTTTCACGGTGCGGATATTTACGACGCTTGGGCTGACCATTTCCGACAAGTTGCTGAAACTCTCAGGCACCATCCGCACGGTTTTAGCCGTGGCCTCCTGAGAGGCGCCAACTATTGTCAATCCTAGATAAAACGCAACCAACAACACAACACCGGTTGCCCAACTGCGGGACTTCGGGGTCAAACATTTTCTAAAGGTCATGCCGGGTCTCCTGTAACCGTGTCATCAAAGGCGTATTCAAAGCCGACGGAGGCAAACTCACCGTCGGCGCATCCACTTCAACCGCGCTCACGCACATACATGATGCGCAGGTCATACAAAATGCTTTTGAGCATATTTTCTTCATCAGTGGCCAGATTGCCCTTGGTTTTTTCCTCCAGCATGGCCAGAATGTCGATGGTCTGCTTGGCCATCGGCAAGTTTTTTGTTTTCTGCCCTGAAACCGGGTCGTCCACCACCCCCAGGTGAACCAGCGCAGAGGCATTCATCGATATTACAAAGGTGGAAAAATTGATTGCAGGCAAGGCCGACTCGTCGCCTGGCGTGGGCTGTTGCGGTGCGGCTTCGGAACTGGATTTATCTGCGAAGTCTTTCTTTTCCTCCGTCATATGTCATCTCCTCCGGTATGGGCGTTAAAGGCGGCGCCATGGCACCTTGGGATTTTACAAGTCAAATGGGATCACCAAATTAACCATGGGCAATGCCATCAACTCCGCGGCGACCTCGTCGGTGATCGGTGTATCGGTGCGCAAAAATATGATGTTGCGATCCCCTTCTTTGTCCTGCCCCACCTGCATGCGGGCAATATTGACATCGTTTTTGCCCAAGGTCGATCCGATCTGCCCGATCGAGCCGGGTCGATCCACATTGTGGATCAGGGCCAGATGCCCTTCCTCGGGTATGATCTCGACCCTGAAATCGTTAACCTTAACAATCCGCGGTTCTTTTTTACCAAAGATAGTTCCGCTTACGGTGTTCGTCATTTCCGTGGTTACGACTTCCACTGTGACGAGGTGGACATAATCTTCCGTTATGGCGCTGGTGGCTTCGGTGACCTTTATACCGCGTTGTTCGGCCAGAATGCCGGCATTTACGAAATTGACGTCGTCTTTAACGATGGGGGCCAGCATCCCCTTGAGCATGGCGGTTGTTACCGGCGCCATATCCATATCTTTAAAATCGCCAACATACTCAATCCGGACCGATTCAATCGCGCCGGTTACCAATTGGGTTTGCAACGATCCCATTTTTTCGGCCAATTTCAGGTAGGGGCCAAGCTTGTTCAGCAAATCGCCGGTGACCGACGGCACATTGACCGCATTGGTAATGGTCCCGGATTGCAGGTAATCGATGATTTGCTGCGCCACCGCAACGGCGACATTGGTCTGGGCTTCTCGGGTGGACGCACCTAAGTGCGGTGTACAAATTAGACGCTCACAGTTCATCAGACGGCATTCACCCGGCGGTTCGGTTTCAAATACATCCAGGGCCGCACCGGCCACCTTGCCGGTTTCCAGGGCGGCAAAGAGGTCATCCTCATTGACAATGCCGCCACGGGCGCAATTGACGACCATGACACCGTCTTTCATTTTTTTGATGGCGTCCTTATTGATCAAACCGGTTGTATCTTTCAATTTCGGGACATGGATGGTGATATAATCGGCGATCCGGTATAGTTCATCCAAACTGACCGCCCGATAGCCGGACTCTTCAATATTTTCAGGCGTGACAAAAGGGTCATAAACAACCACCTGCATCTTTAACCCCCGGGCCCGGTCGGCAACAATGGAACCGATTTTACCGAAACCGATCACCCCCAGCACTTTGTTGTAAATTTCGCGTCCCTGCAGTCTTTTTTTGGCCCACTCACCCGATTTGAGCGTCGCCGTTCCCATGGGGATATTGCGTGACAGCGCCAGCATCATGGCAATGGCATGCTCGGCAGTGGTAACCACATTGCCTTCCGGCGTATTCATTACGATCACTCCGCGACGGGATGCCGCCGGAATATCGACATTGTCCAAACCGATCCCGGCCCGCCCGACAACCTTGAGCTTCGTCGCCGCTTCGAGCAGATCCTCGGTCACCTTGGTGGCGCTGCGAATCACCAGCGCATCATAAGCGCCGATAATGGCTTTTAGTTCCTCGGGAGGCAGCCCGGTATTCACATCGACCTCGATCCCTTCAGCCTCCTGAAACATTTGAATTCCGATCTCGCCCAAATTATCACTTACCAGTACTTTCATCATCCCAGCTCCTCGTGAAGTGTCGCAATCATACACGCAAAAAATTTTCGATTGATTCCTACGAAAAAAAGGAATTATTATCGAACAATATTAGCCGCTATTCAAGACTATTTTTGTAAACTTCGGCTACTTTTTCCAGGCAGTGCCCCCATATCGGCTGTTCATCCGCAATTGCCCGAAGTGGTGCTTAGCATGTGCCCATCCGGAAATAGCATCTTTTGGCCCCTGGCGGCGTTCTCGCATTTTTAAAATCCTCGACATAGCCCGCTATGCCTGCGGTTTTAAAAATGCTC
>JANQIE010000043.1 GCA_028282295.1 Desulfobacterales bacterium | reverse complement strand
TTGACTTTAGGAGCGGCGCCCCGCCGCGATTTAAGTGCACCAAAGTTATTCTAATCGCGGCGGGACGCCGCTCCTAAAGTCAAGATGACCATATGTATGGCTGTAGTTTACTGTCTGAAGAAGAGAAGAACTTAGGATGTAGGAAAGATTTAACCTAAAAGAAAAGCCCGCTGAAACAACAGCGGGCTTTATAAAAATGGTGCCGAAGGGGAGACTCGAACTCCAATTCGACATTTTTTTATCTTTATTTTCTTATAGTTATGGAACTTCATTATCCTACTGATAACAAATTGATAATATCAAACATCTTGCACAATCAAATTGGACAGCATAGACGCTGGTGACCAAAATGATCAGCGTTCCGCTTTAAACATGGCATCAAAAATAGCGGAATTTCTTTCTGATTCTGTGATGGAAATATGCCGTTGCTAAATATAGATTCATTGATTGACCTGTTACCTCTGTAGCTCACCTTACCATCCAAACCTCACCTGCTTCGGTGATGAATATACCAGCCGATATTTGTCAGTAGCAGCCAAGCGAGATACACTTCAACTCCCCGCACTCCCGGCCCCACCACCGCCGCAGCCGGCACCGCGTTGAATCCGGGATCCGGGGCTGCCGCCACCGGTCACGAATCCGGCCGGTGGTCCAATGGGAGTCGCGGAATCTTGAATAATGATCTCGTAAATGTCGATGAATGTATTTGAATCAGGATTGGGGTGATGCCCGTTATTGTATCCGCCCACGTAGAGTTTAGAAACGAGTTCGGGGCGTGTGGTGGCAATGGTCAGATATTCGGTGTCATTATAAACACCGTCCTGTGTTGTCACATGCAGGGACGCAGATGTCGGCCCGGCGTAATATTCAAAACAGATTACCTGACCGGCATAGTCGTTTGCGCTGGCTCCATCGCCGAAATGCAACGCACCGACCGGGCACGGAGTATTGCCGCCGCCGTAATAATGATATGTCTGCGGCCCCGGATTCATGATAGCCGGTTCATATGTATTTGAAGCTACGCAAAACAAAAATGAGAAAAGCCCCACACGCGTGGTATTTCCGGCGCCGCCGTGAATATCTGCGAATTTATTGACGGTTGAACCGCCCTGACCTTTGGCAGGTGGATCGGACCAATCACGCACGGTATCAGCCACCGTTGTACCGACTTTCATGATGATACGGACACGAAAATGATTGGCGCTGAAATTCTGAAAATCCCCTACTGCGCAATGACCGCCGTTGATGCCGCCAGCAATGGGGATGGTCGGCAGATCCAGCCTGACACTGCCGCCGTTATCGCCTACATATTGAGGGGCCAGCGATTGCCACGAAACGGCACCACCGTTACCGCTGGTCAGGTATATCACATCGGTGATCGACGCGGCGTTCACAAACATCTCTGAATGTGGCAGCGTAATGTCGCGCGCTAAAGCAAAGCGCGCGGAGCAAATAACAAGCAGAATTGCGATTAATTTTTTCATGGTGCCGCTCCGCTATCAGCCTGGATATCCTCGACCCAGGTATCGTTTGTATCATCCCGCCAGACACCGACACCGACATAGTTGCCGGTGGCATAGGTTGAATCGGTGAGGGTGCTGTCACCGGCCTGGCTGTTCAATTCCGCGCTGATGGTTGTGCCGCTGATTTCGATCATCAGGTCGAACGTCGTGTCTTGCGACTCCCCGATCCCGGTAAACCGGATATCACCGATATCGATGATATTGGTACCGTCCCAGGTCGAGATTCGTGCCGCCATGGCGATGCCGTCAAACACCAGCCGGGCGCAGTAACCGGTATTGCCACCCGGGTCATACCGAAACAAAACACCGGCGGAGCGCGCCTGATGGTTTTTGTAGCGCACATTGGCACTGGTCCAATGATCGGCGCTGCCCAAACCGGTGGTGTGATAACCCAGGTTCGAATCCCAGGTTGCGCTGCCATAGGCGTTACCCCCTGAAACCGATATGGTGTTTTTTACATCGCTGATATTGTCGCTGGAAAAAGTGTCGTCGATGGCAAACCCTTCCCCGTCACCGGCTTTTTTGCGGGCAATTACGCGTCGATGCATGAATTATGGCCCTCCATCCGTCCACCCGTTGGTGGAGGCATACCAGCCGGCAGAAGAAAAATAGGTCAGCACAACAACATCCCCGGCTGTGGACGTGTTCGTGATTCGATTCCCATCGGCCAAAGCCGTACCGTCCAAAGAGACCAGATCGGCAGCGTCCGGGTCGACACTGACGGCCACGCCGGCGGCGGTTATGACCGTAACTTCCATGCCGTCGGCAACCGGCGGCAGGCTCACCGTTCCGGCCCCGGTCATATAGATCACACTGCCGTAACACTGGACGGCTGTGAGGGTCTGGCTAGTGGCATACGATGCGGTATTGCGGTGAAATGTGTTTGACCCGGTATCAAATACCTTGTTGGTCAGGGTCTGGTTCCCGGTTTCGGTCACCATGCCGGCATGGGTATGATTTCCCTCTGCCGGCGTATTGGCGGTTGTGCCATAGGCAACCGGTTCCAGGGGATAGACCTGAATCGTCTCAGCGACCGAATCGTTGTTCACATCGATCGAGACCGTGGCCGGTGTACCGATCCGGATCAGTTCGCCCGCTGCAAACCCCTGGTCGGGCAGCCGGAATCCCCGGTAATCGCTCAATGCGTCCGGCGCCAGAATGATCCAGGAATGATCCCCGTTGGCGCTGCCTTCCCAGAAAGACCACCAGCCGCCGGCCGTACCCTGGGCAAACTGATAGTAGTTTTTCGCCTGCATGTACTGCTCGACACCAAGCGGTGTAATGGCCCGATCCACAGCGGTGCCGCTCTCGGCCTCGGTCTGATCGGCGAGCTCGATCACCCCGGAATAGGTCATGGTGGCGGCCTGTTTGATGTTGTTGAACGAGGTCAATACGCTGGCAACATCGCTCAGATTATTGGCCGCCAGCAGGTCGCCGGACCCGGCCTGACCGTCATCATCGATATCTTTCCACGTATTCGGCGCAATGCAGATATAACAGGTGCCGTTCGTGTCAGCATCAATATCGAGGTAAAGGTCGCCGACCGTGCATGTGCCCGGCAGAGTGTCACTGGCCGCGACCCGGATCACATCTCCCGGCTGATAAAACCGGGTCACATCGGACAGCGCCGCATAAAGTCCGGCCTCGTTTACCAGCAACGGCTCATAGAGGCTGCTCAGATCCGGAATGTTGTTCAGGTTGATATCGGTGCCGCCCTGGTCCTGAGTCCAGTCGATATGCTCGTTGGCGACAAAATTTGCCAATGCATCATGATCGATCTGACCCGGCACCACATCAATGTCGATATCGTTGCCGTTCAATGTCACCGTCACTGCGGTCGATCCCGGTGCAATGTGCCGGAACTGCAGTTGAACCCCGGACTTCTGATAAAAGACCCCAACCCCGTCCAGCCCCGCGTTGGCGGCCGTGTTGATCTCACCGGCACCTCCCCCGCCGCCGGTGCCGCCCACCACCGATATGTGCCAGGCCGTACCGTCGATGCAGTACGCAATGAGCAGATCCCCGTTGTTGGCTATATAATCGACCCCGGCGTTGCCAGAAAGGTTTGTTCCGGTAAAATCCCAGGTCGTAAAGCTGTCCTGCACCACGATCATACGAAAATCGCCGGCCTGCCCATCGTCCAGGTTCGTTATTGTCGTGGCGACAGTATTGGCGGTCTGAAACACGGTGTAATTCGCGATTGAAGGCGTCGCATCGTTGGCCGAGAACGCCGTGGCCGCGATGAATTTAAACCCGCCTTCGACCGCTACCGGCCCCTGGAACGTGCGCGCAGCGGTAATCGTGGCGTTGATCGTTCCGATTTGCTGAATGTAGTACTGTGCGAGTTCACTCAATGTCATGCGGGTCATGGCTGAATCGAGCGAAACCGCGGGATCATAACCGATCAGAAACTGCCCATCGGTCATGTTGCCGCTGGTAACATTGGTGTACTCGGTTACCGGTCCTGCACCGGCCGAAGCGACGGTGAAAAAAACCAAAAAAATCATCAAAAAGCGTTTCATATCTGTTCCCCTTTAAAAAACGCGAATATGAGAAAAGTTGAATCCGCGGGATGCGTACGAATTGAGTTCGACGGTAAAAACCAGTGTATGGATGCCTCTGAAATCGGTCCCCGGAAACCAGAACAGTAAATCCAGATAACTGCCGGCAAAGCTCTGACTTTCGATCAACCACAGACTCGAATCGCCTGCCCGGACCTGCTCGTAGGACGATTCAATATCAGCATACAGACTTCGGGCCGAAATATCGGTTATCGAGGCCCCGTCCGGAACAATCCCCGCGAAATCGAACCTGAAGGGTCCCCAATGATCCGAATACAGATCAATCTGAATCACCTCATCGGGAATCCCGGTGTTCAAATCGGTAACAAAATAGGTTCTGACCGGATTGCCGGAGGGCGCCCGGCGGACCGACGCCTCGACGGCCGGTGTGCCGTCTATATCGATCTGTGCCACCCCATTGGGTTGCAGTATCAGTCCCATGTGTCACCTCCACCACATAACAAAACCCGGCCACGCCTTGTTCAGGCGATAGAGCCGGGCTTGAATAGTCCTCGTCGCTGTCTGTTTTTTCCGCTCGTGTCCGTCTACCGTAAATAGGCCCGCTGCGCTTTGCGCGGTCGGGCCATGTTGCGGGCCTGTGCTTTGAGCGCGCGCCGGGTGATAAAAGGCACGGTTCCCGCAAGGTCCGAATCGAGCAGGTTTCTGTTATAACGGTCGATTTCGCGCATGACTTCCTTATGCAGCTTTTCCGACGGTGCGGCAAGATATGCGCGATACTTTTCATAAATCTTATCGAGCCTGTCCCGGAACCGTTTCTGTTGCCTTCTGGTCTCCCACTGCCGGGCCTGCAGCGCGGCTCTGCGTGACGAGCGAAACCCCAGAAGACGCAGCACGGTATCGCGGTTATCCGGAATCAGTATCCTGCCGGTTTCGTCCCAGATCCGGGCACCGCTGCGGGTGCGGGCGCCCTGCCCTTTTTCCCTGAACGCGGTGATCAGGTTGGCGGCACCCCGTGGCAGCGCCGCTTCCAGGGCCCGGGCCGGTTGGCCGGTTTCGATAAACCGCAGGGCCTGTTTGATATCCTGGGCCACGCCACCGATCGGTCCGGCCCAATCCCAGAGATTTTTGGGAACCCCCGGATCAAAGGCAAAGGATCCTGAAATATCGCCCCCCAGCGCCCCCACCGCACCGTAACGAACCACCTTCTCCCCGCGCACTCCCAGGTGCCGTCTCAACCCGTCAAAGACCATCTTTTCCGGATCCCGGTCATCCCCGGTCGACTTCAACAGGTAGCCGACCAGCGCCACGGCAACCCCCTTGAACGGCATGGCAGCGGCCCCGCCCAGAACCACCGGAGAGGCCATTGCCCAGATAAACGCCTTGGCATTGCGCCGCTTTACACCCAGATCGTAAAGCATCTGCAGCCAGTTATGACCGAACTTCTGATACACGTACAGCAGTTGCCCCACCTTGGCCGCCGGATTGCGCCCCTGCGCCCAGGCCGGCAGCGTGGCCCGGCCGTAAATGCCATGGGCCTTTTCAGTTACCTTGCGGGCCAGATCCATCCGATCCGCATCGGTCCGGCCGATTTTGCGGCGCTTCGCGATCCTGTATGCGGCCAGCATCGTGGCGCCCCGGTTCCACTGCTCGGTTTTGCCAAACAGCCACATCGATTTTTGCATTGTTTTGGCAAACAGCCTGCCGTGCAGTTTCTGAATCGTTCCCAACGCATCGCGCGTATACTGAGGATCGTCATAGCCGAGCCGTTTGATCTCATCCAGGAAACGTTGCTCATCAGCCACAAGCGTCAGTTTTTTGCCCGTCATGTAACGGGTGTAGTCCTGCCCCGCTTTTAAAAGAGCGGATCCGATTTCCCTGAAAGGCCCCTTGCCCTGCATCACATATTCATGGATCGCGGCCGGCACCGTGGTCACCATGGCGGTCAGGTTGACAAACGGCGCGCGGATATTGGGCAGGCCCAGGTACTTGAAGGTTGCCACGGTCTTGGCCGTGCCGATGACCCGGTCCGCCAGTTCAGCGTTGCGAAGCTGTTCCTCGATATAGGACCGGGCCGTTTCGTGGGCCCGGGGCTCTTTCACCGCATCGATCCCGCCGACCCGCTGCCCATCGGCCCATTTGCCCAGAAACGCTTCGGTCATGTCCGCTGCGGTCCGGGCCTTGGACAATCCTCCGGACAGGTTGTTGATGTACTGGACAAACCGCTGCGCCGGATCCTCGATATACCCCTTGACAACATCGCCCCGTTTTCGGTGTATCATCGTCGAGCGAAAACCCCGGGCCCGGATCATGTCCGCGGTCTGCCGCAACAGCTCTTCCCTGAACTTGAGCGCGGCATCGATATTGTCCCGGCCCGTCTTTTCCGATGCATGTTCCAGCAGCTTGGCCGCGTCCATGGCCTTGATATGCTCCAGCAGGGATTCGGGCGGTTTCGGGTTCTCGAACGGTTTTTCGACACGATGCCCTTCCATTTCCAGTTTTGATCCGAGCCGTTCCGCCTGGTACCGGGTTGGTTTATGGTAACGGTAGTAGGTATTTCCCTTTTTCGAGCGAACGACCCAATCGCCCTGCTCTCTCATTCTGGGGGCATAAAACCCGCGCCACTCCTCCATCTCGGCAATCACTTCTTTCAATGAAAGCTTGCGGACCTGCCCTTTGTCATCACGATAGGCCATGAAATCAGCCAGATTCGATTCATCCTCTCCCTTGAAGGCGGATTCTTCCCGGATCTTTTCCAGCAGTTCCCGCATCGGATCCAGCAACTTGTCCAGCGCAGCATCATAAGCATCGCGATGCATGCGCCAAACCTTGATTGTTTCTTTGGACACGCCTTGGCCAAGGTAGTCTTTCTCAAACTCAGCGACCTGCGATTCTCGCATCTTGCGCAGACGACTCAATTCATTCAGGTCCGGCACCTTCTTGGAATATGCTTCCTGAACCCCTTCACGGTACTGCTTCATCTCGGGCCTGTACCAGTGGGTGTCGCCCTCGTCGATCATCCGCAACAGGCCCTGATATTCCTTCGATGTCTTGCCGGATAAAACCTGCCGTTTCGACAAGCCTTTATGTTTCAACGCCTGAGTCGCATCCGTGACAGTATCATGGCTGTCAGTGGGGTTGTTCAGTTCATTCAAGCCGTTAAAGGTCTCTGAAAACAGATCGTGCCGATTCACGGCCAGACGAACGATACGCTTCATCACCGGATGTTCGTACCATTCCGGTGATTTCAGGACCCGCTCCATGAAGGTGAGATGAGACAGGTTTTTGGGCCGGTACGATGCCAGCGTGCGGACAAACGCGCCGGTCTCACGCCTGATCCATGATGCCGCTGTTTTCTTCCCGGCCGGCTCAATGCCTTCAAAAATGTCTTCATTATCTTTGCCAGGCTTCAAATCGTCGGGCTTTACGCTGGCAAGAGAACGTGCCTGTTCCGTCTTCTCCGGCGGCGGGCCTGCTTGCCGCTCGAAGATTTTACCCGACTCGACCTCACGAACAGTTGCCGATGCGGTGCGCCTGCCGGCCAGATTTGCCATCCAGTCAATAAAATCAGCGATCCGTTGCAAAATGCGGCGAATCACGGATCGATCCCGCCGGAATCGCCGTTCTGCCAGCCGTCTGGCAAGATATTCGGCCCGGTCCTCCCGGCCGCCAACGTCCCGGGGATTCAACGTGCGCCATTTACCGGCTTTATGCCTGCGACGTATTTCCGCTTTTAAAAGGTTCTGTTCGTGTTTGTCGATCAGCCCGGCATCTTCCATCCAGTGTTCGGCTTCATGATTCAGGGTCCAAATATCGGCTTGGCCCTTTAGCAGTTGCATCCGATTCTTACCCGGAATGTACCGGCCCACTGTCTGCCCGTCCGGTTTTTTGCCCCCGTAGGCCGACCAGTCAATGGTGTTTTCGTCGATCCGGTCAACAAACTCGATGGTCAGGCTTTTTCCGGACCTTGTATTGACAATGGCAGCAGATCCGTCCGGATTCCGGATGATTTTCTGCTTTTTGAAAAGCCCTGGGATATCCTTGTTTGTGAAATGATGCACTCCTATCGCCACACGAATATGATGCTTTGACTTTTTGCTGTCCTTGACATTGGCAAGGGCGACGCCTTTTTCGGTTTTTTCACCGAGATCCTGAAGGTCCTTGGGGCTCACCTTTGGTTTTGAAACCGAACCACCCAGGGGGATCTTATGTTCCCTCCCGTCCTTGGCGCTCAGCACAACATGATCAAACGTAACTTCGCGACCTTCGAAGGTCTTGTCGCCCACATACTTCTTCCCCTCACCTTTTTTCACATAGGCAATGGTGGCATGGGGGATGTAGTTTTTAAAGGTTTCACCAGGTAGCTTGACCGTTTCCCCCACCATTTTGTTGGCTTCGCGCAGATCCGTGCTATCGATATCGACCTTGACCACGTCATATTTATCGGTCTCAAAGACAGAAACTTTTCCCATCCTGGCCTTGATCCGCCCCAGATCTTTGAATGCCGGTGCAATTTCAGCAGGGTCCAGTGTATCCATGCCGTATCGGATCGTGATATGAGGCTTTGCTTCGCGGCCATATGAATCATCGTCCGGGTCAGTGTAGATTTCATTCTCCGGAATCCTGCGGCCAAATTCGGTCACTGCCCGTGCATGCGCTTCGGGAAGACTGACCTGGGTGTTACTATGCTTGTGGACCAGCCGGTCTTTACCGACCTGTTCTTTTGGATCGTTATCCACTTTTCCCGACGGTTCGGCATCCCTCCTGCTCTGATCACCTTCCGGAGCAGCTTCTTCATGGGGCAAATTGATGGTTTCCGACGGAACAACCTCAAACCCTTTCGGCTTGTCACCTACAAGTTCAAAACCCTGACCGGCCGGCAGCGCCGGCGTCTGCGGTGGTGTGGTGATGCCCAGGCGTTGCGCAATTTCCTGGTATTGCTTGTCCGGATCGACGCCCTGCCCCGCGACCCGGCCTGATTTGCGCAAACCCATCTTTTTCTGCCGGTTGATGATGGCCTGCTGTTCGGCTGCAATTGCTTCTTTTGCCAACCGATCTATTTCGGCCTGATTCGCGGCGCGTTTCCTTGCTGAGCGATCGATCACCGGCTCGGCCACTACTTTACCCGCCTCATCCCGCTGGCGCCTTATTTCGGCTTCCTGGGCCTGCCAATAGGATTCTTCATCGTCGATCCGGCCCGCCTGGTCGGGCGTTCCCGGTTCATCCGGATCAGGTGTTTTCGCAACCGGTTTGCCAGCCGGCGCCCCGGCTTTTTCCACCTCGACGATATCAGGATCTTCAGCAAGCGCCCTGCCTTGCCTGTCCATTATCCGGCGGGTCATCCCCAGGCCGCCTCCAATCAGGGCAGAACCGACCATGGTGGGACCGGCCACTTCCTTGAATGCTTCCGCATAACCGGCCGGCTCGGCCAGGCCGTATTCGGCAAGAATGTCCCGTTGCTGTTTTGCGGTATACGTTTCGGTCGGAAGTTCCGTCGCAGCGATACCGCCCAACTTCGTGCCCACCTTTGCCACTGACCTCAATGCGAAATTCCGGATTTTATCAACGGGCACAAACTTAGAAACCGGCAGTCGCATAAAAGCGGTTTCCAGCGCGTTGGCGATCGCTTCGGGTCCGGCCTCGGCATGACCGAATTTCTGGGCGTCGGCATCGATCCGCTGTCTGACCCGGTCCCATTGCTCCGGCTGCATGTCCTGACCGATTTCGTCATAGATCTGGTCAACGAACTCATCCCTGGCCGCCCTGAACATGCCCAGATAAGTCGATCCGGCCGCACCGATGGCTCCACCGATCACCTTGGCCGCCGGGTGCGGGACCGGTGTTGCCGCGGCAGCACCCAAACCTCCGGCCACCATGCCCGACGCGGCCAGCCCCAGACTGAAGGCCGTGTTCTGAGGGCCTTCATACATGGCGCGATGCCATTCATCACCCAAAACCACCTGCCGGGATGGTACGTTGTTTCTCAGGTCCTCTTTCTGCCCTTCAATGAAACGATCGAGACCGCGGCCGATAACGCCTTTTTCCGTACCGACATCGCCGCCCCGGATCGCCTGAGCCACGCCCAGAGGCAGCCGGTCGCCAAGCCCGACCTTGAGCCCTTGCCACAGTTCTCCGGCAAGACCGCGGTCCGGCGGTTGCTGGCCGTAACGCTGCCGAGCTGCTTCAAGCTTTTGCTCATCAAGCAGTTTTTTACCCTCGGCCACAAACTCATCAAGATCGATATCTTCGAGCGAAAAATCAGCCATTAAATTTCCTATAATACTGTTCGGCTCGTCCTACCCCACGTGCGATGGTTTTAATAAGGATCATTTACCTATTCCGAGTTTTTCGAGAAGATCGAGATACTCTTTGTATTCCGGGTTGTCGATCCTATTGTTGTATATTTTCTCCGCCGGCTTAACAGCCAGCCTGCGTGTGCGGCCATCAACATTGGCCCAAACTACGCCATTTTCGTCTATTACAGGGTTGGTGATCTTTGCCCCTTTTAAACGATCAATGAATCTATTACCGCTACTCGTCGGTTGTCTATTTCTGGCAAGCCCCAGTCCTCCAGAAGCCTCAACCGCAGTGCCTTGGGCAGAAGTCCTGTGATGTGATGGCGCTAATTGAGCTTGCCGGCCAAGGCCCGAGGCTTCGAGCAACAGGGTCCGCTTCCGTTTCTTTTGATACAATTGTTGGATCTTGTCAGCGACTTCATCACCATAACGTTTGCGCGACAGAGCAACCACAGCGTCAATATCCTGGGTCCGGTTTTTTGCATCAACCTTGTTCCAAAGACCGGTGGCGATGGAATCGGCTTCTTTGCCGGTGGGAAATTCAGGTGCAATATCCGGCTTTGCCCTGCCGCTGATCTGGTCCATCCGGGCAATCAGGTCCGCTCTGCTTTTTTCAAGCTGCCGGCGCGTTTCGTCGGTAATCTCCCGGTTTAGGTCATCAGTACCGGACGCCAGCATGCCGTCGATCGCCTGCACCTGCCTGCCTATGCGTTTGTAATCCTCTTTGACGAAAAAATCCGGTCCACTGGTTTTACCGGCCCCTCCCAAACCATGTTGTCTTCTGAAAAGCGCAGTTTTCCGGTTCTCGGCGCCACGCTCCCTGATCAGACGGGACTCATTATCGGCACGATGATCTGCTCTTGCCTTTTCGGCTGCGGTCTCCATGTCGAGAAAAGCTTGTTCGATCCAGAAGTTTTTGTCGTTGAGATAACCGCCAAGTACTTTGCGCATGTCATCGATATTGCCGAACCGTGCGGCGGTATTGCCGTCCTGATCGACAAAGGACACACCGCCGGAGGCAGGGTCCAGCTTCGGCGTTACGTCACGGCCGTCGTTCACAAGGCCGTATGCTTCGGCATAAGCTTCGGGCGAATGGTTACCCATGACGACAATCTTCTTTGCTTCCATGGCTTTTTGCGCCGCGCGCGCACCCATCATCTTCAGGTCGTGGGCTTCTTTCTGCCGGGTATCCCGGTTCTTGGACAGTTCAAGCTGCTGTTGGCTCAGCTTGCGGTCTTCGGCCCGCTGCGCGGCACGAAAACCGAGACCGTATCCTTTGTCCAGACCTCTGGACGCTTCGCTCCAAAAACCTCCCATGAAACATCTCCTTTATTTCATCGCCCATTTATAGCCGAGACCGCCCATGTACGAACCGCTCAGAGTACCGAGCATGTTGCCGGCAAAACCGAAAAAACTGTTCGGTTCTTTATACTTCGTGGTCGAGGTCAGGACCCGGCTGGCTAACGGTGCGGTGGCCGCCGCCGCCTGACCGAGTCCTGCCATGCCCCTGCCGTATGGATCAGTGCCGAAGTGCGTCTGATGCTGGCCCTGGGTCGAAGCAACACCGGGCAGGCCCGTGGCCCGGCCGATCACCCCCATGGCGGATCCCAGGCGGTTAAACGATTCGGTCTCCGCGTTATCTTGCGCCGCGGTCTTGGCCGTAGCCACCGCCTTGGCCCGGCCCAGGCCGCCCACATCGCCGATCACGGCGGCATACTTCGGATCGGCCGGATCCACCCCCATCCGGGCCAAGTCCCGTTTCACCGCACCCAGTCCGGCGTCAAACTCCTGGGAAACACGGGCGCCGGCCCGGTTCATGCGGGAACGGGCATCGACCCCTGCCAGGGCTTCATCATAGAACTTTTCCGCCACCGGCTCGCTCATCTCCAACTCTTTAAGCTGACGGTTTCTAAGCGCATCCTTGACCGGCCGGTTCAGTTCCAGGTCGCGGGCCTGCTCCTGCAGGGTGAGGCGGGAGGCATCGGTGATATACGGCAGCAGTTCCGTGTTGGCCTTAGCCGCGCCGATCTCGTACTCCAGAAAATACGGCTCCACCGCCTCGAGCAGTCTTTTCGAGATATTGAATTCAGCCTCGGCAATCTCGGTCAGTTTCTGCGATGCGACCGGATCATACGTATTGGTCGTTGTTTGCGACCCGCCCTTTTTACCCATGTCAGGCCTTTCTTGTCCTGTAGGACACAATGCCGGGAACCGTTGTCCGGTCGGTGAAGATCAGGCAGCGGTTCGGGATTTTCCCCACCACCGTCATGCCGACCTTTTCCAGAAACCGCACCGCAAGCCGGTTCGTGACCGGGGTCAGGCCGGTTATCACGTCAAACACCGGCCCTGTTTCGGACCGCAGACCGAGCAAATAGTCGAGGATGTAGCGGCCCAGAACCGCGCTTTGAGGCCCCCATATGTTTTTGAAAAAGCAGTAGTGGATCATCGCGCTTTTTTCCGCAAAATCATTGAGCCAGAAAAAGCCGGAGACCTCGCCATTGTGAAAGATCACCCAGAGCCTGTTTGATCCGAACTTGAACAGGTCAAGAAACTGCTCAGGCCCGAGAAGCTGCGGATCATAGGCGTAAAACACGTCGGACAAAGACCCCTGCGCCTTCATCCGTTCATACAGCCCCATGATAAACGAGTCGGCAAAGGTCGGGATGCCGTCCACCGCGTCGTAACAGATCAGTTCTATTCGGGGATTTTTCTGTTGCACCTTGTCTCCTCGATTGTTGTTTTCAATGTTTCGATCTCTTTTAGCTGCGCCGTGCACTGACGAAACAGCGCTATAATAATGCCGTTCTTCTGATGCAGCATGTCCAGGAGCATTTGCTCCTGGGCGATTCTGGACGGATCAATCATGACGATTGTCCCGGTTGGCTTGAAACAGGGCCAGCGCCCGCATTTTCAAATCCAGATCCTTCAAGGCGAGTTTCAGCACCTTCAGATCGTCGCTTTCCTCAAAAATCATTTCATCACTGAACGCCAGCAGCGTATCGGTCAGAATAAAGGCGCCGGCACCCAGCACATCGTTGTACTCGGCCAGCTTGCCCAGAATCACATTCTTGACCATTGCCGCCGATACGAACCGGGCACCGTCAAGGTACCTGACCTTGTTCCCGATCCAGGCATGAAACCGGTCGAAATCGTCGGAGTTCCACCGTGACAGCACTGCATCGGCCTGCACGGCAGCGACGAATACTGAGTGAAATCTGCAGACATGCGGGATCTTCGCCAGGATCAGACTGTTCGGGTATTGGGTCCGGTCGATGCAGTCCTCGGACTTTTTTAACGTCACCCATGACGTTTTGCAGCCCATGATCAGGGTGACGGAAACCAGCAGGATGACCAGGACCATGCCGATCTGCGCAAACCCCTTGGCATTGGCGCCGTCCGTCACCTTGCGCTCATTACGGCTGCGCCGATATTCCTTGTGCAGAAACTCCACGATCGCGATCAGTCCCATGATAACCGACGCCAGGGTCTCCATTGCGTCATTGATCCCGGTTTCGGTATACTGCAGGCCGACAATGCCGAGCAGCAGAACAATTGCCCGTTTGGTCGAACTTTCCTTCAGCCAAAGTGATAAATCCTTCATGATGTTGTTCTCCTGTATAGTAGATTCCGGTAACGGTTCAGTTCACCGACGACGCCACCCGCTGTGCGTTTTGAGGCGACGCCGGCGGCGGGTCGGCCACAAACACCTCGTTGCTGGCCGGAGAGATGCGTCCGTCCGAGTCCACGGCAAAGACACAAAAATAGCTGGCTTCGGTATATTGGACAGTCGCGGTCAATCCGGTACCGGTCCAGACCGGCGCCGCATAGTTGTAACCGGTGGCTTCGGTCCGCTGACAGATCATGTAGGTCAGATCCGGATCGGTAATCGCGCTTGACGATGCGTCCCATCGCAGGGTCGCGTCGGCTGCGATCAAGGGGGTAGACAGTAACAAAACAATAAAAATTGCTGCGATAACGGATTTTGATTTCATGATGACCTCTCTTTGATTGGATGATAGTAATTGCAACAGGGTTTTGCGGTTATCGGCCCCCATACGCTGGTAAATGGCGGATAAAACGTCACCCATGTTGCCGGTGCAGCCGGTAGTTGACTGGAAAAGATCCACGACCAGCCGGCGGACGCGCCTCACGTCAATCTTCTCAGGTTTTGACACCATGCCCGCCATCCCTTTCAGGTTTTAAACAAAAGATAGAGAATAAACGATACGAACAGCAGACCGGTCGAACCGCCGCTGCCGACCAGGGACCAGAACCGGATACGGCTGTTGATCTTTTCCGGCGTCGGCAGTTTGGACGTAATTGCTTCACGCTCCTTCTGCAGATCGGCCACGGTTTTTTTGATCTCTTTTTGCAACGTCGCTACCGTCGTTTCCAAGGTTTCGACCGATTTCAACAGCACCGCTACGGTGGCAACCAGACCGGTACTGCCGTTACCGTCCATGATGCGGAACAATTTTGACAGCATGCGGTCATTTTGTTCGAATCGCTCTTTTTGAGAACATTGATGTCCGGCCATTTATTCCTCTTTACGATGCATCGATCAGCCAGAACCCCCACGCGTACAGATGGTCGTCGTAGGGTATGATGGAGATGAAATAGGTGCCCGGCGTGGCCGTGGAAAAGGACCAACTGCCGGTCGACACATTGACCGGTGTGCCGTCATCAACTCCTATTTTGGTCAGGTTCGGCACACCGGTGATGGTCGCTGCATCGATGCCGTCGGCCGTGATTTCGACCTTGTCAAAGTCTCCGGGCGGGCTCAGCGTACCGTCCGGAAACTGGTTGATTGCGGCGTAGTAATCCCGCGTGTACCGTTTGATGTTCCAACGCCCGGCCGCCTGCATGTTGGTGTCGCTCAGATACGTGCCGATATGGATCTTGATAACCGCCTCGGACAGATCCTGCAGGGTCGGAAACTTCCAGTTTCGTAACGCCTCATAGTTGGTCAGGCGCCATTGCGCCACGGTGGGCGGTGTGCCGGACCAGTCCGAATCATCGATATACTGCTGGATCACCGGATCGAGTTGGGCATCGTTGTACCCCGCCCTCACTGCCCGGGCGATATCCGCGATGTATGTCCGGTCACCGATGATCATTTCAAACCCCTACCACCAGAGCATGGGCCAGCCCGCCGGAAATAAGACCGCTTCCGCCGGCCAGATAAAGGGCGTAACTGGAAATCTCCAAATACTCGTAATAGTATGCCTGTGCATTGTCAGAGCCGCCCAGGTAGCCGGTCCCCATGCTCTGGGACCCTGACGACCATTCAAATTTGAGGCGAAATTGGGTTATGGATGTTCCCAGAACTCCCGAGTCCAAAGAAAAGTTTACCCATCCTTCATCCAGCCAATAGGTGGCGGTGCGGGCAGCATCAACGACCCAGCCGCCGTTGCGGTAAACATCCAGTTCCAGACCGGCGCGCAGATAATACTTGCGCACAAACGGGACCGAGTCTTCGATCTGATGATCGTAGATATTGGTGTGGAATTCTTTCCAGCCGCGAAAACGACCGCTGACCACGACCCTTTCGGTATTGGTATTCAGCCCTGTCCGGGTCGTTGAATAAAAATCAGTGCCGGCACCGTCGAGAGAACCGGACGATCCTGTCGCAGACGTGTTGTCGGTCCAGTTTTGCGACTCGGACCCGTCAGACGATTCTAACTGAATAATAGGTGTGAACTGGTACTCCATCGGATTGGCGGTGGGGCTGACGCCGTTATGTCTGCAAACGACCTTCTGGGTTTGTGAAGACTGCGAGCTGTCGTATAGGTCGGCCTCGTTGATAAAAACCGCTACCGTGGGCGTGTGTTTGAACCGGCCGGGGATCACAACATTCGTGTTGTTCGCCAATCCGGTCAGCAGTTCTACCCGGGCCAGAACCTCATACTCGCTGCCATCCGGGTAGCCGCGCATCAGATTGTCATTGCCGATGCGGGTGTAATACTGGCCGGTGGGACCACCATCGGGTGAGATCGTGATATCGTTGGTAACACCCGATAGCGCGATATTCTGGTTGCCGACCACAATGCTGCCGTACTCATTCACGGTCAACACATCGTTAACGGTCAGGCTGCCGGTAAACGCGGACAGTGCCGACAGGTAGTCGGCATAAATGCTTCGGGCCAGAATGGAATCGTCGACCACCAGGTTGCCGTCGATCCCCACGGTGGGCACCCCGTCCACATCACCGGTCATCAGGATACCGGCCCGCTCCCAGTAGACCGGATCCGGCGGTGAGATGCCGGTGATGCCGGCGCCGGCATTGTCGTTGAGGCACCGGTAGGTGCGGCCGTTCAACAATACCCGGTGGTACAGATAATACGTGGTGAGCCCGTTATAATTGGCCGGCGCGCCGCCTCGCAGCACATTGAGCAACCCGTCGATGGTTTCGCCGACCGACTCGTCCCCCGGTACATATTCCCCACCCATTTGATCCGTCGGCATCCAGGTCGAATACGACCCGTCCAGGCCGACGGCCCGGATCCAGTAGTAATGATCATCGGTCGTGGTCTTGATGTGGTGGCGGTAGGTCTGGACCGGAGCGGTGACAATAGCGAATAGCGACGCCTGGGACCGGTCGTTGACCGTGTTGACCCAGATCTGGATCGCGCCGAAATTATCGCCGGTGGGATTGGTCCAGCTCAGGTCATTGAACCAGGTCCCGCGGGTGACGGTAAAACCGGTTGGCGGCGCCGGCGGATCGCCGTAGCTGTCGGTCACAGTGGCAATCTGCGTACTCTGGCTCAGAAACCGCGCATCGTTCAGTTGACGCAGCAGCACATACGTATCCAGCACCTGGCCGCGCCGGGCGTTGCCCTCCCTGACCTCGATCGTCTCTTTGACGGCGTTGAGAAAGCCGTATAGCGGATCGGTGACCGGTACCGGCACGTTGGGGATCACGGGTATATT
Organism: Desulfobacterales bacterium; assembly: GCA_028282295.1. Classification (GTDB taxonomy): domain Bacteria; phylum Desulfobacterota; class Desulfobacteria; order Desulfobacterales; family JANQIE01; genus JANQIE01. Next base: position 36,829 of record JANQIE010000043.1, on the reverse strand, counting down.
GGTCGCCCGCTCAGCCATGGATCAACTCCTGAACAGTGGGGGCAACCTGGACCCGATCCAGAACGCCCGTGCCCTCATACTCGATTTCGACCGTATCGGCCCGGTAACCGGACGGCAGGTTGAACGGTTTCTGATCCGTTACACGATGGTCTTTACGGCGTCTGCCCCCGGCATACAGCCGTATTCCGGCCGGTGCCGACGCGTTATGGTCTCCAACGGCCCGCGCCGCTCCCATGTTCATTGCCGCCGGCAGTTGGACCCTGCCGCTACGATATACCGCGGTCAGCTTGGAAGCACCGCCTTCCCACTGATCGATGTAATAGGTCGATCCTTCTCTGACCAGAAGATAGAGCGCGTCTTCTTCCGGGACGACAAAGCCGCCGTATACCAGCCGGGCGCCCAGATCGATCGACACGACATCCTTGCCGCCTTTGAAATCGAACACGATTCCGGTGGCCGTACCCTTGAAGAAGCCGTAGTACTTGCCGTCATGGTAGAAACCGACCAGATTCTCAGGATTCAGTGCTTTCCACTGGCTTCTGGAGTAGGTTTCCTTGCGGGTTACCACCATAACGGCCATTCCATCACACAGACACAAGCCGTCAGGCGACGGATAGATAACGCCGGCTTCCGTCGAGACAATTCCCTGCTTCGACACGCAGGCTTGGTTGTATGCCAGTGTTTTTTTCTGCATCGAGGCCGGATCGGAGCCGATGGCAAGGGTGGGATACGCCGTTGTCAGGGCCAGCACAGCGCCGTCCAGGACGCCCAAGCCAACACCGTCATGGCTCAGGGTCAACCGGTATTCAACCGGCCAGGCGTAGCCGTAGGCCGGCTCACTGAAGCAGATCTGATTTGCTGACAAGCCGGCCAGAAAGCTGCCCTGACACTGGACCAGCGCATGCAGGTCATCGGGCGGGGCCTCCCAGGTCTCGGACTGAATAACCGCGCCCAGATCATCGCTTAAACTGTCCGGTGTGACCCCGTCGTTGGCATCGTATACATAGGTGAGGCTATCCGGCACATCGGCCACCGGAATATCATAGACCGCTGTGGCACTGAGATTGCCGGGCCTTGCCCTGACCAGTTGGTATTCGGACCCTGAAGCGGACGAATTGAGCCGGTACAGCCTGAAATAGGCAATATCGTTGCCGGTGGTGGCGATCGAGCCGTAACGAAAGTTATTCAAACGCACATGCTGATCACCTTCCAGCGTGGCAACGGCCGTTGCCGGAGACGGCGCCGATTCCTCGCCCCAGGTCGTTACCCGGGTATAAACGTAGGAAAAAACATCTCCGATCGTGCCGTCCCCCACGCCCTGGGGTTCCACGACGAGCGGCTGCCCGGCATCCGGCTTGACCACACCAAAGCGCCGCGCTTCGGTCGGGTAGGTTGAAGCAAGGCCGCTGAGCCCCAATGTATGGTCGGTCTGTTTCGGGTATCCGTCACCGGTATAGAAAATACGCCAGTCACTGTTTGCAAGCTGCGCCTTGATCGCCTCAATCACCCCGGTCCAGTAGATCCAGGTGTCGTCAAGCTTTAGAATGGACCTGATATCTCCCGGTTTGGCAATCGACTGGATTTCCAGCGCGGCGCCAAACGGTTCGATCCGGCCCGAGTCAGACCTGTAATTCACCGCGGTCTGGGCGTAGCCCGGCGGCAGCAGCATCGGGCTGACATTGGCAAGCGCGCCTTTGAATTGGTCGAAGGTGATTCGCATTAAATCCTCCCGGCGTTCGGGCACCGGTCATCAAACGATTTGTTCAAAAACCCGGACAACGCCTTCCGGGACGCCTCGGCAATTCCTCTGCGATATAGATTCATGTTGATTAAGGCCGCGTCCAGATTGGTCCAGGCTTTATCCGGCATGCGCTGCAGCCGTGACTTTGCCCCGGCCGCGATTTCATCGATCCAGTCGTCATAAAGCTCATCGGCGATTTCCGTGGCGTTGTCTTCCGGTACAAACACCACGGACAGATACAGATCGTTATCTCTCTGCTCCAGGGGATGGATCCGCACCGTGGCATCGTCCGGGAACCGGTAGTATTTGATGCCGGTCGCAACCAGTTGCCTGAAGTTGGCTGCTTCATTCAACACGTCCCGCTGCTCGGTTTTCCAAGGGTCGGTATCGATCCGCAGTCCGGTCAACCGGTAGGGTTTGACATTGGCTATGATGCCACTGATCGAAACATCCACGGCATAATTCAGCGCCGGGTCAACATCGGCCGCCACAGCCTGGTGTTCAAAGTCTTTTTTTAAAACGTGACTTTTCCTGCAAAAATCCGTGATGGTCCGTCGCACCTCTCTGGTGATCAGCACCCGGGGGCAGCCTTGGACAGCGGGCAGGACATCATCGACAAAATCAGCAATATCGGTCATGACTTGCTCCGATAATCCCGGACCTTGGGCGAATAAGCCTTCTTAGCCAGATCCGGCCGGTCGATCAGTGTGAGAAATAACTGCCAGTAAGCTGCGGCGTTTTGCGTCGCATACAGCGAGTCGGCCGCATCCGGGCTACTGGCCTTGTACTTGAGATAAACCTTTATGGCCGGTGCGTAGGCGTCCTCAATTGTGATGGTGTCGGTTATCTTCTCCGGCGCCGTCGGGGTCTTGGAATAGACCATTTCGACATAGTTATTGCCGCCCGACGGCGGTGTCGTATAGAAAACCAACGGATTCTTGTCATTAAAAACGAACTGCTCAATTGCTGCGCTTGGGTCGGCGGCGTGCCAGTCCGGATCGGCCGAATCCAACTCGTCTTGCTCGACAATGGAAATCACCCTGCCCGGTGTCTCACCGTCGGCACCCATATTGCGAACCACATCAATCAACGCGATGCCGCCTTCAGGGATTGACTGCTTGGTACCGGCAGCTAATTCGAGCACTTCGGTTACCGGGTTTGCTTTGGGCTGCAAGGAGACAATGACCTGTTGCGCCTCGATGATACGACGCAGCGAGGTTTTGTCCTTGACCCGATATTCATCCGGATCATCATCGTGCGTGTCTTCACGCACCTCCCGAATTATCGATTCAACCGTGATCGTGCCCATTACTCACCTATCAGATCCAACAGGTCCGCTTTTTTCGTCGGCAGTGCGTTGATGTCGGTCTGCAGCTTCTTGGCAACTAACCGGCGCAATGTTTTCACATGCATCGACTTTGGATCCAGAAGGTCTTCTTCGTTTGGTGCATCCGGCGCATCATCGGTATCAGTCGGTTGTGGCGTCACCTCAAGGCTCATGACCGCAAAACTCTTCGGATTTTCTCTAATCAACCGTAACGCCTCGTTTGACGACATGGCGCAAACAAGCTTGCCATTGACCGGCTCAAAACGCCGCTCTTGCGGCATGTAGGGCAGAGACAGCGTGATATGTTTCTTATGCCCGGTATAAACGACCTCGACAGTATTCATTTTATAACCTCACAAGGCCCGGCGGGATCGTCCCCCGCCGGGCAAAATGACAGCGTTAAGTATTAGGCGCCGAACACCGCGGTTTCATCCGCGATGATGCCGGTCATGGTGTAAAACACGGTCATGTTGATGACGGCGCCGTCCGGCAGGGTGTCGCCCAAAACCACAACATCAACTGTGTCGTCGGCGGCATAGGTATGGAACTGATTCTGTCCGCCGGTTCCGAACAGGTGCCCCGCAGCCGCGGCCGACACATCGATGCCGTCAAAAAAACGGTCAACCGTCCCGCCGTCACCGATATCAATGGTCCGGCCCACGCCCAGGGCCGTGATGTTCCATTTGATATCCAGGATCAGCGCCCCCTTGGGCACCGGAACCATTTCAAATACATCATTGGCCGGCTTGGCCCCGACATTGGTATACTTGGCGGACCGGCAGCACACTTTGCCTGCGTCCAGGGGGTCGACCCTTGGACCGGTGGCCGCCGCCTCGCTTTGATAAGTCGCCATGAATTAATTCTCCTTTTCAGTTCACCGGGGCGGCTGTCCGCCCCTGATCAATTACGGGTTGGGATCGGCACAGGCCGTGTCAACGGCAACAACACCGATATCAATGCCGTTGAACGTCGCCTTTTTGAACCCGTAGATGGACCCGGCCGTGATGACCAGACGGTTGCCGCGGTCATCGGTTTCCTCATTCCAGGAGTACCGCCCGTAAGCCCCGTTTTTGCCCCAGGCCGCCATGCCGGCATGCGCACCGAGAAACAGCGCCCGGCCCGCAGCCACATCGGCGCCCGCGCCATAATCGCTGAAGCGGACCACGTTGCGGTGCTTGTGCAGGATCACCCCCGCATACTCGCCCAGAGCGTTTTTATACAGAATCGACTTCTGGCCGTCGGTGTTCTTGCGAATGTCGACCCAGTCATTGGTGGACGTGGCCTTGCGCAGGTTGTAAGCCTGGAACGTGTGCATCAGCAGCACGAACTTCTTCTCGCCTTCAACCATCGCGGCCCGGATCATCGGGTCGGTGGTCTCGGCCGCGGCGACACACCGTTCAATCACATTGATCGTCATGATGTCGTCGGTATCCAGGTCCGCTTGGCCGGTGGCCGGCACCCCCGCATTGTCACCGTAGATGATTTTGGACGGCGCGGTCAGGCTGTTGTTGGCCCGGCCGGCCCAGGCCAGCGGGAAGTGATAGCTGGCATCGATGCCGCGGGCGCCGGACAGGTAGATGAAACACTGCTGGTCGTAATCCTCGGCAAACCAGATGGCGAGCGCATCACGGCCGAGCTTGCGCAGGTTGTAGGGCACGCGCTGTTCCGACATCTTGCCCTTGGACTTAGTCCCCTTACGACGCTGGTCGATAAAGACCGCATCGGGGTAAAACGCCAGTCCCTCCTCGGCATCGGTGCCCTCGATATCGTTGTCGCCCTCGATACCGTCACCGGCCAGTTTCATCTGCATGCCGACCGTGATCTTTTCACCGGCATTGGACTTGGACAGATCCTGCTTGACCTTGACGATCGCCTCGGACCCGGTTCCCATGAATTTTCTAAAGTACTGCTTATTCTCGGCCTCGATCGCCAGGTCCGGGGACCAGACCTGCTTTGCCAACGGGCTGTTTAGTGGAAATTCGGTTGCAGCCATTGTCTGTTATCCCTCCATTAACGGTACGGCCTGCCCTGCCGGTACAGTTCCCGCTGCTTCGCTGTGAGCTGGCGCAAACCGGACTCATCCAGCGGCTCCCATTCTCCCGAATCGGTCTCGTCACTGCCGGCTGTGGGAACATCGGAAAGGCTGACCCGTCCGTCGGTTGAGTTTTTAAACTTGTCCATCAGTTCTTTCGTGACATCGGCGCGGATCTTCTCTGCAAGCTGCGTTTCAATCCCCTGCCGGATCGTGTCCGGATCGTTGGCTGATAACTTTTGATGCAGTTGATGAACCATACTGACGAGCTGAACCGCGCCGTCACCCAACACCATCGGCTCCTTGGCGCCGGGCGCAATGACCATGGTGCCCGGATTGGTCATGACCGCCAGCGTGTCGATATCAAAGCCGTTGCCGGTGGCAAACTCGGTTAACTGCTGGTTGATCTCGCTGGTTTCGTCATGAATGCCGGGCACCGTCTCGGACATCCGCTGCAGGCTTTGACGGACCGTTGTGATCCGCCGGTTTTCAGCCGTTTTCTCCGCCGCTTGCGCCTGCGTGTCGGCCCGTTGTCGGGCCTGAACCGCGTTTTGATGCCGGGTCCAGTCCCGCTGATACTTGGCGAACGCCACCGGGTCCTCCTCGTACAGCGTGTCCAGTTCTTCGTCCGACATCTCCTTGAACTCAGGCACCTTTTCTTTCGGCGCACTTTTCAGTGCAGCTTCGAGTTCCGCGACACGCTGTTCCGATTCAGACAGGTTTTGCCGCAGCTCCTGAACCTTGGCGCTGCGCTCATGCAATGCCTTGATCGAAACCAGCCCCTTCGGGGGCGCCTTGTCCTCGGGCCAGGGGGTTTCTTGTGCCGGTTTCTCATCCGGCTTGTCTTCGGATTGCTCATCCGGCTTTTGCTCATCGGATGCGTCCTGCCGGTTTTCTTCCCCCCCTGAGTCATCGGCCTTTTCCGCGTCCGCCGGTTCACTTCCGTCTGTCGAATCGGGGCTATCCGTGGTGGGTTCATCTTCCCCGGACGGTTCTTCAACCGGCGTGCCGTCCTCATTGAGCTCGGGCACGGTCTCGTCAAACAGGGAGCCGGGAGCCTCAAACGCCTCGGTGCCCATTTCCGGCAGTTGTTCGCCGCCGTCGGTCAAAATTTCGGTTGCATCGTTAAGGTCCGCGTTGGTTGCCTCAGTCGTCATATTCTCCTCCGTTTATCGTCTCATGGACGCTCCCACTGTTTTCGGACAGTGGTCGCCGAATTTATGTCTTGCGCCGTTTCGTGGCGCGGCCGTGTATAAATAAAAAGGCCGGTCTGAAAACATTTCTGCTTTCAGCCGGCCTTAAATAGTGCTCTGACTGTTTAACTGTTGTGCGGTTTGGAGATTGTCGCGATTATCTCCGGTTACCCTCTTTGTTTTTAGGCCCGATCCTGGCCGTTGTTTCAATCCGGATCCACTTCAGATCCGGCTGCTTGTCATGGGTGATCGTGCACCATGCACCGTACCGCTGGCACACAGCCTCAATATCCTTCTGGAATTTCAATGCTTGATCCTGAGTCATGACCCAAACTTCTTTTCAAACCATCCGGGACTACCAGGAGCATCCGGAAACGTTTCGTCAAAATTATCCCTGAAGCGGTCTATGTCGTTACCGCCTTGATCCAAAAACCGGTATGTGTTCCACCGAAAATCCCTGCCGTTGGGCAGTTCACGGTGGGAACGGAACTCTTTTTCCACCTGTCTTTCAAATCGGGCTTCCTCTGCCGGGGTCAATTCGGGACCTCCATCGGTTGGGGTTGCTGGATCTGGGCACCGGCCGCCAGGCCATCTTTAAACGCATCGATGTCGTGCCGCTCTTTTTTGAGCCAGGCTTCAAATTTCTTGAGGTCCTGCTCTCCTAAAATCTTAAATATCTCGGCCTGAACCTTCTGGTTTTCCAGGTCCATCTTTTGAAGCTCCAGTTGCACCTTCTGCCCCTCGATTTCAGCGGCCTGGGCCTGGGCCTGCTTCTGGGCTTCCAGTTCCTGGACAACCATCTGTTTGCGTTCCTCCGTGGTCATCTCCTCTTCGGCCGGATTCACGCCCAGAACCGGCTTGATCCGGGCGAGCAACTGTTCTTTGTTCGGCAGGTTGCTCATCTCAAAGGCCAGGTGCATCAGGTGCGGTATGATCTGCGGTGGCGATTTTTTCACCCATTCAATGATCAGGTTCAGGTTCTGCTCCCGGACCGTATCGGTGGCCGGCGCCTCGGACACCACGATATCGAATCTGCCCTGGGTCACGTTGTTTTCGATCCGGATCCCGGATTCGTCCGCGATCCGTTTGTTGAGCTCGACAAACTTTTCAGCACCGGTCAACCGGTCCGTGATTCTGAGAATCTTTTCCCCGGTCCACGAAGATTGAATCGCAGACCGGCACAGGGTTCCCAGAATCCTGGTTGACCGTCGCAAATTGTCGAACACGCTGGACAGCACCACTGCCGAACTCTGCTTCTCCTTTTCCAGCGCAACACCGCTCTTGACATTGGACCGGTAGCCCATTGACGGGTCGTTGGCCCCGGAGATCTCGCCGATCTCCTTTTCGGCATGCTCCAGAAACCGGACATGGGCGTCGGCCAACTGGATGTCATCCTCGATGATGAACTTGTCGAAATGCTCATCCGGTACGACCATGAATCCATCCAGCTTGTTGGCTTCCTGGTAAAGCTGTTGCAGTTTTTCCGGATCACCGCATTTATCGGAGGCGCGGACCCGTTTCGATTTCAAAAGGGCCAGGGCCATGGACCGGCGCCTGGTCACCTCTTCGCTCTGGCCCCGGACCTGACGCGGCACCCCAAAAGGGGAATTGAACCGGTCGAGATAACCGACAAAAGGCACGACCGGATAATAATCGTGATTGAACGGCGTCCTGGCCGGTTCCTGCAGCGTTAACTGACCCAGGAAGGTACAGGCATACATTCGCTTGACCGTGGCCTGAACCACCTCCTGGGCCGCGTTGAAAAGCTGAAACAAATCCCGCGGGTCCATCGCCTCAGTGGCTTCAATGACCCGGCCGTCGGCAAACGTGGCGAACATGCCGGTTTCCAGTTTGGGAAAAAACATCTCCACCGGCCTGACCCGGCGCCGTTTCGAATCGGCCCAGTCCGAGCCGATCAACGTTCTTTTCTGTTCCTCGACCAGATTGGCCTCATCATCGGCCCACATATTGTAATCACCGGTCGAGGTGTAACCGGTGTATTCATCAAAAACCTCCCTGAGTTCTTTTTTCTTCGACGGAAATGCCGTGATCAGATCCTCCAGGTCGCACCACTTTTGTCTGAATACGTAGCGGCACCGGAGCGGATCCAGCCACGGGGAGGCAAACGGGTCCCAGAACGTTTCCTTCCAGTCCCAATGCTCCAACCGGATTTTTTCAAACCGCGGATCGTGGTTCGGCACCACGGCCAACGCGCCGAACCCCGGAATGACCTGATTTTTGAACGCTTCGGAAACCAGATAACGCCCGTCGTTCTGGTCCATGACAAACCGGATCGCCTCGGTCATGGTCTGGGAAATCTCTGAGTCTTTCGTGGTGCGGGCCTTGGCAACGACGTCGAACCGGTTGATCGATTCCGAGCCGAGAATCATGTTGACGGTGGGAAAAATCCGGTTGATCATGACCGGATCGATGCCGGCCTGCACCGCTTTTTTGATATCGGCCCGGGTCAGGATCTCGCCGTCGTACAGTTCCGAGTCGCGCCAGCTATCCAGGCGCCATACGCGCGAACCGAACCGTGCGTCATTTACCCAACTGAGCCAGGTCCTGATATCCTTTTTTGCCATCAGCCGCCCCGCCTCGGTGTGAAATGACTCGATGCCGGCTTCGGGAAAGAGGCCCGCTCCAGGCCGGACATGATCAGATAACGGGTTCCGTCCATGAGATGATCAAACTGCTTAATCACTTTCCCGTTTTCATCCCGCCGGTAAATACGGTATTCCTCAAACCATTGCCGGCATGATTTAAATATCTTCATCCGGCCCGTGCTCAACCGGTTCCAGACCTTGAGTATTCCGGCTTCACGCGCGTTGTCCGCCTCGATAATATCGAGCCCCAGATCATTGCGATATTCTTCGATCAGCTTTTCGCCGTCGCGCTGCGAGCGGCCCCTGCTGGCCGGATCGATTACCCCCGGTATCCATAAGCCGCGCGCCTTGATCGCGGCGGCATGCACCGGCGGCTCCGCCTGGCCCCGTTTATAAACGCTGTAGATGTAGACAATGTCCTGTTCCCGGTCCCAGGCGCCCCAAACAGCGGCCGTTGCGTTCCAGCCGACATCGAGCCCATAGCCGCGAGGAAAATGCTTCGGCAGTTCAAAGTCGTCAATGGTGATATCGTCTTCCGATATCGGGTAGATCGCACCGGCACCGAGCATCGGCACGCCCTTGGACCTTGCATCCTGCTGGTACGCCGGAGTCGATGCGATGATTTCAACTTTCTGTCGCTCGGTTAAATGCGGCGCATCGTCCCAGGTGGCCTGGATAACGAATTTGGAAGCCTTTTGCTCCTTGGGCAACTTCCCGCCCGGCATGAACGACAAAACAACCTCTGACAGCCCGATCAGCGGTGTAAACGTCAGTAATATCAACCCGTCGGTTGTCATGGTACGGAGCAGACATTCACTGTAAACCGGCATCGGCGGTTCTTCATCGAGCCAGATCACATGCTTCGCCGTTCCCTGGAACGCTTTGCGCTTCTGGTCATAGGTTTTAAACGTCAACTCGGACAGATCGCCGGTCAGATGATGTTTCACTGTAACCGTTTCAACCGCGTCCGGAATGGATCCAGCCTTGGCTTTAATATCGACGATATTGTCGAATGGAATCAGGCCGGTGCCGGGTTCATCCGATGGGCCGAGCAGTATTCTTTGGTTAATGTCCCGAACGGTCTGGGTCGTGTCACCACAGGCCCACGCCTCGACCGGGTGATCAAAGCGCCGGCCGGTCCACCATTCGGGATAAAGGCCGGTCAGATGCAATGCGGTTTCGTAACCGCCGACCCCCAATGATTTGCCGATCCGGTTCGCGGCCATGATGCAGCGCTCGCGGTGGTCGGCACCGGCGGCGAAGAAGGCGGTGTGCTTCTTGTACAGATCACGGCGTAGCGGTCCCTCGTCCGGGTAGAACGAATACAGCATCCGCGTCCTATTCCGCCGATCGTATTCCTTCAGCAGGTGCATCAATTCCTGCTTTTCGGCACAGGTCAGTGAGTTTAGCCTCAAGTTGCTCATCGGTTAGCTTCTGGTAGATATCCAATGACCCTTTGATCAGGGTCTGGCTGATTTGATTCCAGCGTTTTTCACCGGTTTGCGGATCGCGCCTCGATCGATTGATTAAAAAGAACTGGATGGCCTTGGTGTCGGGCACGACCATCTTTGACACTTTTTTGGTAACCACCATCTTGTCGGGTTCTTTGGACGAGGGCTCACGCGTAATTTCCGTGTATCTGAAGCCTTTGACCCGCTTCAACAGGCAATTCTCGGCGGCTGCGCAATCAAATTCGTCCTTTCCCCGTACTATGGAGTCAAAAAACTCGGGATGCTCTTTCTTCCAGTTGTTTATCGTAGCCTTGCTGACGCCAAAAAGCTTTGCCAGTTTGACATCGGTAAATCCGCCATCCATGCATGCGACATAGGCCATGCGGGGATAGTTTTCAGGGTCGTAGTCTGTTGGCCGGCCGCCTTTACGTTTCTTCGTCATGTGCTGTCCTAAAAAAAGCGGCGATTGCCACCTACGGAGACCGCCAACCTCCGCGACAATCGCCGCTGCCCGTGAGAAGGATAGGAATGTGTTGACCAAGACGTTAAATGACAACCCGGATTGAAGGCAAGGTTTTTTTCGGTAGATATGGTATATCTGATAGATCTGGTAGATATACCCTAAAAAATCACAAAAAAAGCCCTTCCGATATCATTTCGAACCGGAAAGGCCTCTTTTTTTAACCAAATGCAATAAAAATTAAATTACTGATCCAACCCCGCAATCCCGTTGTACGGAGCCACGGTTTTAATTTCCTCTTCATCTCCTGGAACCTTTCCCACACCCAAATTATGGGTAATAACCTCTTTTGTCCCGAACTTCTCATTGCAGTGACGACAGCGCCGTTCCCTGGTGGTTATGTCGTCAAAGTCCGAGTCGGTATTCTTGACGTAGTGATCATTGCTCTTGCACGTCGGGCACCTCATGAAGACACACCCTTAGCCAGTGTCAACCCAATCGCGGCATTGATCCTGATACCGCGCTTCATCAGTTCCCGGTCCTCAAACCTGGACACGGCCGGCTGCTGCGACATATAGTCCGTGATCAGTTCCTTGGCCTGGAACAGCAAAACATAAACCGGGTCCGGTCCGTCTTCGGTGCGAACCCGGTTCTGCGCATCAACCGCAGCCCGATTTTTCCGGGCCATGGCATTTTCGCAACGGGCTGTGCCGTCGCTGTAAAGATGCCTGCACCGCTCTGCCTTGTCGGTGGGCCTTGCGTCGAAATACGCGCATTTTTTCTGTTTTTCCGGATCGTCTCCGGCGCAACAATCAAAAACGATCATGCTCTGATTCAGGACGCAAAAGTTGGTCATCGCTGCTGCCCTCCCCTGCTGCTGGTTTGGTTTTTTCCATTGTCGCTTCAATCCGTTGCCGGTAAATCCGGATACGCTCTTTCACCGATAGCGTGTCATCGAGTAAAATCCTGACAGCCTCATCGGTTTTTTTTAGCGCCTCTGTTGTTTTCAACAGGTCGTCATCGGCATAAACAGTTTGGGTACAAATAAAAGCAAAAATTGCAAAATAGATAATTTTCATTTGGTAAAATCCTCCAATGATTCCCTGTACTGATCCACGTCAAAGGGCACGCAATCAACGATAATCCGCCCTTTCTCCCCCCAGATTTTGCTGATCATGCCGTTCCAGACCTTTGCATCGTCTTTGAAAACCGCATCAAGCAGCGCCTTCTCAAGGTTATCTTTGTCCGGTTTCTGCTCATGCATCTGCCCCCGCAACCGCTCCCGTTTTTTCCTGCTCCAGCTCGGCGGCATCGGCATGATGCAGGTCACGTGATAGCCGCTGTTCGGTAGAGTAATACCGGCTGCCCTAACCTGGTCCCTGAAGGCAAAATAACCTAAAACGCATGGCCGTTTTTTCCACCGGTCCCGCCGGGTCATACGCGGTTTGCCAATGGGGACAATATCAAATACTTTCATGCAGATTTACCTCGCTATTTTAGATCGTAAACCTCAAAACCTTCAGAAAACTCGAACTGGTGTGAGCTCAGCCCATACTCACGCGCGGCTTGTTTGGTTAGTTGCTCTAAGGCTTGTTCTTTTTCATCCCTATTTGGATCTGCATCAAACTCAACCTGAACCAATACATGGGCGTAACCATATGCTTTCTTTTTCAAACTATCCTCCTCGGTTATTTTGGATTGTTAACAGTTGAATCACTTGGTCCAGCTTTTCGCTGAGGGTTTTAAGTAACTCAACAATTTCGATTAGTTTCTTAACCGCGTTGCCGATCATGGTTCACCTCAAGAATCTTTTGTTATATTTTCCAACAACTTCGAAACCTGCGGCTCAACCGTGCCGTTCTGGATCCGCTTCACGGCGGATCTATTTCCGATCAAAACCGGCTCAGGAATGTGCGTATCGAACCCACGCGCGCTGTTTTGCGTTTCAGTTATTCCCGGCAGGTGGTCAAAGTGCTCAATTTTCTGGTTATGAAAAGCCCGGTATGTGTTGACAAAATCCTTCATGAACCACTTTTCGTCCTGGGCGTTCAGGTCGGTACACAGCTTGATCCAACCGCCAAAGCCTTGATGAATCACGGCCATAGTCACCGGGTTATCGAAAACCACGGAACTATAAGCGCCATATCTCTTGATGGCCTGCAGGACCTTGCCGGCTTCAACCATTGCGATGTCATCCGGATTACCCCGAACTTGTTCGAGTATTTCAGCCACAGTCGGCATTTTGGTGTACTTGCGGCTTTTGATGACATTCATCGCAGCTTGCCGAAGCTCATCGATGGTGAGTTCTTTCAATGCCTGGAACCGCATTTTCAGGCCGTACTTGTTGATTTCGGCCCCGAAGTTATCGGCAACACCCCACATAATTTCACAAAATGTTTTGAATTCACTCTTCAGCATTTTCTCGTTCCATTTCCTCAATCGCTTCTTGACAAGCGCGAGCGTTCGCATCTCCCAATTTTGAACCTGTGCGCGGCCCGCGATTTACATATTGCCCGTTGATAATTTTCTGAAAATTGGATTTCCGAACAATCCATCCAAGATTCGCCTGAAAGCCATTAACCCGGCCCATCAGAAAGTCGCTGGATTTTATGTGGTCCTTGAAAAACGATTCCCACCAACTCAGATTCTGGCGTTCTTTCTTTTCCAGCCAGCGGGATCTTAAATACCCCTTGAACGGATCAGCCCATTCTTTAACCCTTGGAAGCTCGGGGCAGTGCTGGTGGTAAAGGCTGATAATTTTAGAATGAGGACATCGGGAAATTTTTGGAGGTAAATCGGACGAGTCTCCGTTAGGAGACTCAAGTGTATTGGCAGTATTGGCAGTATTAACTTTCTTATTAGTCGCCGCTTGTGCGTCGCCCGTGCGTCGCTCCTGCGTCGCTCCTGCGTCGTTTGCGCGTCGCCTTGGGTCGTACTGTTCGAAATTTATTACTTTTATCCGCGTCGTAACGATTTCGTTTTTTGCTGAAAGTTGTCCTAACTTATCCAGCAGTTTAAAAAATCTTCTAACCTTGGCTTCCGACCAATCCCACCGCTTGGCCCACGTCCTGGTGGACTTCAAACACTCGCCATAATGTTGGGTTAAAACTGTCATGCCAAATATGATTTCCTTCGGTTCTTCCTCGTGCTGTGTCTGCCAAAGGATATCAATCCAAGCCTCAGCCTTGGAAAAAACACGCGGCTCTTTCCAGAACGGATGATCTTCAAATCTGCGCCACAGTGCGAAGTACCCTCTATGCATTTGCCACCCTGCGCACGCAGAGCAACGTCCCCGGCCGCTCAAAGAGCGAAACCACACGAAACCGCTGCAAAAATTGTTTAAGCAACACTTTCGGCATCTCGGTATAGACCCTGAACGACATTTCAAAATCCGGCCGCAGATTATATGGCAACTTCCGCATATCCCTTGACCCCGCATCGTCTCATATTCGCACGGACAATCGCTGGACGTGCCCATTCTCGTTGAAATCTTTCCCATTCAACCGATGCTGTTACCCTCTTTTTGTCACGATACAACATTGCCATGGGAAGAAAACCAGCCTGCCAAGCCAGCATTAACCGTTTTGAAGCCTTGGCGATGGTGTCTCCGCCGTAACCAACGAGCACATAACAACGCATATGGCGCCGCGTAAAATCAGCATAACGAAGCATCTCGCCGGCCTTGACAAGCGGCTCAAAATCATCTCTGGTGTCATAGGCAAAAAACATTTGATCCGGCTTCAATTCCCACAGTAGATCTACATGCCACGCTTTTAATCTGGCAGCCTCAAGGCCGCCGGTAAATTGTACAGGGGTGACCAGTGATTTTTGGTGGGATAGCATTTTAAAAACCGCCCTGATATGATCATCAGAGCAAGCCAATAAGTTTGAATCCAGCACGTTCCAACCTGCGGTGATGGGCAACTCTCTTACCTGCTGCCCTTCCCTTCTCCATGCCTCACAAAACCAACAGTGGTTAGGGCATCCTCTCGACGTGATGACATAACCAAGCTTAAGGTACATACCGGGTGAAAAATCATCGCCCGGATCACCGGTTGCGGGGCCACCGAACACAACCGGCGCGATCCTGCGCCACTGCTCAGCCAGTTTTTCAGCCTCTTCAAGGTCATAACTAAACGCCACACTAATATGAACTTGATCAATTGCCGGCATCAGTAGTTGCGGTGGCCCAACAAACGAAAGTTCATCATCCGGCGTAGCATTTGTTTTCCGTGGAAAAACTCTTGCTATACGCATTGCCCATCTCCATTTGACCCGCCATCAATACGAAGCTCAGGCCCTGTAGGCTTGCCCCGCAGTTTGCTGTAAAAAAAACGGTTATAGTGCGCTTGGCAAAACCCCTTTAGTTTTGCCTTGTTGGTGCAGCCCCGATACCGGCAGGGGCCGTGCTGTTTCATGCGCTTGGATTCCTTGACAAGCGAAGCTACGCGGTCATCGGTAATGACAGGCCCGGTCACAGTAATCGCGTCGGGTTCGGACATGGTCGGGAAACAGCCCAGATTGTCGCAATAGGCAATTCTCAGATCGCAATTCAGGCAGGTCTCATTTTTCTTGTCATGGTGAAGCAGCTTGCACGGCTGGCCGGTATCGGGGCGAACTTTGCAGGGATTGATCATCGGCGGGACCCTCCGTCAAAAAACAAAAAGCCCTGAGCATAAACGCAGTTATGCCAGGGCTTTGCAGTGATTTTAAATTTTATTTTGTAATTATAACAACGATAGCCCATCTGACTCTTTCAGATAGGCATTGACCGGACAGGTTGTTTGATGAACGTGGAAGTATTTTCGTCTTACAGGAGGGGATTTTGGTTGTCAAGCGGTTTTTATCTTGGTCATAGATTTGATGGGTGGTAAAAAGACTGGCAGTAACGGGTTAAAAAGCAGGGGCTGCTAAAAAATTAGCAGCCCCGCGCCCTTGGTCGAAACCGAAGGGGTGATTTAGCCGATTAGAACTGTGACTTACGTATACACAGCTTCCGGCGATGTCAAGCATATTTTTATGATAATTTTACTACGGATATCGGATATCATCTTAAAATATTTAGATATTTATGTCTCAAAAGTCCCTGCTTTCTCTCTTGCCTGCGCCAATCCCCCTGCCTTTCATCCACCAGCACATAAAGACGTCCATTGCGCCCGCCCCCCTCCTCAATCCGGCGCCAACGTGTGACATACAACATATTGTGCCCATTACCCATATATCAGTTTATATATTGTGGCAGCGATTGAAATATGATAGGGGATTTATAATCCTGCTTGGTTGTGATATGTCGTCACAAACAATTGGTTGGAAAATCATACAACTAACCTCTACCGCCAGATACCGTTTCACAATATGACGATTCAGGAAAAAATCGAACGCATCCGTAACGGACAGCGCCCCAGGGTGCTGGACCTGTTTGCAGGGTGCGGCGGTTTGTCGCTCGGTTTTCATTCGGCTCAGTTCAGCATCCGTGGCGCGGTGGAATTTGATCCGCCGGCGGCCAGATCTCATGCAAGAAACTTCTGTCATGAGGAAAACCCGGAGCTTTTTGAAATCCACGCCAGACCAAGGGATATCATCGAGATAAAACCCCGGGACCTTGTTGCTGAGTATGGTCTGAAAGGGCCGGTTGACTCGCATTTTGACATCATCATCGGCGGTCCCCCGTGCCAAGCGTTTGCGCGGGTCGGCCGGGCAAAGCTGCGGGAGGTCGCGGAGGATCCGGAAGCCTTTCTCCAGGACCCCCGAAGCAACCTGTATCTTCAGTATCTCGATTATGTAAAGATCTTCAGGCCGGTGGCGCTTCTGATTGAAAACGTTCCCGACGTTCTCAACTACGGCGGGCACAATATCTCGGAAGAAATCTGTGAGGTCCTGGAAGGTCTTGGATACGAACCGCGCTACACCCTGCTCAATGCCGTGAATTTCGGTGTTCCCGAAATGCGGGAAAGAATGTTCCTGGTGGCCTATCACAAGTTGCTCGGCGCACGAAACTGGTTCCCGGAACCCACTCACTGGATCAGACTGCCCAAAGGCTATCACGGAACCCGTCAGGTGGCGATGCAGACCGTTCGGTACGGCCTGTTCAGAGATACCTGCTATTTCGTGAAGCCCCCCGCTGCCGACCCGCACAACTCGCTGCCTGCCGTTACGGCGGAACAGGCGCTGTCGGACCTGCCGGGAATCGCGGATGATTCCGACCAGAAACTGAAAAAAGGCCCTAGAAGGTTCAACAACAAAGTGCCCTATATGGAGAATGTTGAACTGACCGGGTACCAGACCCTGATGAGAACATGGCCCGGATTCGAGGCCGGTGACGGTGTGTGGGACCATGTCATCCGTTACCTTCCCCGCGACTACAAGATCTTTGCCCGGCTGAAGCCGGGCGACCAGTATCCACAGGCACACGCTCTGGCCGTAAGGATGTTCGAGGAACGCATGGCCGGGATCAAGGCAGAGGAAGGGAAAAGGCCCGGGAAGGGAAGCAAACGGTATCAACAGGAATGGAAGGACCATGTGCCACCGTATGATCCGGGGAAATTTCCGAACAAATGGAGAAAAATGGAGGCCGACAAACCGGCCCGTACCCTGATGGCGCATCTTGGAAAAGACAGCTATTCGCATATTCACTATGACAGCACCCAGGCCAGAACCATTTCGGTCCGGGAAGCGGCCCGTCTGCAGTCGTTTCCGGACGGGTTCGTTTTCGAAGGACCGATGAATCCGGCCTTCCGGCAGATCGGCAACGCAGTGCCGCCGCTGATGGCAAGGGCGCTGGCCGAAACCATTCTGTGTCAGTTGAGGGAGAATCAGCAAGATGAAGAGGAAAATCGCACTCAAGCGGCTGTCGGCGTCTGACCTGACGCTTTTCGAGCACCATTTCCGCAACACCTCGGGTACGAAACAGAAAGCCTTCAATCTCGACGCATCGATATTCGTGAACAGGCTTTATCCCGGCCTTCCCGACAGCATGGATATTACACGGGACCGGATCCCGCTGGATCTGCACATCTACGGACCGGGAAAGGCCGGATTGCAGAATCTTCAGCGCAAGATTCTCAAGCAGAAGAAAAACTGGCGCCTTGACGGTGAATTCATCAGCAACCCCTACGAGGATGAACAGCGTTACAATTCACTTCAAAAGGGGGATTTTGCGATTATCGAGTTCATGGGCGGCCCGGAACCGCAGAGCGCACGCATGCACCTCGTGGCACAGGCGCTTGCTGAAGACAGACCCCTGTTTGAAGCTCTGCACAACCGCTACAGCGGCGTATTTTCCCCGCGAAAGGGCATGACGGTGGTCAACCCGGAGGAACTTTCCGGCCTGATAGAGGAACTGGCGATGGAGGACGGGCACCCGGTTCTTGACCTTGTCGATATGGATGCCCTTGAGGATGCGGTCCAGGGAGGCATCGAGGGAACCCGCCGCCTCGGAAAGCGGCGCAGGGCGCGGGGGGTCAGCCGTGACGAGTTCGACAAGGCCCGGCGAAACGCCGAACGGATCGGCAACATGGGAGAGGAACTGCTGAACCTCTGGCTGGAGGCTGAGCAGGAGAAGGGCGCGTTTTCAGGCTTCAGGTGGGATTCCGCCGGCAACGCGATATCCCCGTTTGACTTCAGCATTGTTGAAATGGAAAACATCGTGCGAAAAATCGACGCGAAATCCACCAGCGGGGACTTCCGGAATCCGGTCCACGTCTCAATGGCGGAGATGCTTGAAATGACCGAAAATGCAGTACCATATGACATCTACCGTCTTTACAGGGTCAAGCCGGATTCGGCGAAAATGCGCATTGCCGAAAATGTCGGCGCATTTACCAAGGCCATAGTGGAGACCCTGAAATCCCTGCCTGCAGGGGTAAGAGCCGACGGCTTTTCAATCGAACCTGAACGACTTGATTTCGGCGATGAGATAACAATCGCATTCCCCGATTCCGAGGGGGATGAATAGCGAACGAATCGACCCAATGACCGATCAGGAAGCAGCACGCACCGACGTTATGACACCGGCGCAGAGAAGCCGGTGCATGTCACGGATCCGCGGCAAAAACACGAAACCCGAGCTTCTGCTGCGAAAGGCCCTGTGGCGCAAAGGTGCCAGATACCGCCTTCACTACAAGATTCCAGGCCGTCCGGATATCGTGTTTGTCGGAAAACGGATCGCCGTTTTTGTCGACGGGTGCTTCTGGCACGGCTGCCCCGAGCATGGCGTGTCCCCGAAGACCAATGCCGCTTTCTGGAGGAAAAAGATCAGGGGAAATGTTGAAAGGGACCGGAGGATCACGGAGGAACTGCGCAGGGACGGCTGGACCGTCCTGCGGTTCTGGGAACATGAGGTCAGAGACGATCTGGAAGGCGTGGTATCAAAAGTTCTTCTCGCGATTGAAACAGATACCAAAAACCTGGCTGCCGTTCATGAAAATCAGGGCACATTGCAGGAGCTGTCCTCATTACCGGATCCTTAAATTTAAGAAATTTTGCGTTATGGCGATGAATCTAACTGAACAACAGATAATCACCAATAAAAAATGGCACTAATTTTGCTAAGAATTACTACAAGAAGGCACGTAGCGCCTATCTGAATTACCCGGGGAAGATGCGTTGTATTTGTTGACATAAAAGCTCGAATATGCCTATTAATGCCTGAACTATCTTAAACTGGCAGCATCAATAGGCCAATACCAGATAACCCCATCGCAATCGGCGCTGCCTTGCTGACTTCAACTGCTAACTTATGGAGGTAGTTTATTATGGACGGTAAAGGAAACACTATGTAATTTACGTTATATTTTGACGTGAATTGTTACCGCAATGACACATTTTGTCAATAGGACAGGGTTGAAGGCTCAATACTCAACCCTGTTCTTGTTTTTTCCAGTTAAAATCCATCATAATACCCGGTAATATCCAGTCATCAATTTTCACATAGATTTGCCGTTCCGTGCTCTTTTCAACAACAATTTTCTCCAAAATGTGCCTTTTATCAATGTGGTTTGGCAAACCCGATGTCATAATTTTAGAGCTCAAATACGGATGCCCGATGAAGGAATACCCCTCAGGCAACTCAAATGCGACTGAATGACCATAAATTGGCCTTGTCGTATGCATTGAATAAAGCATATCATCTTCACTATTAATGGAAACTTCATTTACACTAATGCCAGTCCATTCCCCTGATAGCTTGATGTCACCACAATATCTTATTTTAACCCAGTCTCCTGATTTCCAGCAAAAGAATCCTTTACTTTCAGTATCTTTTCTATATTCAGGGCTTTCAGTTCTGCAATCAAATTCAGTTTTATTATCTTTGTATATGATTAATGAGGCGTTTTCATTATATTCTTCAATTTCAAGGCTTGGAGCATATGAGCTAATGGTCATATTAAACTCATAGGCACTTTCATTTTTACTCTCAGGCCAAGTGATATGATGAATTTTATAATCTGTTGTTTCAATCCATTGCACATATCCATCTAACCCCTCCTTTTTTTCTAATGTAATTCTTTTATTAACGTTATGCCTATAAGGCATTTGACAACATGACTCCAACAATCTGTTTTTTAAAAATGAATACAAGCTGTTTGTCTCTTCTGTTTTTGATCCAAAGGCGCCTTTCGCCGCTGCATCCATATGTGAGCAGAAATCATCTCTGGACTCACACTCAGTTATAGGTATTTTTTTGGTTGATTCTTTGGTGAATTTTTTTATATCTTCACCAGCCACACAAACCGCACCGGTCATTCTATCCAAGTTCGCGCCAATAACCTTATCAATATTTTCTAAATGTTCTTTCGCGGTCTGACTAATCGCGGATAAATTCTTTTTTGATTCATTCGATATATCTTTCAAATCACCCTTAACGTCATTAGCCAGCTCGTCAATTTTTGGTTTTACAAGTTCTCTCCACACAACACGCATAAAGGAAGGGGCCAGCAAATTAATTATTCCAATAGAAAAAACAACTGTCCCAAAAGGTTTCAAAGATGCTGCAATAAAACCAAACCAAAAAACAAACTCTGGGTGGTTTTTTATTGTCCAACTGTTTGTCCCATAACTGTGAAAAGCAAAAAGAAGTACCCCCAAAACAATCACACTCCAGTTTTTAAACATTTTTTACAAGCTCCTTTTATATTGTTTTGCCTTATCAATTAGAGCCTAAACGTCCCTTCACTACTTTCGACTTTACTGTCAATTTGGTGTCCTGGCATATCTGGCACTGGTATCCATTTGCCTCTGAAAGATGCTGTCCAGATCCCTTGATCGTGCTGAAACTCTGAGATAGGCAAACCTTCATATTCGGGTTCTTTAGTGTAACCCCAATCGCGAGTGTAACCCCAATCGCGCATAGCTCTGCCATGATTAGCGTTTTGTCCGCACATTCTGAGGCTCCACAATCCATGCATCAATCGGCAGATTAAAATGCTCAATCGTTGAATTCAACCGGATCCAGTACTTACGGTCTTTCGGTTTTTCCAAGATCAGCACCACCCCTGCCCTTTTACCTGTCTGCAACGAGTAATAAAGCGCTTGGCCGATGGCTTCAGCCCATTGAGAACCGAAATCAAATTCAATGGCGTGGGTCGAGGTTAAGCAATCGCAACGGGTTCGATCCGGTAAAGTAACTTCAGCTTGGCCGTTGTTTTTAGAGCACCAACGTTCCTGGTACCATTTCTCCGGGTGTAGGCGGGCGGCGTGGGCAGAACCGGTGATGAGCAAAAAGGTCAGAATGGGTATTACTTCTTTATTAATTTTAACCATCCTGTGTCTTTGCCCCTCCAAAGCTCAACTTCCCCTGTAATCGAATTGCAACGCAGTAAGGTTCTGCCAGATAATCTTAGAAACTCATATTTTGGAAAAAGTGCATAGAATGTAATTGCGGTGACGATAAAGAATAACGCCCATGTCCCAATCTTTATAAAATCATGCTTGGTCAAATTGCCCCTCGCTCTTTTGGTCAAGTTTGAAAATCAACAAAAATATTCTGATAATTTAAAAAAAGCCTCGTTGATTTCTTTCGTCTTTATTTCAGCCAATTGTTGAAATTCAACGCCGAAATGACTCACTTTGTCGGGATGGTATTTTTTGAGTGCCTCGCGGTAGGCTTTTTTTATTTCAATATATGAAGAACTGTTTGCGATCCCTAAAATCTCGAAGTAGGGCCTTAATTGTGCCCTCGATCCACTTTCAGATTTTTGTCGCGCATCCCTATCTTGTTGTTTATCATACTTGATCCATAGGTCGCCGAAGCTGTTTTTGGAAAGAAACATTCTAATCTTGCATTTCGGGCATGTTATCCGTGCATTATTCTCAAAATCCTTAATTCTGATTTTTTGGTTGCATAGCTTACACTCAAAAACATGCTGGCCGTTATCCAAAAATGTCTTATACGCATTCAGATACACTTTTAATTCTTTAATTTCAGCATCAAGCTTTATACAAACCTCATCAAAAGACTGGCCAGAACGAATAGCCTCAGCGGACAAGGTTTTTATATCCTTCGTCAAGGCAACCTTTTCAGATAGAATTTTCTCAGTTAATTGCACTTCCTTCTCAATATCTGTTTTGAAAAAGAAATACTTAGCCAGTATTTTAAAACGTTTACCCATTAGCCGTTACCGCCACAATGTAGCATTTAAAGCGTGCTAACCCCTGCCTGCCAAACGACATTTGCTCAACTCACCCGATTCATAATCCCCTCCTTTTACACTACGACCTGGCAGTATCTAAAACGATCCCGTTCCAGGTTTTCGTGCCACTTGAATCAAACGACGCCCTCGCTCCGAATCGGTACAATTTCTTTAGCGTCGCAATCAACGTACACAACATTTACCGGTCCCGTTGATCGAATACTGCAGATCTCACCGCCGGATTTGAAGATCAGAACAGGTTTGTTGATCTGCGCCTTTATTCTCTCGACAGTGCCGGTCAACTTCATTATTTTACCATTGGCTTCTTCCAGGCTGTTTCTTAAATGCCGGATAAAGTGCATCGCCACTTCCAGTTGACGGCACAAAGCGCCGATCAGATTCATATCCTGCCAACTGTAAACCTGATTCAGGAATCCTTCGCCGAATTTTATGATCGCGGTTACCCGGTTTTGTTCAAACAACGGCATTACAGCCTCGATGCCATGCCACTGCATGACTTGCCGGACACGCGGATCATCCACCTCGCTGACCAGGATGATTTCGGAGCCGCCTGCGAACAATCCCCAGTCATGGAACTGCACAAACGCTTCATCGCAGTCTCGATTGGCATAGATCCGCCCATCGGCCAGCACATGGATCGCGGTGTTGCATTGAAAAACATCCGACAGCTCAGTGATGATCGCCTCGTATGACATGATCGGTTTGCGCCTGGTCAGTTTAAGCCGGTGTTGAAAACGGTTTTTCCGGCGTCCAAATACAGGCACCTTTGAGTGGATGTCGAATAAACGTTTTGACAGGATCGCATACGTCATCACACAACTCAGGTATGTCAGTGTGAAGGCAACCCCCATAATATTCAGAAGCCGAATGTTGAAAATCGGAAAAATGCAGATAATGCCGATGCCCATTAAAACCGAGGGCCAGACCGCAAGACATAACACCGCGATTTCATTTTTGATTTTCAGATCAGTCTCCTGGATATACGACCGGATGGTCTGGAATAGAAAATAGGAAAGATAGACCAGAAAATAGACTTTGAAATAGATGTAGGCAGATCCCACGACTTTGCCCCATCCCCAGTATTCTTTGGTAACTCCGGTTAAAAAATGGGGGGTTGGCAGCAGGACGATGAAAAAAATTGCCGGCAGATGGATCAGCAATACGTCTTTGATTGTAAAGCCGTGATCGTACTGCCTTATGATGCAAAGCAAAGAACAGGGCAGTAGGACAATCGGCCCATACATCATCCTGTCCCAGAACAGGCACTGTTCCGGGGACCGGGCATTGATCACGAAATATTCAAAGACCATGCAGCATAGGGACTCCAAGAGAAAAAGGGTGAGCAGTTTGGGTTTTAAACCGTTCCTGAAAAATTTCACCGTAAAACACAGTGGCACAAAAATCAGTGCGGACGCAACTACCGCTGGGATGCAATACAAACTCATTGCAAATCTCCGCTGGCTTTTAATTGAAGTTACCGTGGAGTAGCTGTTGGCAATGCGAACAAGTTACTATGTATAGCAAATTTGGTGCCTGCCCCCTAAAAGGAATGTCCGCTCCGGATTGCACAGACCATGGGGGCATACATGGAAGTAAAGAAATATGTACTGCCCATTAATGCGGGCAGTGCATACATATCAATGCATTTTTATGTCATGCCGATCTCTATAAATGAAGTTATACATGGGATGCCGGGCGCTTTTCCACAACGTTTTCATACCGGGAACATTCATCTTGAATGTGCGATGAATCTTGCCTTTCAAGTGGCGGTGTCTGTAAACGCCCTGCTCACCCATGTCGCGCATAAGAAGCCAATTGTAGTTTCTGGCATATATGGGCCGGGCCGAGACCAGCATTGTCTGAACATTGAATCGCTGACAATAGAGAAAATATGCTTTCCAGAGCAGCAGTTTTATCAGAATTGCTTTCGGATTTTTCAATATTGCCAAACGGGTGGCCTCGGCGCACGGTTTTTCATTTTCGTCCAACATCAAATCGATGTCAACAAATTCGCTAAGTTCGATCCGTTCTTTTTGCTGATCAATCACCCGGATCGTTCCGAGCGGTTTACGATCGTCATCAACGGCTAAAAAAACGGTCGCTTCCGGTTCCTCATCTTCGTCCCCATCAATTGTACCGTACATGCGGTAACCGGTGCGCCGTATCATCTTTGCGAGTTCCAGATCCCGCTTTGTCCGCGCTATGCGCACACTGATTCCGGCAGTATCCAGCTTTTCAAAAAAATCCGGTTTGTATAAATCCGTAAATCTCATAGGCCCTCCCACGTTTAGAGATTAATAGAAATATTTCGAACAATTTCTATTCAGTGGGAGTGGTACAGCTACTTGTCTGTGAGTTTGGCAACCTTGGCTTCAAGCGCCTGGAGCCGTTGCCGCAGTTCAACAATCTCTTCGTGCCGGGATTTCTGGTCGTATTGGTTTGCGGCCCACGTCATTGCGGGGTAACCGGCCGCTTCTATTCGTTGGATCAATTCAGGCGGGATTTTATCATTATAAAGGCTTTGTGTTAATTCCAGGCTGTCTACGCCGATCTTCGCGGCCAACCGGTCCGCCCATTGGACACCGATTTTGACACCTGCCAGCTTAGCCAGTGCTCTGAATCTCTGTTCGGTTTCACTTAACCGGCCTTCCTGGTTCGGTTCGCTCAACAACCAGCCGGATGGTGCGTAGCCTCGATCGGCAATCAGTTTAATGACGGGCTGAGGGATTTCGTCGTTTTCAATCCAACCGATCAACGCATCATACTCAACCCCTAGCCATAGGGCGAGGCAATCCGCCCAACCCGAGCAGTTTTTGAGTGGAATTTGCGCAAGTATGGATAACCGGCTCAGGCTTTGCTCAGCTTTTTTAGCGCTTTTGGTATCTGGCGCTACCAAACTGTTCTGAGTACGATAGTCGGGCCTGTTATCCTCAACGTTTGAAGATTTCTTTTCTATCTCCAAGCCAAACAAAACCACTTCCATATGGGTTATGCCCAATAATTCCGCGATCTTGGCTTCTTTCTTTTCACTATAATTGCGCCGACCTGCCAAATAATCGTTAAAGACCTGTGGAGACTCACCAATTTTTTTTGCAAATTCCTTCTGCGAAACTCTCCGTTCCGAGAGTATTTTTTTTATCGCAATTCTAAAAAATTCAGATGGTTTCATAAGATAATTCACTATCACGGGGTATTATAAAAAACAATTCTTAAATATTGCGTAATATATGCTTGACATACACTTTTTTGGGGTATATTGTGTACGCAAATGAGGAGAACTTATGAATAGGCTTCCTAAAGGCACGTTATTAAAAATTAAAAAAATTACCGGAATTTCAACCACTAACCTCTGCGACTACATCGCGCGCCGAAAAAACATGAGCCGCGACCGGGCTATTGAACTCGAAAAGGCTTGTGAAGAATTAGGTTTCTGCATTTCCCGCCAAACCTGGATGTTTGGTGATTCAGTCACGATAAAAAAAGCCTTTCTCGAAGAAAATTGTGAAACAAAAACAGCCGCTTAGGCAAAATCAACTACCATAGCGTTGTTACGACGCTATGCGCCACATCGCCAGGATAATGAAACGAATTCACAAAAGCGAGGACGTAACGGTGCCCAAAACGACCGCAATACCGTTCGATTCACGTGAATACCTGAGTGCCTGTCGTGATCTTATCGGCGACACCTACCTGATCAACCTGTTCAAGGTTCAGACACGCACGTTGCAGCGCTGGACCGCCAAACCCGGATATGTGGACGAGGAGTCGATCCGGCAGAATCCGATCGAGAAATTTGAACGCACGCTGTTGCGCATGATGCGCGAGGCCGGCGGCGACAAGATTGCGCGCGCCATCGTGGCGCGGCTGGCCGAAATGGTTGATTGCGAGTTGCGCTGCCGTGACGAGGTGGTGCCGGACAAGGACAGCCTGCCGGCTGAAATGCACAGCGACTGGCTGTCGTTGGCCGAGCTTCACCAGAAGATGTTGGGCCGGTCCGATATCGGTGCCGTGGTCGCCCGAAGTAACGAGCATTTTGATGCGGTCAAAAAATCGGTGGAGAAGTACCGACAGAGCATAGCCGAGGAGTAAGGGAAAACTATGGGAGTAGCAGCGTATAACAGAGGGTCGGCGCTTATTAGGCAGCAAATTGCAGATGAAGCGCGTCCAATAGAATTTGAAATGATGGACCGACTAAACGCATTGCCAAAATACGATGAGGCGATACCACCGCGCGGACCGAGCGAAACGGTTCGTTTCGGCGAGGGTCACGGCGGGTGGTGGATTCATTGCCCCAAAACCGGATTTGGCTATTGGTACAAAACTCTCAGTGAGGCTGTCCGCCGTTGGGATGTAACCATTATCGGCCACGACAACGGTGAATGGGTGGCTATCCCCAATGATTCTGCACGGGGGCACGAGGCACGGTTTAGAAATTATATGAAAAAAATCGAGAACGCCTTTATGCGTAGCGGGCGAGAAAATCGGCGGAGAAATATCGCCAGACAATAAACGAACATCTCAAAGGACCCCAATCAAATGAATAAGACAGAATTAGTGGAATGTTGCGGTGATACCGGCATGGGCATACCCGCCGCCGATCAGCAACCTCAAATAGTTGAACAATTGAACAGGCTACGATCGTCCATCCAAAAAGCACGCGGATTAAAAGAACATCTTTATGAAAAACTAAATCCGATTCTGCGCCCTGAGAAAGAAAACAAGGCTGGTGATGTCATAGAAAACAGTAAGCAAACGCCGGATAAGGTGGCACCATTGGCTGACGAGATTCGAGCCAATTTCAGAGAGGTCCAGGCTCTCGTAAATGATTTCCGTGAGATCATTGACCGCTTAGAAATATAACCTGATTACCAGGCATTGGCCGGACCGGTTTGATGGCGTGGAAGCTGACCGACCGCTGAGCCAATTACACAAAAACGAAGCAAAACAGACCCGGGCGCGCTCCGTGAAGGGGGCGGTAAGTCGGTAGGGACAGGTTTTGCCTAAGAAAAGAAACCGGTTCATGACGGATGGCAAAAAACAAAGGAGGCCGTTATGCAAGCAAAAAACCACAATAATCCCGACGATCAGCGCATGGGCAAGGCCCGCACCGTCATGGAGCAGATCGAAGAATACCGCCGTCAGGGCGCCAACATTCTCAAGCCGAGTGTCCGGCTGGAAGAATACTCCGAGTTTCACCAGCCCGTGGTCGATATTGTCAGGCTCGACCCCGATCCTAACGCCGGTGATGTTTACCCCAACGGCGCCAAACAGGGCACGTTTTTCCTGCACTATCAAGCCTACCTGAAGCTTGCCAACTGCGCCCAGATTGCCTGGGACCCGTACAAATCGGGCCAGATACCGGGGGACGATCCGGACATTGTCACGTATCAGGCCGTGGGCGGTATCCGGCAGCCGGATGGCACGCTGTCCAGCCCCATGGTCAGCACCTACAGCAAGAACATGCACGTGATCGAAGATGATTTAAAGGAGCAGTACGAGGCCAAGGCGCGCAAAAACCGGCGGCTGAAGACATCCGAAGACAGGCAGGACTATATCAATTACTGCGTGAAGCGGGACATGCGGATGGAACGGCGTCATGCCGTGACCAAGGCCGAGTCGGGCGCCAAGGCCCGCGTCATCAAGTCGATCCTCAACACCAAGTCGCACTACACCCGGCAGGAACTGCAGCAACCGTTCGTCATGGTACGGGTCGTGTTCCGGCCCGACTACAACGATCCGCTGGTCAAGCAGACCATGCTGCTGGCCGCGGCCAACGCCGCGGCCGGGGTCTTTGGTATGCCCGCCCCGAACGGCCTGCCGGCCCCACCAATTGGTCAACCCGGTGCCACCGTGCCGATTCCGCACCCCGACACCCAACCGGACACACTCACAGAGACACCCCTGGCAGATCCCGGGCCGGAGCCGCCCTATCCTGACACCGACACCAACCGGCCGCAGGAGGCGCCGGCCTCTTTTGAACAAATGGACCGCGGGCAAAAGATCCGGCATCTGGAAGAACTGGCCCGCCACAAAGGCTACAACCTGGTTCATCTGCAATACCCGCTCGAAGACTTCAACGATACGAATCTGACCGGATTTTACGAAAAACTGATGGCTATGGAGGATCAAACCGATGACATCCCGTTCTAAATGGAGCATTGCGCGTATCGGCCGGGATGCCCGCTATTGCCCGCAGTGCGGGTGTTCCATGAGTTGGGACGGCAGCCGCTACTTCTGCCGTTGCCTCAATGACCGGATCCCACGGGGACCGAAACGAAGGAGAATATGTTATGAAAATACTGCATACCGCCGACTGGCATGTCAAAGACAGTGAAATCGCCGAGGTGCGCAAATGCCTCGAGCATATGCTTGAGGTCGCGTCCGAAACACGTCTCGATCTGATCGTTATTGCCGGCGACATGACCGACAGCCAGAACGTTAAACTCGACTCGCGCAGCGCACGGTTGATATTTGAGACCGTCACCGGCCTTGCCCATATCGCCCCGGTGGTGATCCCGATCGGGACCCGGTCCCATGACGGCTACGCACCGGAGCTGTTGCGCAATATCCGCGCCACCTACCCCGTGCATATCACCCGCTTTCCCGACCAGCTTATCCTGAACGGTTCCGGCGGTTTCTGGTCCGGCAACGAAGACAACTGCCGGCTGGCCGAAGCCAGGGCGCTCATATCGATTGTCCCGTCCGTCACCAAACAGTTTTTTCAAAGCGAACTCGGCATTACCGACACGGATCAGGCCATTGCGGCCAGGGTCGGCCGGATCTTCAACGGGTTTGCCACCAACGCCGCCACCTGCAACGTGCCGCATATCCTGGTCGGTCACTGGGCCATCGGCGGTGCGTACGTGTCCGAGCATCAACAGTTGATCGGCCGCGACATCGAAATGAGCCGGGAACAGGTCGAACTGGCAAACGCCGATCTGGTCTGCCTCGGTCACATCCATCTGCACCAGCAGATAGGCAACAATATTTTCTATTCCGGTTCGATCCACCGCAACAATTTTGGCGAGCTGGAAGAAAAAGGCTTTTACATCCATACGCTGCAAAACGGTTCACTTGATTCCCGATTCATCAAAACCCCGACCCGCAAACTGATCAGACTTGATGCTGATTTTACCCGGGACCCGATCGAAAAACTTGACGAGATTCTCTACACCCGCACCCCTGAAGAACTGCACAACGCACTGGTTCGTATCGAACTGACCGTGTTTCAGGACGAAGTTGAGCGCATCGACCAGGATGCGATCAAAGCCTTTTTAACCAGCACCATGTCGGGCGGCGCCAAATCGGTCGATATCAAACTGATCCGTATTCCCCGCGTCAATGTCCGGTCCGAACGGTTCTTCGAACTGACGGCGCTGCCCGACAAACTTCGCGAACAGGCCGCGATCCGGGACGAACCGGAACCATCCGCCGGCATCCTGGACAAGGCGGCTGATCTGGAAACCAGAAATCCGGATGCAATTTTTGAAGCCGTCAGCGGCACGGCCCGCAAAGAACCGGAACCGGTTCAGCAGGCTGCCGGTTTCTAACCCCCAACCCTGAAAAGGCAAAGGAGAGTAAACGTGAAAACACTCGCAGTTGGTATTTGTCTGCTGCTGGCCGCCGCCTGCAGCAGTGGTAAACCCGCCGTGCAATGGCCGCCGTCTCAAACCTTACCGGACAGTACTGTCGGCGGTCCGGTTCCAGCCGACGGGACGGTCACCCCGGAACAGTTCGGCGTCATGGGCGGACTCGGTTTTATCGACCCGTATGAGCACGGCCTGGGCGGCGAATAGGCAACGGGCTGCGCCGATCACCGGCGCAGCCCACCCTACCCTGTCAATACAAAGTCAACACAAAAAAACATCTCCGGCAGGAGATAAAGGAGACCCGCAAATGAAAATAAACCGTTTGGCACTGCGTGGCTTCATCGGGATCAAGAAGGGACTGGATCTGGACGACGTTGAACTGGACTTTTCAAAGATTGGCGGTCTGGTCGCCTTTGACGGTCCCAACGGCCACGGCAAAACCACCATACTCGACAATCTGCATCCGTACCGGACACTGGCTAGCCGTCAGCGTTCGCTCAAACAGCATGTGTTTCTGCGCGACTCATTCAAGGAGCTCGAATTTGAGTTCAACGGCAACCTGTACCGGTCCGTGACCAAAATCGATGCACAGAGCGAGCGCCAGGAGGCATTCATTTATGTCAACGGCGGTGCTGAGTCCGAAACCGGCGGCAAGGTCAGTGAATACGACCGGTTCATCTCAGGCCTGTTCGGCTCATCAAGCTTGTTCTTCAACAGCGTGTTCTGTGCCCAGAACAGCGACAAAATGACCGACCTGACCACGGGCGAACTCAAAAAACTGTTCAGTGAATTTCTTCGTCTCGACCAGTTGGAACGCCACGAAGCCACAAGCAAGCATTGTGTCAGTATCCTGAACGGCCGGCTGTCCGGTATTGACCGGGAACTGGACTATGTCCAGAAGCGCATGCAGCCGAATGCGGACGCGGCTTTGCGGCTGGAAACGGAACAGCAGGAACTGACCCGCATCAAAGATCAGCGGGACGAAAGCAAAGCGCGGATCAGCCGGATTGTTTATGAGCTTGAAACGGCCCGGGCCGCGGCCGAGAAGGCGCGGATCGCATCCGGCAAACTGGAGACCCTGGAAACGGACAGCCGGCAGCTTCTGGCCGCGATTCAACGGGTTGAACACGATGCCGGCGAAAAAGACGGCGTGTTCAGAGACAAACTTTGCGCATTGAGCATCGAAGCCACCGGCCCTGAGCGGCTCCTGGCCCAGACTGAAGGGATCAACGCCGCGGCCCGGTCCAGGGATGAAACCGTAAAACTGATCGATGAAACCGGCAGGCAAATCGAACAGGAAGCGGAAAAGGTCAACAGGTTCCTGGTCCGGATCAATGAACTGCAGGCCCGGGATGCTGAAATCAGTAAACAATTCGACGATGAAAAAGCGCGGTTGGAAAAGAAACTGGCCGAAGTTGACAAAAAAATCGCGGAGAACGGCAAACAGACCGAGTTGCTGAAAGTCGCGTTGAAAAATCACGACAACGACCGGGAGCTTCTCGACCTGCAATCGAAAATCACCCGTTGCCGCGAAGACGAGACCGCGCTGCATTTACGCGATCCGGAGTGCCTCAGCACAAAATGCAGTTTCATCGTCAAGGCCCTGGAAGCACAGAAGCAGTGTCCTGCCCTGGAAGTGAAGCTCGAACACCGGCAGGCCGCGCTGGATCAAAAAAAGAAAACCGACCACGACCGCTTGACAGAACTTGTGGCTGAACTGGATCAACTGCGCAAAGAGTCCGGCCGGATCTGGGACGCGATCGAGGCGAATGAAGAACAAAACCGGTCCATGTTCAAACGCGGATCCGGCGAGATTCAGACCGTGCTTGATGAACGCAGCGAGGCGGAACGGCTGCTGCGGGCATTGCGCGGGCGCAAGCAGGACCTGCAGGACATGGTGCCCAAATTTGAAAAACTGGCCGCGAAACAGCCGGAACTGGCGGTCGCCTCGGCCAAACTGGAACAGATCGAAACGCGCCGGGCCGAAATGGAGACAGAGCGCCGGAGCGTTGGGGCCGGATTTCAGACCCAGTTAACGGCACTGAACCAACGCGCCGCCACAATGGACCGGCAATGCGCCGCGCTGCGGGATGAAATCGATCCCGAAGCAGCCGGACGTGTTACCGATCTGGAACTCGACCTCAAAGCCAAGCACCGTACCATCGACATGTTGTTGAAAAACGCCGCTACCCAGGCATCCACCATTGCCACGCTGGAAAAACGGCGGGACGAATACGAACAGGACAAGTCCCAGGTGGCATCCCTGCAGGCGCAGCGCAACCGCATCACCAATGAGATCGCCGAATGGACCTATCTGCAAAACGCCTGCGGCAAGGACGGGTTGCGCGCGCTGGAAATAGATTCGGTCGCGCCGGTCATTTCCGGATCGGCCAATGACTTGCTGAAAACCACGTTCGGCCCGAACTTCGCGGTCCGGCTCCAGACCCAGGATCCGGAAACGATGCGCGAGGTCCTGGACATTCTGGTCATGCGCGAAGACGGCACCGAAGTACTGCTCGACAATCTGTCCGGCGGGGAAAAGGTCTGGTCGTTAAAGGCGCTGCGGCTGGCCCTGACCCTGGTGGCGAAGGAAAAGAGCGGGCGCAATTTTCAAACCGCACTGAGCGACGAAGAGGACGGCGCCCTGGACGTGAACAACGCCAAGCATTTCATCGCGCTGTATCGCGCCTTCATGCAGACCGGCGGTTTCGACACCTGCTTTTACATTACCCACAAACCGGAATGTGTTGATTTGGCAGACCATGTCGTTTCCTTCGCCAAAGGGGGAGTCACGATTCATTAAGGGAGCGCACAATGGGCAAGAAAAAGAGAGAATGGGATGAAGAGCGTTGCCGCGCTTGTGGGTGCTACATGGAAGAAATCGACTGTAGCACGGAATCCGGGTGGGATTACGATTTCAAGTGTAACAACCCAAAAATGTAAAGCGAAGAAACCCAAGTCGAGCCCTATCCAGGGTGCGGCGAATGGTTGAGTCGATCAGCGTTTATTACGGAGGATGAAGGCGAAAGTTAATCCCTGAAAACGGGCGGGGCCTGGAGGCAGGCCGAAATGGTTACGCATTCGGACCGGTCGGTCAAACCTCGTTCCGGCCCCGCCCTCACCCAAGACAAAAAACGAGGTGAGCATTATGAACCAGATGCAATTTAAAAATTCGAAATCATCAAGCTGCGCCAGGTGCCGTATTTGTGGGCGCCCGTTGTCAGATCCCGAAAGTATACAGCAAGGAGTCGGACCGGTTTGCGCAGGTAAAGACAGTGAGCGTAGTTCTTCAAAAGCAAACGCGCTGACGGGGCAAGCTGAAAAGGAGAATTGAATGTCTGTGATTCACGCAATTCATTTGACGAAACATGGAACAGACAAGGCAAGGCCGGATCAACGCAAAAGGAGAACGATATGTTTGTAGAAATGACGAAAGCTAAAATGGTCAGTACTGACGAACTGAAGCAAACAACAGGTGCAAACAAAGGCGCGAGCCCCATCGTATTGAAAAACAAGTACTCGGACGATCTGGCCGATGCGTTCATGGCGTTGTTTCTGTCCAATGTCGGGACGGAAAAAAAGGAAAACAGACCCCAGGCAACGGATAGGGAGAATGGGCATGCAGCAATCAAAAGACACCCTCTTTGACATCGCGATCTTCTTTGTTCTGGTTATGATCTGCGTCGCGCTCAACGCGATCGCCAACGCGCTGGATGAACTCGTAACGCTGATAGGCGGATGGCAGATTTAGCGTTGAATCGTTGAGTGTATCAAAATCTTGCGTGGGCTCCTGAGGGGCGCTTCGGCCCGTCCCGGTCAACCAAGTCCTGCTCAAAACCGCGCACTTGTTCGCATTCTTCAGCAAGCAGGGCAAGGCCGAATCCACCTCAACACGAAAGGAATTTCATGTTGCTGGAAAAGACGAAGGTAAAAATGGTCAGTCCCGATGAACTCAGGCAGGCCGAAACGATGGGCAAAGCCATCGTCTGCAAAGATGGTGACAACCGCGTGGAAGCCTATCAGTTCAACGGCTATCTTTATATCAAACGAATCGAACCGATCGAGAAACCCGATGCTTAATGTGCAGCAGTCCCTGTTTGATGAAACCGCGCCTGCCCCCGCCAGGGTGCCGAAGAGGTTGACCAACAGGCACCTGATCCGGTCCGTATCAGACTGCCAGTTCGAAATTCTGCGCTGGATCACGCGGCTTTACTGTCCCAACGGATTCGATCTCGACTGCACCTATCGTGTCGGCGGTTTCTACAAGGCGGGGGTACCTGCCCCCCGGTTGAAAATGGACATAGCGCCCAGAACCCGAAAGATAATGCCGGCGGATGTCCGCCACCTGCCGTTTAAGCCGGAATGCCTGCAAAGCGTGGTCTTTGATCCGCCCTTTTTGCCTGCTGGAAGCAAAACATGCCGTCTGCGGCAAAAATACGGCGCGTTTGAAAACATGCGTCAACTTTGGCGCATGTACACCACTGCCATGCAGGAAATCGCCCGGGTCCTCAAACCCAACGGGGTGCTGGTCTTCAAATGTCAGGACTCGGTCTGTGGTCGCACCCAGTATCTGGTCCATGCCGATATTATCCGATTCGCGCAGCGGATCAATCTCTATCCAAAAGATCTGTTCATCAAACTGGCATCACATGTGCCGATTGGCTGGAACCAGCACACGCAGCAGCACGCGCGCAAAACCCATTGCTACTTCATCGTGTTTATAAAAAAACGCAGACGCATAACCCGAATCGAGGAGAGATGAAGCTAAGAAAACATCAGGCTGAATTCAAGGCAGCCATCGACAATATCAAAGCCGGTGCCCCGATCAAAACCATCCTGGCCCATGTCTGCCCCGGCGGCGGAAAATCCTTGATCCCGATCCTGGCCGGCGAGCTTATCTCCTGCGGCATGGCCGATGCGATTTGTTGGGTTGTGCCGCGGACCTCCCTGCAGATACAGGGCGAGGGCAATTTTATCGATCCTTTTTTTAGAAACATGATCGGCCACACGCTCACGGTCCGGGCCAGCACAAACGAAGTCAACCCATGCCGGGGCCTGAACGGTTTTGTCACCACCTATCAGGCAATCGGTCTGGACACAAAGCAGACTGTTGTGAACGATTTCAGGCGGCGGCGCTACATTCTGATCCTGGATGAGTTTCATCACGTCGAAGTGGGCGGCCCCTGGGAAGAAAGTCTGGCACCATTGGTCGCCGAGGCCCGGTTTGCCGTGTTGATGACCGGGACAATCGAAAGGGGCGATGCAAAGCAGGTCGCGTTCATGCCCTATAGATTTCTGGATACCGGCAAAAAACAGGTTCTGTATCCCGTTCTCAGGTCGACCGAGACGATTCGATACATTGAGTACAGCCGGTCCGATGCACTTTCAGAACGCTCTATTTTGCCGCTTAAATTCCATCTGTATGACGGCCGTGCCAACTGGAAAGAACACGGACGAAAAAAGGCGACCAATATCAAAAACGCGCGTGGCCGGGTTGCAAACCGTGCGCTTTATACCGCGCTTAGAACCGAATATGCCGAGGACATTCTGACCGCCGGTGTCGATCACTGGAACCGGTATAAGCAAATCAATCCGGGAGCACGTCTCCTGGTGGTCTGCGCCAATATCGATTTGGCAAACAAGGCAGTTGCCTTTCTACGAAGCAAATTCCGGTATGCGGAGGTGGCAACCAGTGCCGACACTCCAGCGGCAAGAAAGGCAATCAGGCGATTCAAAGACGGTAAAACCGACGTACTTGTCGGTGTGGCCCTGTTCTACGAAGGCTTTGACTGCAAACAAATCTCTCACATCATCAGTTTGACACATATCCGTTCGGCGCCGTGGATCCTTCAAATGGTTTCGAGAGCGGTCCGCATCGATCCGGCTTATGAATATGACGGGCAGTACGGGTATGTGTTTGCTCCCGATGATGTTCTGTTTCAGAAAGTGGTCCAAAAAATCGAGTCCGAGCAGACCGGTTCTGTAACCAAAATGAATAAAACGCGACAGATCAGCCTGTTTGCGACAGAGGGGGAGACCCGTCCCAGGGAACCTGATTTTGTCCCGTTAAATTCCAAGCTGGCCGACAGCAATGAGTTCGTCCTGGGAAACAACAGCACCCGCCCCTGGATAGCCCCTAAAACCCCGAGTGAAACAGAAGCCGGCCTGCTGTCGAGGATCGAATCTCACGTCAGGCAGTTCACCTTTGAAAACTATTACAAGCCGGGGCGTATAAACGCCGAGATCAAGACGCGTTTCGGCAAATCACGCCGGGAGATGACATTGTCCGAGCTGCAAAGATGTTGGGAGTACATCCAGCAGACGTATCCGTTGGGCCAACCGCGTGGTGGCAAAAAGCGTGGTCCATCCAAGGCGTTTCCATACGATGGTATAGCGACGATTTAGCGACGATTTGAGGAGACTTTATGAGAAATTATTTATCATTCGGCGGCGGCGTTAATTCCGTCGCTATGTATTTATACCTGATCGAGCAAGGTTGGGATTTCGAGGCTGTATTCGTTGACCATGGAACCGATTGGCCGGAGACATACGAGTATTTCCGAATGTTTCAGGGGTGGATCATTACCCGAGGGTTGCCACGAATTACTGTGTTAGCGCCGAATGTACAAGGCTTTTCTGACCTTTTTGACTACTGCTGGAATAAGCGAATGGTTCCGTCGTTTATGGCGCGGTGGTGCACGGACAAATTTAAAGTCAGAGTTTTGCACAAGTACTGCAAACCACCGGCATTTGAACTGATCGGGATCGATGCCGGCGAA
>JANQIE010000325.1 GCA_028282295.1 Desulfobacterales bacterium | reverse complement strand
TCACGGTCCTTAAATCATGTCGGCGCAATTGAGGCCCATTGCTGCCGATGGCTCCGACCAGTACAACCAAGCACCGGGAATAGACGGGATAGTCAGGCTTGTGCCGGCAATTATCAGGACCGGGCCACATCGGGCGTCGCCGGAGGCGGTTTGCTGCCCCCGGAATCCTGTTTCTGAGGCAGCGGTGCCTGCGGACTTTGATTCGCCGGAGCTGCCTGATTGGGCGCCGGGGTCGAAGTTCCCGGTGTCGGCGCGGGCGTCTCGGTTGGATTGGCACTGCCCCCTGCATCCCCGCCGCCGCTACCGATATCCAGACCGTTGGCAAGGGCCAAAACCAGATTTTGTATTTTGCGGTTTGCCGTTGCCAACATTTCAAGAACTTTTAAGCGCGCATTGTAAAGCTTATCGGCAGTTTTGGTCACGATTATCGAATCATCGGCAGTTTTGGCCACCTCCTGCGATTTTTCGACAATTTCGGGCGATGCCTTCGATGTTGTCGCGGCAGCCGGGGCGCCTTGTTTGGCGGTGTCTTTGCCCGCGGCCGTGACATTCTTGTCCTTAAGCTGCTGCGCAGCAACCGGCCTGTTATACAAAGACTTGTTTAGTTTCATGCTCATGAAGACCTCCTGGATCCCGAATTTCACAATTATCCGATCAAGCAATGTCTGGATAAAGAGGTACCACACCCGATATGCGACTGTAAATCAGGGAATCCCTGAAAATGGGGTTCGAAAAACCTGAATCTTGATTATCATATGCGATGAGTGTGCAGTTTTGCCGACAGTTGCGCACGGTTGCCCAAGGCCATGAAACCGGATGGACACAGGGTTGTCAAACTGTTTTTCCCGGTCCTTTGATCAGGCACTTTCGTAGAGTTTAGTCAGCACGTATTCTTCATGCCCCAGCACTTCCTGGGCCGTCAGCCGGCCGTTGCAGGTGCGAATAAGCATATCGATCAGTTTGTCACCCGACTCGTCCAGGGTCATTTCGCCGCGTAATATGGCCGAGCAGTCATAATCGATATGTTCGGACATATCCCCGGCCGTTTGCGGATTGGCGGTCAGTTTGATCACCGGTTCGATGGGATTGCCGATAATATTGCCCTGACCGGTGGGAAAAAAGTGGGCCACAAACCCGGCCGCCGCCCACAGGGTCACCGCTTCGGCGGCGGCACTGGACGAATCCATATACCACAGACCCGGACCGGTGGGGGTTACGGCTTTGTCCAGGGCACCGACATAGTTGATTTTTTTGCCGATCTTCTGGATGTTGCCGAAGGCTTTTTCCTCAATGGTGGTCAATCCACCGGCGATATTGCCCTTGGTGGGCTGGCTGCCGGAAAGATCGTCGGTTTTATTGCGGTCGATCATGTCGGCATAGCGATTGAAAAGATCCATGAATTGTTGTGCGGCTTCGGGGGTGGCGGCTCTTTCTACAAGAGTGTCTTCGGCACCGGTCACCTCGCTGGTTTCGCCGAAAGAACAGGTGGCGCCCATGGCCACCAACTTTTCAAAAGCGTTGCCGACTGTGGGGTTGGAGGCCAAACCGGAGGTGGTGTCCGATTCACCGCATTTGGTCGACACCCATATTTCGCTCAAATCACAGACTTCGCGTTTGAGTTCACTGGCCCAATGCACATATTCTTTGGCCTTCCAGCTAGCCATCTCAACGGTTTTGATTTCGCCGTGACGTTCGATGGCAAAGCCGGTAACCGGTTTACCGGTTCTGGCGATCCCGTCCACCACCCGCTTGGTCCACTCCGGTTCGATGCCGATAACGACCACGGCCGCCACATTGGGATTGGCGCCGGTGCCGATCAGCGTGCGAAAGAACAACGCCAGGTCTTCACCAAATTGCAACCGGCCGTAAGCATGTGGGATCGCTTTGCAGCCCCTGATGTTGAATGCGACTTTTTCGCTGGCCGAATTACTCAAATCGTCCAGGGGCAGAATCAAAACATGATTGCGGATGCCGACGCGGCCGTTCGCACGACGATAGGCCATTACCGTAGGATTGCTCATTATCACCACCTCCTTGTTTTTAAATTATGGGTGTGAACATGTTCGCCTTTTTTGATCTGTGCAACCACCCTGCCGATGTCAGCGCCGTATTTGGTCACGGCGTCGTCGACCTGATGATCGGTCATGGCGATTTTGTGGCCCAGGGGAATATCGTGCAGGGCCTCGATCTCGACCGCTTCCTGCGAATCCATGTACAGCCCTTGGGCGACCTCGCCGGCCTTGATGTCGACGGTGGCAACCCCTACACTGTCAGCCTTTTCGTGGATTAAAAACTGAATCATGACACATCCTCCAGTTGTCGTTATTTACTGCAATTTGTCGTAATCTTGCAGATGATGGGCGTTGTGCCGGCTGGTAGAGCAATTGCGATGCCATTGTCACCAACAATATAACCCATCGTTATAAAATGATTTAATTTTAAAGCCGAACATGAGAAGCGCTGATTGCGACCAATATTGAGCACTGCGCCATAATTGGGCACCAAACCGGCCTGTCACGAGGCGGTCGCGGTTGTTGTTTTTTCGCGATTCCCACTGCCAAATTGACTTCCTGGTGTAATATGTTACCTTGTCACAAAGTAAGGGCCGCGGAAAAAATAGAATATTCCAAAGTACGTTCGTATTTAGGACATTTTGTTTTTTCCGCGGCCCTAACCGGATACGGTTCAGGAGGCGCAATGTCCAACACGATAGCGGAATTCATCGATACGAATAGAATTCAGAAATTCACCGACTCTTTTTACAAGGCGACCGGGATTCCCTCATCGATTATCACAACCGACGGCGCCATTATCACCGGTTCCGGCTGGCAAACCATTTGTGCCCAGTTTCACCGACGCAATCCCAAGTCCGAAGAACTCTGCATCCAAAGCGATTCCACGATCCGCGCAAGGCTGATAAACGGCCAGCGCCGGGTTTTTTTCCAGTGCCCGCACGGTTTGATCGATGCTGCCGCCCCGATTATCATCAACGGCGAACATGTCGCCAACTACCTGACCGGCCAATTCCTTTTTAATCGCCCCGGCGCCGCCGAACTCACCCGCTTTAAAGAACAGGCCCAACGGTACGGCTTCGAAGAAAAGGCATATTTGAACGCACTGACGCAGGTACCGATCATCACCGAAGACCGCATGGCGGCGATCCTGGAGTACCTGACGTTGTTCGCCGAGATGGTGGCCGATATGGGCTTGAAGCATCAAAAACTGTTGGAAACCACGCGCTCGTTGAAACGCAGTGAAGAAAAATTCGCCAAAGCCTTCATGGCCGGGCCCGATATTATGATGCTGACCCGCTTGAAAGACGGTCTGGTGGTGGATGCCAACGACCATTACTTTCAGGCATCCGGTTTTAAGCGCGCAGAGGTGATCGGCAAAACCGCCGCCGAACTCAACGCCTGGGTTGCGGAAAAAGACCGTGCCACCTTTGTCGACCAACTGCGCCGCAATCAAAAAATAGAAAACATGGAAACCGTGCTGCGCAAGAAAGACGGCACCATCAAACCCTATGTGGTTTCCGCCCGGCTGATCGACATGCATGGTGAACAATGCGTGATTTCCAACACACGGGACGTTTCCGAACAAAAAGCGGCCCAGGAAGCTTTATATCGAAGCGAGAAAAAGCTGAGAGCTATTTTGGATTCGGCCACAGCTTCGATAGTACTTCTGGACCGGCAAGGCGTTGTGTTGGAAGCCAACGGAGTTGGCGTCAAATGGTTCAATATCGCGCGCGACAAATTAATCGGGGCAACGGTCTGGCAGTTTTTCCCGCTCAAAATCGCCGAACGTCGCCGAGCAGAAGTCGAACGGGTGTTTGCCACCGGTCAGGCGGTTCGCAATATCGATCGCTGCAACGAACGCTGGGGCGAATACAGCATCAATCCGGTATATGACGAAGACGGCGCCATTACGGCGGTAGCCATCTACGCGCAGGATATTACCGAAAAAATCGAATCCGAGCAGCGCCTCAAGGAGCAGGAGAAAAAGTACCACAAACTGTTCGACATGGAATCCGATGCCATTTTCATGATCGACCAGCACAGCGGCCGTATTCTGGAAGCCAACCGCGCCGCGGTTGCCATGTACGGCTACAGCAAGGATGAGTTGCTGGCGCTGAAAAACACGGACCTTTCGGCCGAACCGGATAAAACACACAGGGCCACGATGCAGCAGACCGAAATAGTGCCGATCCGCTACCACAAAAAAAACGACGGTACGATATTTCCGGTCGAAATTACCGGGGCGTTTTTCGAATGGAACGATAAAGCGGTCCACATCGCGGCCATTCGAGACATCAGTTTGCGTATCCAGGCAATGAAGGAAAAAGCGGCCTTGGAAGCCAAGATCCAGGAAGCGCAGAAAATCGAAGCCATCGGCGTACTCGCCGGCGGCATCGCCCATGACTTCAACAACATCCTGGCGCCGATCCTGGGCTACACGGAAATGCTGATGGGCGATT
Source organism: Desulfobacterales bacterium (assembly GCA_028282295.1). Taxonomy (GTDB): domain Bacteria; phylum Desulfobacterota; class Desulfobacteria; order Desulfobacterales; family JANQIE01; genus JANQIE01. The sequence goes on along the minus strand of JANQIE010000325.1, from coordinate 8,216 downwards.
TCGAACCGACGAGCAGCACCCATGCGCAATTGGATGAAATCATGAAGGCAACCATTCGCGCCCGGGATCTGGTCAAACAAATACTTACGTTCAGCCGTCAAGCCGAACGGGAAATCAAACCGCTTAAACTGCATACCGTCCTAAACGAAGTCATCAACCTGACCCGCTCGATCCTGCCGACGACCATCGAAATCGCGCCGCATATCGATACGGCCTGCGGCATGGTCATGGCCGATGCGACCCAAATACACCAAGTCGCCATGAACCTGGTTACCAACGCCTATCAGGCCATGCAAAAGCGCGGCGGCCGTCTGGCCGTGCGGCTCGAAGAAGTGCGGTTCACTACCGAAGAACTGCCCAGCGCCAACCTGTCACCGGGCCGGTATGCGCACCTGGCCATCGAGGACACCGGCGTCGGCATGGATGAGGAGACCCTGGCCAAAATATTCAATCCCTATTTTACAACCAAGCCGAAAGGCAAGGGCACAGGCCTGGGGCTGTCGGTGGTGCACGGCATCGTCAAGAGCTGTGGCGGCGAGATCCTGGCGCGAAGTAAAATCAACCAGGGATCAATCTTTACGGTTTATCTACCGACCATCACGGCCGCCGAAGTCCCGCTGGCAAAGCGCACGGATGTTGAATCCGACACAGGGAGCGAAACATTGCTGGTGGTTGATGATGAACAGGCCATCGTTAAACTGCAAACCCAAATCCTAGGCCGCCTCGGCTACAACGTCGTGCCCCACGCCAGCAGCATTGAAGCCCTGGAGGCGTTTCGTGCCCAGCCGGATCGCTTCGACGCGGTGATCACCGATATGACCATGCCGTATCTTTCCGGCGACAACCTGGCCGAAGAACTGCTGAAAATCCGGCCGGCGCTGCCGATCATCATCTGCACCGGTTACAGCGAATTGATTTCACCGGAAAAAGCCAAGCAGATCGGTATCAAGGGGTTTTTAATGAAACCGATCGTCAAAACCGAATTAGCCACGATGCTGCGTAAAGTCATTGACGCCAAACACCGCCATCAAGACCATGAACCCGGCCCTGAGTCAACTTCTTAACCGCCCCTTGCGAATCGGCCCCAGCCGGATTGCCACGCGCCTCGCCCTGGCCCCCATGACCCAACTGGGCAATGTGGCCTTTCGCCGCCTGTTGGCTGAATTCGGTGGTTTCGGTCTGTTGTTTTCAGAAATGTGCAGCGCCCGCAGAGTCCCTTCCGAAAACCGTGACGTATCAAGATGCTTTTGCTGGCGGGACGAAGAACGGTCCCATTTGGTCTGGCAAATCTTCGGCAATGAACCGGCAACCATGGCCGCGGCCGCCCAACGAATCGAGGACGAAGGGTTTTTCGGCGTCGATATCAATTTCGGCTGTTCGGTCAAACGGATATGTGCGCAAAACTGCGGCGCCGATCTGTTAAAACACCCGGATCACGCCGCCCGCATCGTAAGCGCGGTGCGCGCGGCGACAGCGCTGCCGCTCTTCGTCAAATTTCGTACAGGATGGCGTGACGACCCGGCCTTCGCTGTGGACATGGCCCGGCGGTTCGAAGCCGCCGGCGCAGACGCCTTGACCTTCCACCCCAGGGTTTCGCCGGACAGACGCAGCCGCCCCCCCAAATGGGAATACATCGGCCGGATCAAGGAGGCGGTTTCGATACCGGTGTTCGGCAACGGGAATGTGTTTGATGCGAACGATTGTCTGCGCATGCTGCAAACCACCGGCTGCGACGGCGTGGCGGTAGCGCGGCTTGCCGTGGCGCAACCCTGGTGTTTTGCCCAGTGGGCGGACGGGTTGGCAGCGACACCGGCATTGCACCGAAACGTGGCCTTGCGCTATCTGGCGCTTTTAGAGCAGTACTTCGATCCTGTCACCGCCCGGCGCCGCTTTGTCCGCTTTACCGCCTATTTTGCCGGCAATTTCAAATTCGGCCATCACCTCTACAGCCGTATCCGCGCCGCCGCCCACCTCGCCGAACAGCAGGACATCATCGAAGCCTTTTTTACCACGCCGCCCGCCCTGGCCGTCAAACCGAACCTGAGCCTGGTGCATTAAGGGCTCGCGCAACCAAACGAAACAAGCACGTAGGCGTTGCGCGATACGCATTATTGCAATGTCTCGGAAACGATCATCAACGGCGATTCAAACCGCTCCACAACGTCTTTGCGCTGGTCGACGGCCGTTCTCAGTTCCTGCTGAATGACCGCGCGCGCCGTCCGGATCGCGTTTTGCCGGTCACCGGCTGCGCCAAAGGCAGCAGCCGGCAGACCGCTGATCCTGGTGTTCAAGGCGCTACAAAAGTGTTTTATTCGCCGCAACGCATCGATGATACGTGCGCCCATCTTCTGCTCCGCATCCAGCCTGACCTGTCGTTCGTCTTGGGATTCCTGCGCTTTGACGGCCGGCACCGGCGGCAGCATTTGGGCGGCATTGCCGTTTGACGCCACATCCTTGAATTTTTCGACCGCCACGGCACTCAAAGTCGCCTCCAAACTCAACTGGGTTACAATGACATAGTTGGTGTTGCCGGCGCCGGAAACGCGGATGCGGTTGATGTTCTGCCAGAACTGTTTGTCGATTTTCTTGCGTATCCGGGTGTTTGCTCCGGTATTGACAATCGGTTGTCCCACCAAAGGCAGCCCCTTGAGCGCCTGGCTCCCCAACATGTTGCGCCAACCGATGCCGGGGTCGCTCTGCAAAGAGGTGGCCGCCAAACTGCTTTTGAAAACGCGCTGGCCGGGCGAATATGAATCATCCTGGCCCGCCGCTCGCGTAGCGACTTCAATGGCTTGGCGCAAACGGGCGGCGTAGAGGGATTGGGTGCCGTGCTCGGTAATTTCCCGGATGTGGGCATGTTCCAGGTGGGCGATAAGTTGATCAAGGACCTTACGTGGGTCGGATTCAGGGGAATCATCACCAATAACCGGCAACGCGAACGAAAGCGGCAGCATCTGGCGCGCCAGCATGGCCTTTTGAGTAGTCACCAACTCCGAGGCCGTGGCATGATCTTTATCTTTCTTTGCCGCGGCCGCATCGACACCGACTTTCCCGGCCAACGCAACCAGGAAGACATTGGCGTCAACCGGTTCCTTCGCGTCATGGGCCATCATCCAATCGGACGCCACGTAGCCGGTCAACCGCTGTCCGACGATCTGCAACTCATCGATCTTTTTCAAAATGGCTTTCTGCTGATTTTTTAGCTGCTCTTTCTTCGCTCTGGTTTCCTCGGATTCGCCCTGCAGTTCTTTTTCCCGGGCGGCAAGCCGCTTTAATTGGGCCTGCAACGCCTCGCATTCGCGTCCGATGTGATGAATCAACCGGCTCAACACGTCCTGCGCACGCTGGGCGTATTGATGATGCCAGGCTTCAACCTCCAGACGCCAAAGGCTCGCTTTGCGCTCCCGGTTCTCAAACTCGTCCAGAAAATGCCGTTCATCGGCCTGCACCAGGATCGTATTGCCGATGGATTGCAGAATCTGGGCGTATTGCTCGATTTGCGTCGATGCTGTCGTGGCGACAGATCGATTACCGGAAAGCAATTCCGTATGATTGGCCATGAAAAGCAGTTTTTCGGCAAACCGGACCAAGGCCTGAGTCAACCGTTTCCGGTCCTTTTCAAGCTGCGCGGCGTCGTTCAGGGCCGCGGCCTTTTGCTTCAGATAGGCATCGATCATCATTTTCAATGGTAGACCCGCAGCCAAGCAAGACGGATACGACCAGGCCAACAAGCACATAGGAAGCAAAAACAGTTTGTGTCCGGATTGTGTTCATAGAAACCCCTCTCATATCCGGCTATCACCGCGCATGGAAGCTGTCGGTTACAAACCGACGAGATGTTTACATCCTCCCCAGGATGGAAACACCCCAAGACGGAAGACTTGCCTTGTTTTTTCAATTTTTGGGAACGAACGTATTACGAAGAAGATTTGAAACTTGATACTGCGGAAGTATTGACTATCAGTTGATAGTTTAACTATAATACAACCTGATAGAGGTAATCTCGAAAAAGCATGCACTTAATTACTAAGGCATGAGAAGCACCTCCCGGCCCACCTGCCATTTGAATTCCCTCTTGTCCAAGCCATACAATTTACGCTATAAGAATTCGATCTTTAGGGCTTGCGCAAAAATAATTTCACATTTTTGCGCGAACCCTTGACCCACAAAACAGATTCCTTAAAGGAGGCAAAAAGATGGCAGGATTAGCGGTGAACGTCGATCATGTAGCAACATTGCGCCAGGCGCGCGGGGCCGATTATCCGGAACCGATCGCGGCAGCGTGTTTGGCCGAGTTGGGCGGCGCCGACGGCATTGTGGTGCACTTGCGGGAAGATCGCCGCCACATCCACGATCGCGATGTTCATTTGCTGCGGCAAATCGTTCAAACCAAATTAATTCTGGAGATGGCGGCCACAGATGAAATGCTCGGCATCGCACAGAAGATAAAACCGGATCTGGTTACGCTGGTGCCGGAAAAACGCGAAGAATTGACCACCGAAGGCGGTCTCGATGTCATCACTCATTCCGCTTCGGTGGCACGGGCCATCGACACCTTGCAGGCAAGTGACATTCCGGTCAGTATCTTCATCGATCCCGATGAAAATCAAATCCAAAAGGCCAAGGAAATAAAAGCCGATATGATCGAAATTCACACCGGGATTTTTTGCGACGCCGAATCGATACGGCAAAGAGAATTAGCCTTTGATAATATTGTCAAATCCGCTAAAATGGCTCATGGTTTGGGGTTGGGGGTCAACGCCGGCCATGGCCTGAATTATACCAGCATCAAGGCATTCAAAGGCTTGATGGAAATCGATGAGTTCAGCATCGGCCACAGTATCGTGGCGCGGGCCGTCATGGTCGGCATGCAGGCGGCGGTTCGGGAAATGGCGACGCTGATTAAGGAATTATGAGGAACTCACTATGCAACTTGTGAGTGCGCATGAAATGCAGCAGATGGATGGCCGAACCATTGAAGCGTTCGGTCTACCCGGCCGGGTGCTGATGGAAAACGCCGGCCGGGGAGCCGTTGCCTATTTCGCGCGGGTGTTTGGCGATTTAAATACCAAGCGTGTCGGCGTATTGGCCGGTCGTGGCAACAATGGCGGCGACGGTTTCGTGATGGCCCGCTACCTTGCCCACCAGGGCGTCGCAGTGACGGTATTTCTGCTATCTGCAAAAGACCGGTTGCAAGGGGATGCCTTGACCAATTTAGACCTGCTGACGCCATTGAATGTACCGGTGCTCGAAATCCCCGATGCCGATGAGCTAAAACACCGCCTGCCGACCCTGAATGCACAGGATATTATTATTGATGCGCTTCTGGGCACGGGGCTCAATTCGGATGTCCGGGGATTCTTCAAGGACGTTATCACATGGCTGAACAGCCGCGACAAACCGGTTTTTGCCGTCGACATCCCTTCGGGGATTAACGCGGATACCGGCCGGATATGCGGTGTGGCGGTGCAGGCCACGGCCACCGCGACATTTGCCTTTGCGAAAATCGGGCACTGGATCTATCCGGGGGCGGCGCATTGTGGCGCACTTTACATCGTCGACATCGGCATTCCGCCACACATCGCCGCCGAAGTCGGATGCCGTCAAGTGGGGACCACGATCCGTGACGTCCGCAGCCTGTTAAAGCCGCGTCCGATGGACGCACACAAAGGGACAACCGGCCATATGCTGGTTGTGGCCGGTTCACCAGGCAAAACCGGGGCAGCGGCCATGACCGCCACCGCAGCCTTGCGCGTGGGAGCGGGATTGGTCACGTTGGCGGTGCCCAAGGGGATCCACCCGGTGGTGGAGACTTTGGCCGTAGAGGCCATGACAACGGAATTGCCGCAAACCGCCCAGGGCGCCTTGGATGAGAAAGCGCTGGCCAAAGTGCTGGCGCTGGCCGAAGAAAAACGCTGTCTGGCGGTCGGTCCGGGGATCGGCACCACGGCGGCGACATGTCGATTAGTTCGCGAACTAATCACAAAATGCCCTGTCCCCATGGTTATCGATGCGGACGGTCTCAATTGCATCGCCGGTCAAACCGAGGTTTTAAGACAAGCCACAGCACCTGTCTTGCTAACACCGCATCCGGGTGAAATGGCGCGCCTGTGCAACACCACAAACGCGGCGATCCAGCAGGACCGGGTGGGCGCAGCCCGCAAGCTGGCAACGGCCAACAAGGCTCATGTGGTCCTGAAAGGTGCCCGCACCATTATCGCCCATCCGGACGGGCAGGTCGTCATCAATCCCACCGGCAATCCCGGCATGGCGGCCGGCGGCATGGGTGACGTGCTCACCGGCGCAATTGCCGGATTGATAACCCAGGGGTTGTCGCTGTCAGCCGCCGCGACCACAGGCGTCTACCTGCATGGGGCCGCGGCCGACACACTGGTTGAACAGATCGGCCCCTGGGGCTTCACGGCCACCGAGGTAATGGACCGCTTGCCGGTGGAAATTGGCAAGTTAATGGTACCGGCGCAGCCGGAGGCTGATCCGCTGTTTCAATTTTGAATCGTATGCAATCAACACCCAACAGTCAGTCAGACAGAATTAATTTTATAACCGCAAGCGTCGCCCAAACCCGAGAATTCGGCACGGCGCTCGGTCGACGGCTGCAACCCGGCACGGTGCTCGGGCTCTACGGCGACCTGGGCAGTGGTAAGACCGCGTTGGTCCAGGGGCTGGCCAAAGGTCTTGACGTGCCGGATCATTGTTATATAACCAGTCCGACCTATACCTTGATCAATGAATATCCGGGTCGGTGTCGCCTTTACCATATCGATCTTTACCGCCTGGACGACCCGGTGGCAATCGAAGATCTTGGATTTGAGGAAATCGTGGAAGCCGATGGCGTGGTGGCTGTGGAGTGGGCCGAACGGCTTGATCCTTTGCCGGGCGATCCGGTGGTGCGCATCGAATTTGAAATTCTTGACGACAGCAAACGCGCGCTGTATCTGTCCGGGCCACAAGCCGCACTTGAAGCTCTGATGAAATCGCTTTGACTACAGGTTGAGGAAAGATGGGACTTATTGTTCAAAAATTCGGAGGCACTTCGGTTGCGAATCTCGACCGCATTAGCAATGTGGCCAAACGAGTGGCCAAAACTTACGACCAAGGCAATGATGTGGTGGTTATCCTGTCGGCCATGGCCGGCGTAACGGACAATCTGATCAAACAGGCTCAGGAGGTTACGAACACCCCGGACAAACGGGAGATGGACGTCCTGCTGGCCACCGGTGAGCAGACCACGGCCGCCTTGCTTGCAATGATGCTTAATTCAATGAACTATCCGGCGCAATCGCTAATGGGTTATCAGGCTGAAGTTCGCACCGATTGCAGTCACGGCAACGCCCGGATTATGGAAATCGAAGGCTCGCGCATTCATGCGTTGCTGAAAGACAAAGCGATCGTGGTCGTGGCCGGATTTCAGGGGTGCGATCCCAATGGCAATATCACCACCCTGGGCCGTGGCGGCTCAGACACTTCCGCGGTGGCCATAGCCGCGGCTGTCAAAGCCGATCTCTGCGAAATTTATACCGACGTGGACGGTATTTACACGGCCGATCCCAATATCTGCCACAAAGCCCGCAAGTTAAATTCGGTGTCGTACGACGAAATGCTCAACATGGCCAGCCTGGGCGCCAAGGTACTTCAAATTCGTTCGGTCGGCTTTGCCAAAAAATACAACGTCCCGGTACATGTCCGGTCGTCATTTAGTGAGGAGGAAGGAACAATGGTTGTCAATGAAGACTCGGGAATGGAAAAACTGGTTGTTTCGGGTGTGACCCACAACAAGGATGAAGCACGGATTACCTTGCGTAAAGTGCCTGATCAGCCGGGTATTGCAGCCAAGATCTTTTCTCCCATCACCGATACCGGCATTATCGTCGACATGATTATCCAAAACACCCGCCCCGGCGGCGGCGGTGCAACCGATCTGACGTTTACGGTACCCAAAGCCAATTACAAAGAAGCCCTGGCGATCGAGAAAAAAGTCGCGACCCAGATCGGCGCCGAAGAGGTATTCGGTGATGAGAACATCGCCAAGGTGTCGGTTATCGGTGTGGGCATGAAGGATCATTCCGGGGTGGCGTCAAAAATGTTCAATGCCCTGGCCGCTGAAAATATCAATATTATCATGATCAGTACTTCGGAAATCCGGATTTCCTGCATTATCGAAGAAAAGTATACTGAATTGGCCGTACGCGTGCTGC
>JANQIE010000302.1 GCA_028282295.1 Desulfobacterales bacterium | reverse complement strand
CTGTTGGTAATGCTGCTGCGTTAATGCCGGTTGCTGTCGATAGCGCTAGTGGTGTGTTTTCAGTTGCGACAAAAGGCGATGTTGCGATTTGCCCGCCGGTGGGCGATAAACCCGCTAAGCCTGTATCGGCAGCGGCTTGCGAGGTCCCGGCGGGTTCTTCGCCGGTGGCCGGTGTGGATGCCGTTGGCGGCGATAGGGGTGTGCTTTCAGTTTCACCGGCGGGTGGTGTTGCGATTTGTCCACCGGTGGGCGATAAAACCGATGAGCCTATATCGGCAGCGGCTTTCGAGGTTCCGGCGGGTTCTTCGCCGGTGGCCGGTGTGGATGCCGTTGGCGGCGATGGTGGTGGGCTTTCAGTTGCACCGGTGGGTGACGTTGCGATTTGTCCATCGGTGGACGATAAACCCGATAAACCTGTATCGGCAGCGGCTTTCGAGGTGCCGGCTGATTCTTCGCCGGTGGCCGGTGTGGATGCCGTTGGCGGCGATAGGGGTGGGCTTTCAGTTTCACCGGTCGGTGGCGTTGCGATCTGTCCACCGGTGGGCGATAAACCCGATGTGCCCGCATCGGCAGCGGCTTTCGAGGTTCCGGCTGATTCTTCGCCGGTGGCCGGTGTGGATGCCATTGTCGGCGATGGTGGTGGGCTTTCAGTTTCACCGGTCGGTGTCGTTGCGATCTGTCCGCCGGTGGGCGATAAACCCGATGTGCCCGCATCGGCAGCGGCTTTCGAGGTTCCGGCGGGTTCACCGCCGGTAGCCGGCGTGGATGCCGTTGTTGGCGAAGGTGTTTTGCTTTCAGTTTCGCCGGTGGGCGGCTTCGTATTTTGCTTACCGGTGGACGATGAACCCGTATCGGCGACGGTCGCCTGCGAGGTCCCGGCTGATTTGGACGAATTCGACGGCGGCCCTTTGTGATCTTGTGAAACAGCGTCTACGTCCTGCCTGGACGGCTTTTTGGTCGAACCCCGCGACTTATCGGTTTTTGTATTCGTTGACGACGAGGATTCCGGGTTAGGATCTTTTTTCGTGGTCGTTGACGACGAGGATCCTGGCTTGCGATCCGATTTTGTGGCCGTTGATGATGAGGGACCCGATTTGGAATCTTTTTTCGTGGTTTTTGACGACGAAGGATCTGGTTTGGGATCGGATTTCCCGCCTGTTGATGAACCAACACTATTTTTGCCCATTTTGTTTTGCCTTCCGCTAGTTTCGAACAAGAGTCAAGTACAGTCTTCAGGATCAACATCAAACCGGATTTGTTCGTTATTCGAACTCTGCCCGCCTGGACCCGGTCCAGCCGTCGTTTTCTGGAAGGACAAGCCTTCCGCAATCCGATCATCGTACCGCGCTAAAACACAAAGGGTAGTGACTAGTAGAGATAGGCTTTATTCGGAAGTCGTGCAAAAAAAGGCATTGTTATTTAAAATATTTTCATTTGTAAATCAGGGAATCCCTGAATTTGGTGGGCGAAAAACCTGAATATGCCCTGGGCAATCCCTTAACCGGATGGACACTAGTTAAATGGATCATCGGCGCCGTTGTCGATGGCGGCACGTATTTTACCGCGCTGTTGGCCCCTGGCCCAGTTGTTGTACTCATTGAGTTTTTGGATCATGCCGTCAAGGTCGCCGCCGGCCGCTTCGTAGGCCCATTCGACCAGGCTGCCGATCCGCTCGTGGGCCAGATGCCGGTCGTTGATGATCTGCCCGGTGACCGAGTCGCCCAGCGCTTTGGTGATCGCTTCGACCGGCAACCCTTGCGCGCCGATCAGGCTTTGGGCCCACTCCTTGGGCCGGTGACGGGCCGCATCGTTAAAGGCCCGTAGCCGGCCCATTTGCGCATCGGTCAGCAGCCGGTCATCACCTGTAGACCGGTTGATCAGGCTGGTCAGGGCTGCGGCGCCCAGTTTGCGGTTGCTCAATTCGCCCAGCAGCCCGCCCTGTTTGTCGTCGGCCAGCCTGCTGAGCGTACGGCCGTTCACGCCGTTTTCCCATAGACTGATGAAACTGTACTTGGGCAGTTTTTCCAGGTTCACGATGAATTGATCCATCGGCGCGGTGTCGAAGGTTTTCTCCGGGGTGACAAATTCGCCCACAAAGCGCTCGATCTGTTCGAAATTCAGGCCCCGGTCGGCCAACCCGGCGATGATGCCGCCGCCGTGCCCCTGGTAGATCGCCTTACTGTCTTCAAAGTCCACGCCGTGCTGCTTGATGATCTTGTCCAAAGTTTGCATTTCCAACTCGCGCGACGCTTCGATCCGGGCGACCGGATAACCGGTTTTGCTGGCCTGGTCGAATCCATAATCAAATACCTCAAAACTCATGTGCGGGTTGCGTTCCATGATCTGAGCGCGATTAAACTCCTTCTCCGGCTGGCTGATCGCGGCATACATGACTTTGGCCCCCTCGATGAGCGCCTCTCCGGCCGATTCCCACATTTCCAGGCTCATTTTGGTCGACGTTGTAAGCGCTGCCTTGGCAAACGAGTACATGCTGGTGAGATTCATCGGGTTCATTGCCCTGGCAAAATCCTCCGAGGTCCACTGCCTCAGGTCGGACGGCATATCCTCAAACTTGAAACCGAGTTTTTCCAACGCACCGCTAAGACCGATTTTGTCTATTATATCGAGCCCCATGTCCATGGTGCCGAACACCTGATCAACGGCAAGGGTGGTAATGGCATCCTTCCAGTTGGCGCCGTTGACCAGGTCCATGACAAACGTGGCGGCCGAGGCGGCGATATCGACACCGGCCGGCAGCACATTGGCAAGCCCTCTTGCTGCGGCTCGAAACACGCCGCGCATCTTGGGAATATCGGCGTCCGGCACGCCTACTTTTCGCAAGCCGTTGTCCAGGTCCGCGTCGGGCATATCAGGATCCAGATGCCTGAATTTGGGATTGTCGACACCGGCCTTGGGGCCATTGACGCGATCCGCTTCAAAATCAGCGACGAAATTTTGCCGTTCAACCGGGTTCATCGTCCCAATGGCCTTTTTAACGGCGGCCTCGGTCGCAGCTTGCGCGGCGGTTTGGCCTGCTTCCTGGCCAAACGTTTTGAAGAACTTGGCCGGATCGGAGAACATGGCCTTAATGGTGCCGCCCACAAGATCGCCGACCTGGCCGGCCAGATATTTACTATAGTCGAGGGCCGATTCACTGGATTCGGGCATTCGCAAATCGCCGCCGATAAGCATATCAGCCATTTCCTTGCCGGCAAACCCCATGGCGGTCGTAAGGATTGCATCAGTCGTCGCCCTGCTGAACTGTCTTCTTAAACCACCGCCATAGCGGCCCATGGTTCCGCCCACTTCTTCCATCGACTTAACCAGGGGGTTGCCGTCGCCCAGGATCTGCTGAAAAAAACCGCCGAATGGATTCATTTTCTCATTGGTAAATGAAGAAGCCATTTGCAGCATATTCCATACTGCCCGCCCCTGATCCCCGGCATACACACCATCGCCTTGGAGCGGCGGCAGTTCGCCGGGTTTGCGCGGATTGTACATGGGGATGTTGGCGGAAAAACCTACTTGGCCATATAAGTCCGGAAAAAGGTTTCCAATGGGTTTGACAAAATTTTGCATAAATTTGCCTACGAGCGTATCGGGCTTTTTCTTCTGGGCGATACCATCCATTAATAATTTGACCCGGTCCTTGGACGTAAATTTCAAATTACCGGTCAGACGCCCTTCTCCCAGAGCCTTCAACATTGTTTGCACACCATCTTCGACGCCCTTTTGGTCGCCGGCCTCATAAGCTTGCATCAGCCGGGAAATGCTGTTGTTAGCCGTAGTAAAGTCAAGCCGCGTATTGGCGCTCAACCCAAAATTCAAGTCCAACGCAAAATCATGGCCTAGTTTGCTTTTTAAAGGAATCTCGACACCCAGGGCGCTTTTCACCGCACCTTGCGTCTTGACGCCATGAAATGGATCGCCTGCATTTTGCCCCCCAGTCCCGGCAAAACTGCCCGACAGACCTAAACGAAGCCTGAATTTAGCCGGTTTGGCATTTTGGGCATGCCAGTTTTTATTCTTCAGATTGAAGTCCACCCAGTAATTTCCAAGTATTGCGGCCTGCCCCGAAAGTTTTTCGTTTTCCGCCGCACCTTCCTCTGTGGCGAATGTATCCCCGGCCGGTCTGAACCCAAAACTTAACCGCACGTCGCGTTTAAAACTGTGGCTGATGGAAAACGAAAAGTCGTTGCCGTCCAATTTATCCGCGATCGTGTACCAGCCGCCATCCATGCCGTCTTTTGCATCGCCACCGGAGTTCGCTCTCATCTTGGCCAATCCCGCATGGTCTAATTGCAGAGCATATTGATTCTTGCCGGTCTTCAATACGCGCATCGGCGGTAAATCTTTTTGATTTGGAAGCAGTTTATGTTCGCCTGTTTTTAAATCGCCGTAGTGCTGGTTGAGCGTTCGTTCCTTTAAAAGCGGGTTATCAAACATTTTTCCTTCGGCGCCGACTGAAAACGTGGGCGACCAACTGGAAATCGTTGGTTTGCGGCTGCCCGGTATTTCTTCGACCGGATTGCCGCCGCTGACAAAAAACCGTTCGCCGGCAGCCAGCAGGTCTGCGCCGGAAACCGTAATGTTCTTGCCTTCGGTTGCCGGATCGCCGAGCGTGTAGATATCGGCGGCCGCATCATAGCCGAGTAACGCATAGGCGTGGTTGGCCTGCAGGCCGGTGGCCGGATCGGCATCGTCAAATGTACCGATGATCATGGGGTTGCCGACATCCAATTCCTCCCGCAAAATTGACAAATTACCCTCCTCGACATTATGCACGGCGGTATCTTTGCCAGTAAAAGCCAGTAAAACAGCGGAAGGATCCCCTCCCTGATCAATGGGCTGGCCGGAGTGCAGGGCATAGGCGGCTTCCATCGCTTGAACCCAGTTTTCACCATCGCCCTCACCGGCAAGACCAAAAGTATCCAGATCTTCGGCGTTAACCGTTTGTTGGATGGCGTCGCCGTTTTCATCAAACATTGCTACCGTAAAAGTGCCGTCGTCGTTAACCGTAATAGCATCCTGGATTGCGTCCGGATCACTTTGCGCCAGGGCTTTAAGCGGCGCCAGCACAAAACAGTCACCGTTATCGATCATCTGGTTGACATCGTTTTGATCGACTGCATGCGCGTCCTGCTGACCGGTATTGAACAGCGGAGGCGATTCGGCCGTTGAAGCGGCCGCAGAGGCTGTGGTTGGCGTATCGGCCGTTGCAGGTGTGTCGGATGATGTGGGTGTGTCGGCCGTTGTGGGGGTCTCGGACGTTGTGGATGTATCGGGTGTCGTGGACGTTCCGGACGTTGTGGGCGTTTCGCCATCTTCTTTCGAGGACGGAACGACCAGCGCCGGATCGCCTTCTTCACTGGCCGGTGCTACGGGACCGGTCGGTTGCACGGTTGCGGTCGTGCCGGACGTTAACGCTCCAGACGCTGTGGACGTTTCGCCGTTTTCTTTCGAAGACGGAACGGCCAGCGCCGGATCGTCTTCTTCACTGGTCGGTGTCACGGGACCGGTCGGTTGCGCGGTTGCGGTCGTGCCGGACGTTAACGCTCCGGACGTTGTGGACGTTTCGCTGTTTTCTTTCGTAGACGGAACGGCCTGCGCCGGGTCGTCTTCTTCACTGGTCGGTGCTACGGGGCCGGTCGGTTGCGCGGTTGCGGTCGTGCCGGACGTTAACACTCCGGACGTTGTGGACGTTTCGCTGTTTTCTTTCGTAGACGGAACGACCGGCGCCGGATCGTCTTCTTCACTGGTCGGTGTTACGGGACCGGTCGGTTGCGCGGTTGCGGTCGTGTCGGGTGCCATCGTGCCGGGCGCTGTGGACGTTTTACCATCTTCTTCCGAAGACGGAACGAATAGCGCCGATTCGCTAATTTCACCGGTTTGTGGTGCGGAGTTGCGCGTTGGCGCAGGGCCGGAATGTTTCACGGACGGCGGTGTTGTACTGAGTCCTTCCTGAAAACTCGATAGAGCCGAACCCGCATTCATGTCGAAAGGAGCAATGTAGGGCTCGATGGACGGCATACCGCCAGAGATCCCTTCTAGCGCGTAGGCCTCTGACGGAATAGATTGCGCTGTGCCGGTAGCCCCTTTTTCCGTAACAGTTGACGCGTCACCTGTGCTGGTGGCCCCGGTCCCCGTGTCGGTGCGCCCTGTTTGCGGGCCGGTGGGCCCTTCTTCCGTGCCTGCAGGTTTCGGGGATATACCGGCAGTAGCCGATCCCGAAGAGTCGGCCGAATGCATGAGATCTGTCGACTCCTGGGAGAGCGTCAGGTCTGCAATGTCGGTGACATTTTTATTATCAAAAATATTGATTGGCTCCACAAAGGAATCAAACGGCAAGGCTGATTGGGATAGGTCGAAATCGTCACCCAACAGCGATTTCGCGGCACTTGAATTCGGTGCGGGGAGCATAGCCCCACTGCCGGTGGCCCGTGTTTTCGGACCAGTGGCTCCTGCTGCCGTGCCGGTGGGCGAATTTGCTGCGGTGGGGGTGGCTTCCCCACCGTTGGTTGGCGCTGTTTGCGGACCGGTAGGCCCTGCGTGCGTGCCGGTGGGCGAACTCGATGCAGTGGGGGTGACATCCCCACTACCGGTGGACCCTGTTTTCGGACCGGTAGGCCCGGCTTGCGTGCCGGTGGGCGGATTCGATGCGGTGGGGGTGGCTTCCCCACTGCCAGAGGAATCTGCTTTCGGGCCGGTGGATCCTTTTTCCGGGCCGGTGCTCCCTGATCCCTTGCCTGTTGCTGAGGGCTTAGGGGGCTCTACCTTTTTCGCTGGTGGGACAGTTTTTTGCGAATATTCTTTCGCCGCGCCATCTAACGCGTCCTTTTTGGATTCCTTTTTTGACGAGCTGGCAGGAGTTTTTGGGGGGGCTACTTTGTTGTCCTCTTTTTTTGCAGACGGCTTTACTTCTTTATTTTCCTCTTTGGCAGAGGAAGCTACTTTTTTACTCTCTTTCCCTGAACGACCAACACCACTTGACTTAGCCATGACATTCATCTCCATGGCGATCCACAACGATAGTGATCGCCTGAAACGTTTAATTGTTGGAAGTAGTAATTAAGAATGAGCTAATCGTTCGTATAGAGACCGATATTCCTGTTCAGCCCGGGTTGCGGGCCCAACATGGACTTCAAGTTAAGGGCTCGCGCAAAACATAGAATTCCTCTGCGTGCTCGGCGCCCTCACGCGAAACTTTCCGGCTCTTTGATGTCGGGCTTTTTATTTCGTTCACAAACACAAGAGGCGCTGAGAAATGATCGTGCCATTATCCTGTGAACATAAAAAATGCGGGAACGCCTCCAGGTGTCAAAAATCGATTGCCGGCCAAAAACTGGTCCGACCTGATTGCGCACTGAAGGTAAAAGACCCGAAAAAGGAAGTAAATCGGGGAAAACCTGAATTTGAGGGTTGAAAAACCTTAACTGTGTGAGCGCAATAATAGAGAAGTGCCAGGAAAATGTTAGCAAAAATGTAACATTCTGTTTTTATTCAATATTATAACTATTGCGGGAACTCTGAGATTAACATTGCGAAGATAAAAAAAAGCGGATTTTTTTGTTAGAAAAGCATTGGAACAGCGAAATACTAGCGTTAAATTAGGGGCGTGTTAACAAAAGGGAGTATTCTCCCCCTTGCGATTCATATTAAATTACTAGGGATTAATATGAACACAGAAAAGATTTTACCTGAAAGGGGGGGGGGCAGGGCAACCGCATTTGGAATTTTGGAGAGTTAACCGATCAAAAATGCTTAATCTGGTGGGCATGGCCCACCGTATCTGCGCTTGCCGTTGGGTAGGGGTGGGCCATGCCCACCAGATTGAGATAGCGTCCATCCGGAAATAGTAGTTTTTGGTTCAGACCAAGGCCGCAGCAAGTATTAAACCACAGGCGTAGCCTAGCTAGTGTCCATCCGGAAATAGCATCTTTTGGCCCCTGGCGGCGTTCTCGCATTTTTAAAATCCTCGACATAGCATGGCTATGCCTGCGGTTTTAAAAATG
>JANQIE010000161.1 GCA_028282295.1 Desulfobacterales bacterium | reverse complement strand
GCGTAGCCATTCATGTTCTTGCGACGTAGCCTTGCTACGCCTGCGGTTTCAAATTCGCTGCGGCCTTGGCCTGAACCAAAATCTACTATTTCCGGATGGGCACAAGTTAATGCCATTGACTTCGCTTCCATCAAAAAGAATTGCAAACCCATTACCAGATCCAACGTCTATGGTAAAGAATTAAATCGAGTTGAAAAACCCCGGCCGGCCGTTCTCTGATCCGATGTATTTTTAAACCGCATACGGCATTGACAACCCTGTAAAAGAGGTGGTAGGCAATTGCTTGTTCCGTTTAGACCATCCAGCAAAGGCGTTTTTAAATCCAAGGACTTTTTTTTTGACACTGAATCGGCACCATCGCTGTCGCCGTTATGGAAAAGCACTGGTGGGTTGGGGTAGACACGGGAGATCATGATGAATCAGACCTTGACAGATGTGCTTGCATGTCCATTATGTCACGGCACGCTCAGTTTGCAATTGGACAAAAAGGATGCAATCGGTCCGGTCGACGGCCGCCTGGTTTGCTCTTCCTGTGCCCAAAGTTTTACCGTTAACAATGGAATCTATCGGTTTAACGTCACCGACGCCGTGCAGCAGGATGCGGACGGCGACACATGGGTGGCCGAGGACTTTATCAACCTGGTGCCGGAAAGCGGCCTCTATTACAACCATGCCCAGTGGCTGGAGCGACATTTAAAATACCCTGCCAAACTCGCCCGGCTGGTTGCCGAATATGAATATCCGCATCGTATCGGCGCCATTCTGGAGGCGCTTGAATTGGGTGACCGGCCCGTGGTGGCCGATATCGGCTGCGGGGTGGGATATTTGCTGTTTCACGCCCTTGAACGCTTTCGTCATCTGAAGCCGCGGCTGCTCGGTCTGGATGTACTTCCCACCCATATACAGTATTTCCGCGCCCGGCAGGTGGAAGAACGCACCGCCGCGATGATTCCAATTCTGGGCGACAGCGCCAAACTCCCCATACCCGATGCCACGCTCGATGCCATCATATGCTCCGAAGTGGTCGAACATCTTCCGGAACCGCACGTCTGTTTTGCCGAGATGCGCCGGGTGCTCAAACCGCACGGCCAATTGATCATCACCACGCCCAATGCCGGACCGTATAACCTGTATCATGGCTGGCGCGGCAAAATCGCCGCCGCGTTCGGTCAGGGCGACAAAGGTGAAGGTTTTTACGATGCCCCGGTAACACCGCAAGAACTTGCCGGATTGCTGGTGGCGGCCGGATTTGAATTGAAGCACCATGAGTGCAACATAAAAGTTCCCTTCTCCAAACGTGTACTTCAAAATCTTCCTGCAAATGCAGCTTGGTGGTTGATTGAAACTCTCGAAAAAAGTCTTCCGGGGCGTTTTTTCGGAATGAATCAAGTGGCCAGCGCCGTTAAACTTTAACCGATACAACTGAATTTTCAAACAAGCCATAATCCATGGGAGGATGCCATGAAACAGGCCCTGCGTTTGAATACGGTATTTTTTAAGGGCAACCCTGACTGTTCCCGGTTGCCGCTTCAATTCGTACGCCTTATTACTTTTTTATTGTTGATTATTGGGGCAACCGCGGTCGCGCAGGCGGCTGAGTCGGGACTTGTTACGGTCGACAGTTTTAAAAGCCCGAAGGGCAGTTGGAGCGCTTCGGCCGGCAAGGTGCGCACTACGGCCGAGGGCGGCAACATGCTGGTTTGGTCGTATCCTTTGAGCAAGAAGGCTGCTTTTATCATGAGTCGCAGTCATATGGACCGGCTCCGGGGGGCGGAATCCTTTCTGCTTCGCATTCGTTCGGACCGGGCCGGTGAATTGGCCTTTCGCCTCGACTATCCCTCCGGTTCCGCCTTTTGGACGAAATTTCCGGTCGGTAAAAAGTGGACCACGGTTGAGCTGCCCAAGACGCGCATCAAGCACGTCTTTAATTTGCGCAAGCTCGATCCCGACAAAGTGGGGGTCATGTACTTGGTCGATCTTTCCGGCCAGGATGAGGGTTGGCGCGGTAAGCGGACCGTTTGGGTGGATTACATTCGCGTGCGGTCCAAAAACGCGGTGGCCGTCAAACCCGACCCGGTGCAAGAAGTAAGGATTGAATCCCAAACCGCTGTGCCGGCCAACCGTCCGTTTTATCTATGCATGACGCCCTGGCCCTATGACCTGACGCCGGGCGCCATTGCGGAAACCTACACCTTCCTGAAAAAACATACCGACATGGTGGGTCACCATTTCGACGACGGCGTTCCATGGCAGGAGGCGCTGGAGCAACGCCCCTATCACGCCAAAGTAAGGGAGAATCTGGACTACCGGGTCAAACAGTTGCCGGGCTGGAAGGTTTATCTGATCGTCACACCGATTTCCTGGGGGCGCGACCGGATGGCCGCTTACTGGGGCAAAGAAGCAAACCGGCCGCGGGCCGGCAAATGGAAGCGCAAAAAATTCGACGACCCTGAAACCATCGACGCCTATGTGAATTTTTGCCGCACCCTGATAAAAAAATTCAAGCCGGTTTACCTGACCTACGGCATCGAGGTCAACATGCTCAGGGCCAGAAACAAAAGGGCCTTTGACCGCTATGTCAATATGACCGCCAAGGTCTATCCCCGGCTGAAAAAAGAATTTCCAAATCTGCCGATGGGGTTGACTTTCCATGTCGGAACCTATGCCGAGTCCCCGTCCGACCAGCGGGCCGTCATTGAGAAACTGCTGCCGTACATGGATTTTATCGGCGTAAGCTCCTATCCTTACGGCGAAGCCAACCGGGGGCGCAAAAAAACGTTTTCAGACCCCAAATTCATTCCGACAAACTGGTTCCGGCAAATCCGCGATATCGCGCCGGACAAACCGTTCGCCATCGCCGAAACCGGTTTTATCGCGGAACCGTTTGAATCCAAACAGTACCGTGTTTCGATTCCGGGCAACGACCGCTGGCAGGCAAAATACATGGAGTGGCTGTTGCAGGAAGCCCACACGCTCAACGCCGAGTTCGTCATGTGGTTTGTGTCGCGCGATTACGATCAAGGCTGGAAGCGGCTCAAAAAAATGGGGTTTGACGACGTCGCCAAAACCTGGAAGGACACCGGTCTGGTCGACCACGCGGGACGTAACCGGCCGGCCCTGGATATCTGGCGCAAGTGGATGAAAACGCCTAAAAGACGTTAAAACGCATAACCGGGATAAGCGCAGAGGGCGTCGGTGCGGCTGACATCGGCGCCTTGGATGGTGATCAGGTAGTAGCAGGTCGGCACACCGTGAGTGTCATCTAAAGTGCTGGTTTGCTCCGGATTTAAAAGACTGACCCGAGCCGGTGAACCGTCCAGCGGCAAGGCCACCAGGGAAAAGGAATCGACCGTTGCGGCAATTGCCCATGTCAGCGTGGTGATCGCGGATTGATTCAAACTCAACCTGAAAGCATCCGGTGTTGT
>JANQIE010000134.1 GCA_028282295.1 Desulfobacterales bacterium | reverse complement strand
CCATAGCAAGCTATGGCGAGGATTTTGGGACCGAAGATCGGACCAAGATGACCTGAAGCCGGGATGCATAAAATGTGAAATTATTTTTGCGCGAGCCCTTAAGCCGCCAAGCCGGGTGGTCATCCCGCCGGGGTGACAAAGGTATGCTGTCATGATAAAAAATGACCTCCATTGCAATGAGGAAGGAAAACTTCCCGTCACCCCGGCGAAAGCCGGGGGCCAGGATCGAATCGACAAGATACCTTGCGGCGAAGTCCTTGTTTCGGTTTTCTGGAACGCAATTGCAGAAAACTAAAATCGTCGGCGATGAACAAGCGAATTCTCTTTTACAACCGATGACGGCCGGTCGGCGGCACAATTCTTAACCAATTGATTTTACCAAAACAATTGGCGAGCGTCCGGCTGTAATATGACTCCTGCAGCCAATGGCACCAAACTTGCTCACATGGAAAATGGTCCTTGCCAAAGCTTCTCGCACGGAAGTGTCTACGCAACGTCCCATCTGCCGATCGAAGTATTTGTCTCTTTAACTGTTACAAACGGGGGTGGTCAAAATGAAAACAGCAGGTCGATTCAAACTCAAGGTGTGTCTCTTCTCGATGTTGGTTCTTGTCTGCTTTGCGGTGCAGGCGCAGGGCAATCCACCGGTGCTCTACGAACCCTTTGACGACCTGCAGACGATCCAGGCCAACGGCGGAACCGTGAACGGCCAGCAGGACCCGGTCTTTACCGAAGGCTACCTTGGCAATGCCGTCGACCTTGACGGCAGTAAACGGGTTTGCTACCCCATTGCCGACTATCTTGACCTGGAACAAGGTACGCTGGAATTCTGGGTCAAACTGTCCGCCGCCTCGTACTTCGGTCTGTTTGATATCGGCACCCTGGGACGCGCCAATTCCTGGGGCGTGTTCAGAAACGCCGGACATATAATCATGGAGGTCAAGAACAGCAGTAATTATTACGATCAGGCCTGGTCCGCCAATCCTGTTGCCGCCGATGACGACTGGCACATGATCACGGCGGTGTGGGAAAGGAACGGCAATACCACCTACTTCAAAGTCTGTGTGGACGGTGAGTGCAAGAACACCTACGACGGCCTTACCGCCAACAGCAATCCCTCGGCCAACGGCAACTTTTGTGTCGGCTGGAGCGGCTGGTACGGATATTCGCAAAGTCAGTTCGATGAATTGAAAATCTTCGACTACGTGATGACGGATCAGCAGATCGAGGAATCCTACAACCAGAACCGGGATATACCGACCATCACGCTCAACGGTCAACGCACTGTCACCCTTGCCCTTGGTGACGCGTTCACCGACCTCGGCGCCACGGCCTTTGATACGACTGACGGCGACCTGACCAGCGCCATCGTGGTCAGCGGCAGTGTCGATGTCAACACGCCCGACACCTATCGCCTGGCATACAATGTCGTCGATTCGGCGGGGCGCGAGGCTCAGGAAGTCTTGCGCATGGTTCACGTGGTCGATTTTGCCATCGATCCGGTTGAGCGGGCCTACCAGTACCTCAAAGACAGGATGGATCAATATCAACAGTCTTTTGATGTCTACACCGATTTTATCAGTGGCGGCAACCACGGCACCCCCTCGGGCTGGATGGGGGATTTTCACCTTCTGCAAATCGACCCGCGTTGGGCGTCCAATTGCTACAACGGCAAGACCTGCTTTCGAACCATGGTCCAGGATAGAGAAGACCAGACCTGGGTGGCAATGCGCTGGTTGCAACCCGATAAAAACTGGTCCGGTGATGTGCCCAACGCCGGATACGACCTGACCGGCGCCACGCAAATCAGCTTTTACGCCCGTGGCGAAACCGGCGGCGAAGAGGTGAAGTTCATCGCCGGCGGTGTGACCGGCCCTGATGCCGATTCCATCCAACCGACCATTGAAACCGATATCATCACCCTGACCGCTGACTGGCAGCGCTACACCCTTGATGTGAGCGGCCGCGATCTGTCCCATGTGATTGGTCTCTTCGGCTGGGTGGCCCGACCCGGGGTGACCTTTTATCTTGACGATGTGAAGTATAATCTGCCCCGGCCCGATGTCCCGCGGTTTATCCAAAGTTTTGAAATCCTCGATTTGAACACGGAAAGAGCCCTGACCAACACGGCCTTTGTCTACGACAATGCCCTGGCGCTGCTCGCTTTTCTGGCGCGGGGCGAAGAGGACGATCTGCGGCGGGCGCAAATTCTTGCCGACACGTTGCTAGAGGCGTTGACCAAGGACCGCGCCTATACCGACGGCCGTCTGCGCAACGCTTATCGCTCCGGAGACTTAACCGATCCGGTGCCGGGTACGGCGAAGATGCCCGGCTGGTGGGACATGCAACGCCAACAGTGGTATGAAGACAATTTCGACGGCGGCACCCACACCGGCAACATGGCCTGGCCGATCCTGGCGTTGCTCGCCTACTACGAAAAGGCCGGCGGCGAGGCGTATCTTGACGCCGCCGTAACCATGGCCGAGTGGGTTGAGCGGGAAACCCGGGATGACCGTGGTGCGGGCGGTTACACCGGGGGCTTTGAAGGACCGGAGCCGACCGCCGACAATCCCGACTCACCCGAAAAACTGCTCTACAAGTCGACCGAACACAATATCGATCTCTACCCGGTGTTTTTAAGATTGCACCATCTCACCGGTGATCCCAAGTGGGCTTTACGGGCCGCGCATGCCGCCACCATGGTCGCCGGGATGTGGAACAGCACCGACGGACACTTCTGGGTCGGCACCGATGACAGCGGCATCACCATCAATACGGCCAATGTCGCCACCGACACCCAGGCCTGGGCCGTGATGGCCCTGCCGTTGCAGCAGGACTACCGGCGGGCCCTGACCTGGACCGAAGAGAACTGCCGCGTCACCTCCGACGGGTTCACCGGTTTTGATTTCAACGATCAGGACCTGGACGGGGTCTGGTTTGAAGGGACGGCCCAAATGGCGCTGGCCTATAAAATCGACCAGAACCAGGAAAAAGCCGATTTTTATCTGGCCGAGTTGCGCCGGGCCCAGCGCGAAGCGCAAAACGGCAACGGCCGGGGCCTTGTGGCTGCCTCGCATGACGGGGTGACCACCGGCTTTAACTGGGACTACTTCAGCCGCCTGCACATCGGCGCGACCGCCTGGTTTCTGATGGCCGAAAAAGGCTACAATCCTTATTGGGGCACAATCGTCGCTCCTGATGACGACATTGCCCCGCAGAACACCACCGGCGCCGATTTCATCAACAACGGCGAGCAGATCGCCGCGTCCCCCCTGTTTGACCTGACTTTGAGCGCCACGGACAACAATGGGGTGATGGCCTATTATATCGCCGTCAACACCACCGGTGTCACGCCTGCCGAACCGGCGACCGCCGCCGCCGGGTGGTTCCCGATCAACGGCACCACCGAATTTTCCAGGCAGGTGGCCTATCTGGCCGAGGGCCTGCCGAACGATGTTGATGTGCATGTGTTTGTCTGGTTCGCCGATGCTGCCGGCAATGTGTCGGCGGCCAGTCATGATGTGATCCACTATCTTGACGACACACCGCCCGAGGCCACCATGCCGGCCGATTTCGGCCGCACGGCTATTCTGATGGACGGGCTGCGCAACATCGCGTTCGAGATTTCCGCCACCGATGCCGGCGGGATTGTCGGGTATTACATCGCCGACAACCAGACCGGTGACATGCCTTCACCCCCGGCAATCGACAGCGACGCCTGGACCGGTGTCGGGTTCACCAGCGCCTATGCCGCCGGCATCACGCACACCCTGAGTGCCGGCTACCCCTATGGAACCCAGGTGCACCTGTACGTCTGGTTCAAGGATGCCGCCGGCAACATCTCACCGGTTGCAACCGACACGCTGGCACTGCGGATTTTTGACGATGATTTTGAACTCGGCCTCGATCAATGGACCATCGACAACGGCATCTGGGCCATCGGCACCCCCACGGCCGGCCCGGCCGCGAGCCACGGGGGGGCCCAATGCGCCGGCACGGTGTTGGACGGTGTCTATCCGGGTTACGACGACAGCCGCTTGATCAGCCGGCCGATCACATTGCCGTCGCTTGCCGGGGATGAACGGCTGCGGCTGCAATACTGGCAGTGGTATTCCTACAGCAGCTACGACAAAGGCCGCGTGCAGGTGTCCGTGCAGGCCGCTGACGGCACCTGGTCCGAATGGACCACCATCGGTGAAAATCAAACCGGTTACTCGGACTGGTCGCGCACCGCCGTCGATCTGCATACCTACGCCGGTGAGACGATCCGCATCGCCTTTTTCCACAGCGCCGGACGCGACGGCTATGGCCGGGCCTCGGAAAGCCATGGCTGGTTCGTGGATGATATCAGGATGGTGTTGAGCGTTGCGCAATTGAGCGGCGGATTTGAGACCGGTTGGCAGGATTGGAACACGGATAACGGGGTCTGGCAGATCGGTTCGCCCACGACCGGTCCGGCCCAATGCCACGATGGCGCCACCTGCGCCGGTACCGTGCTCGACGGCACGTATCCGGGTTACACCGACAGCCGCCTGATCAGCGCACCGGTCACCGTGCCGGCGGATAAACCCCGTTTGCAGTTCTGGCAATGGTATTCCTACAGCAGCTACGATGCGGGCGGCGTGCAAGTATCCGTACTTGAAGCCGACGGCACCTGGGCCGACTGGATCGATGTCGGTGACGTTCAGACCAGTTATTCGGACTGGTCGCGCGTGGGGATCGACCTGGGTGATTTTGCCGGGCAAACCATTCGCGTCGCCTTTTATCACAGCGCCGGGCGCGACGGCTACGGCCGGGCTTCGGAAAGCCATGGCTGGTTCGTGGACAGTCTCGAGATCGTTGGCGGCACACCGCAAACCGACGGTGATTTCGAAGCGGGTTGGCAGGACTGGAACACGGACAAAGGGGTCTGGCAGATCGGTACACCCACGGCCGGCCCGGCCCAATGCCACGATGGCGCCACCTGCGCCGGCACCGTGCTCGACGGGACCTACCCCGGCTACACCGACAGCCGTTTAATCAGCGCTCCGGTCACCGTGCCGACGGACACCCCCCGCCTGCGGTTCTGGCAGTGGTATTCTTACAGCAGCTACGATTCAGGCATCGTGCAGGTCTCGCGCCTGGAAGCCGACGGCACCTGGTCCGACTGGATCGATATCGGCGAGAGCCAGACCCGTTTTTCGGACTGGTCGCGTGTCGGCATCGATTTGAGCGCGTATGCCGGTCAAACCGTTCGGTTCGCCTTTTTTCACAGCGCCGGTCGTGACGGCTACGGCCGGGCGTCGGAAAGCCATGGCTGGTTCGTGGACGGTATCGAAATCGTCAGCGGCACGCCGCACTTCAGCGGTAATTTTGAAACCGGTTGGAAGAACTGGAACACGGATCATGGGGTTTGGCAGATCGGT
>JANQIE010000127.1 GCA_028282295.1 Desulfobacterales bacterium | reverse complement strand
GTAACCGGTGAAAAACATGGCGATCCACCATGCGTTGAGACGGGTGAGCTCTTCCCGCCTTTTTACTACCTTGATAGGCGCTTCAAGCCACCTATCAGTGTCAATATATGGAAAGCTTTCCTTATATCACCCTTATAGTATGGAAAATTTCCGTCGAAGTAAATATTAATTAATAAAAATGGAAAAATGTTTGTTGGTTTTTACATATATCGCCTATACAAAAATTTGATATGGAAAACAACACCAAATTCAGGCCTAACCGCAGGAAGCTGCGGTAAAAAAAATTCATATATAGGACCCATAAGTGAGTAGCCAGGACGCCTAACCTTTTACTTCTATGGACGTGGCGTCGCAGTGCCGGGGCTGCCGCTCTTACAAGTACAATAGATTACAAAAAAAACAGGTCTTTTCTCCGATTACTAGTCCGTTAGGTCCTTGACGCATGCGTAATCGTCACAACCCCCAGGTAGCCGTCGACGGTCACTAAGTCGCCGGTGGCGATCAAATTGGTTGCATTTGGCACCCCGGTGACGCAGGCGAGGCCGTATTCGCGGGCGATGATGGCGCCGTGGATCAACATTCCTCCGCGCCGTTCGACAATCGCCGTGGCCAGCGGCACGACAAACGTCATGTTCGGGTCGACGGCGTCACACACCAGTACTTCTCCGGCTTTGAATTGAGCCAGATCTTCGTGTTTGCGAATTGTTCGCGCTCGGCCGCTGGCCAGGCCGGGGCCGGCGGGTT
Organism: Desulfobacterales bacterium; assembly: GCA_028282295.1. GTDB lineage: Bacteria > Desulfobacterota > Desulfobacteria > Desulfobacterales > JANQIE01 > JANQIE01. Next base: position 35,850 of record JANQIE010000127.1, on the reverse strand, counting down.
GGCCCACAAGCTGGCGGGCCTGCATCATAAGCCCTGCTCGTGATTTCGGGGAGTCTTTTTGATTGGAAGCAGGGGTGCTTCTCGTTTTGTCTTGTGGCGGGGCAAGACGTCTTTCTTGCTCCTGAACCGCAGCAAAATATTGTCTTTCGATGCGACCTAAATAGATATTGTCATCGTCGCGCAGGCGGTAGCTGGCGCGGGCCAGGTCGAGCAAGGCGGCGGCGTGGTCGCGGTCGGAAGTACTAAATGCGTTTAGGTAATGCTGCTCCATGCCCGCTGTATCCATTGGTTCGTCCGGCAGGGCCGGTTCTCCCGCCGCCGCCAGTTCCAGGACAATGTTAAAGATCATGCGATTGTCAAAGCGGCAAATCCCCTGACCGCTTACCGGACAGGTCAGGTCACCGAAGCGCCGGCTGAAGCGGTTGAGTGCCTGCTTGAATTCCTTCCCGATGCGATCCTCGTCATCGTCCTGCAGGGCCTGGCGAAGCCGGGGGTTGGCCTGCACCATTTTTGCCATCCGGATCAGCATCCGGTTGCGCGCGGTGCTTTCCATTTTTTCGGGCGCCAGGAGCGTGATGAATTCAAAGGGATCTTCCGGCTTGAGCGCGTCGTTGTAAACCTGCCCGAAAAGACGCACCCCATGGGCAAAAGGGATAAAATGATCCCAGTAGATGCCGACCCATTTGGTGTTGATGGCGCTGCGCCGGGCGACTTCGGCCGCCAGGGCGTCGTCGCTCAGAGCGGTGGGATCGATGCGGGCCATTGCCTCGGCTTCGGCATCCATGGCCGGCAGCCATTCGGATTCGATGCGGTGTCGCAATTGTTTGAGGTTGTCGAAACTGCGATGCAGGCTCAAATACCATTTGCGTTTGGTATCTGCGGGATCGTCGGTCTGTGCGGTCACCGGGCGGGCCTGTAACAGGTAAAGCCGCCCGTCGGCCACGGTCCATTCGATATCCACCGGTGTTGCCAGCAATGCTTCGACGCTCAGGGCCAGTTGAAACACCGCGTCGACCTGGGGCGCGGACAAGACGGGCGCGGCATTTTCGGTGGCAGGCAGGGAAACGGTTTGAACGCCGGTGGCAGCGGGACTGATCTGACGGTCATGTTGCGCCTGCCGGTAGGCTCTGGGGGCGCCGTCGGTTCGGCGCAGGTGCCAGCGGTCGGGTTCCACAATGCCGTCCACCAGCCCCTGGTTCAAGCCCGGCACGGCCTCGATGACGGCCTCGCCGGCAGCGGCCGGGCTGCGGCTGAAACAGACGCCCGATTGCCGGCCGGTGATAAAGGCCTGCACCACGACGGCCATGACGCTTTTTGCCGGATCGAGCCCGGTGTCGTGGCGGTACAACAGGGCGGCGTCGGACCACAGGGACGCCCAGACCAGCTTGATCCGTTCGAGGATGGCCGGCGTTCCGGTCACATTCACAAACGATTCATGCAATCCGGCAAATGATGCGGCGGCCGAATCTTCTTCCGGGGCCGAGGATCTCACGGCCACGGGGCGGTTACCGAAAATTTTCTCAATGCCGGGGGCCAGCTTGGCTGCCAATGCTTCCGGTAGCGGGGTGTTGTGAAAGAGATTACGGATTCTCAGCGCCGTGTCCCAAATTTCTTCCCAACGCATCTGCGCGAAGTCTTTGCGATTTAACTCAAAGGCGATACGCGCCTTGAGCCCGGTCTGTTCAAGATACTTACGGTAGACCCGGCCGGTAATGCATAGCGCTTCGGGGACATTAAATCCTTGACGTTTCAGCAACGCCAGGGCGTATCCTTTTCCTCCCACCGCATGGCGGTTCTGATCCGAAATGTCTGCTAATGGTAGAATGAAAGTCATGTTTGCATGTGCAATTCAATGACGTGCTGAAACCGGCTGACCAGATAATAGCTAGTCACGTTGATGCGGATCAATGCGCACGTCGGCGAGTCATAAAATTCGACGAGCACCGGATGTCTGGCCTTGAGCTGTACCAGGGCGGCCTGTTGTTCCGGCCCGGCCAGTTCTTCCGCCCGGCCGGTGGCGGTCACGGCGATGGCCTGATGAAAGTCGTTCTCCTGGTGTGACCGGTTGTCGATGAGCATCGACACATGGGGCGTGGCCTTCAGGTTGGCGTACTTGCGGGTACTGCGGGCGGTGGCGAACAGCAGGCTCCTGAGGTCCTGGGCGGCGTGAAAGGCGACCAGGCTGGTATAGGGCCCGGTCTGATGTTGAGTTGCGAGCACGCCCAGCCGCTGTTGGGCGAAAAGGCGGCTGAGCTGCGTTTGGATCGACTGTGTGTCTGGGGACATGGCTTTGGTTTTACGCTTGGTTCAGGGTGTCTTCACAAATAACGGCACCGGTTCGAACCGGTCGACATCGATCAGTCCGTGGTCGGTGAGTTTGAGTTCCGGGATCACCGGCAGGGCCAGGAACGAAAGGGTCATGAACGGGTCTTGCAGGCGGCAACCCAGCCGGCGGGCGGCGGCCAGCAGTTCATCCAGTTTGGACCGGATGACGCTGATCGGCTCGGTCGACATCAGGCCGCCGATGGGCAGGTCCAGTGCTGCCAGGATCTTGCCGTTCTGGACAGCCGCCAGACCGCCCTTCATATCCACCACGGTGGTGATTGCCAGGCGCAGATCCGCGTCGCTGACACCTGCCGCGATGATGTTGTGTGAATCGTGCGCCACACTCGACGCCAGGGCGCCGGATTGCAGGCCGAAGCCTTTGACAAAGGCTTTGCCGGTGCGGCCCGAATCGGTGTGGCGGTCCACGACGATCAGCTTCAGCAGGTCGCGTTCAGGATCGCTCACCGCTTTGCCGTTTTCAAGCGACACTTCGGCAATCTGCTGTCTGGTCATCAGTTGGTCTGCAACCAGTTCGATGATGCGGGCGTGCGTTTGTTCAGCCGGGATACGAAAATCGATCATGGCCGGCCGCAGGTTCATGGCCGGGGGCAGCGGCACAATTTGCGGCCGCTCGATTTGCGGCCGCATGATACCGTTTTCCGCCACCAGCCGTCCCTCGCTGAATACCTGGTGTATTTCCGGCCGGCGCAGGTCATCGAACACGACCAGGTCGGCCCGGCGGCCGGGGGCGATGGCGCCCAGGTGATGTTGCCCGAAGTACTGCGCCGGATTGAGGGTGGCCATTTGGATGGCGAGGATGGGGTCCAGGCCGGATTGAACGGCTTCACGCACAATCGCGTCGATATGCCCATCGTCCAGCAGGTCATGGGGGTGACGATCGTCGGTACACCACATCATGCGGCGCGCCGTGTGCGGATTCACGGCCGGCAGCAAATCGTGGAGGTTGCGCGCGCCGGTGCCTTGTCGAATCATGATGTGCATGCCGGCGGCCATCTTGGCACGGGCCTCGTCGGCGTTGGTGCATTCGTGGTCGCTGGCTATCCCGGCGGCGGTGTAGGCGTTCAGGTCCTTGCCGGTCAGGCCGGGGGCGTGCCCGTCCAGGGCCAGACGGCGTGTGCGGGCGGCGTTGATTTTGGCGATGACATCCGGGGCCTGTCCCAGTACGCCGGGAAAATTCATCATCTCCGCCAGGCCGACGATTTTGTTGTCGCTCATCAACGGTTGCAAATCTTCCGCTTTCAGGTGTGCGCCGGCTGTTTCGAGATGGGTTGCCGGAACGCAGGAAGGAAGGGTGAACAGAAGGTTCATCGGCTGGTTCAGACTCGATTCAAGCATGTAGTGGATACCGTCCAACCCCAGAACGTTGGCGATCTCATGCGGGTCCGCCATTACGGTCGTGGTCCCGCGGGGCAGGATCGCGCGCGTAAATTCGGTGACGCACGCCATGCTGCTTTCGATATGCACATGCGGATCGATAAAACCCGGTGCAACGAAGCTGCCGTTCAAGTCGATTTCAGCATGGGCCTCGTAGTCACCCCAACCAACGATGGCGCCGGCGGCGATGGCCAGCGATGCATCGATAAGGGTGCCGCTGAACACGTTGATAATCCTGCCGCCTTTCAGTAGCAGGTCGGCGGGCCGCTCACCGCGGGCAATTTGGATGAGTCGGGGCAGTTGCATCAACCCTCCTGTCATTTTTTGAATGGGCGTACGTTTGTTTTTCTTACTATGTGTACGGCACGGTCCGCAAGCAAGTGTCCATCCGGAAATGGCATCTTTTGATCCCCGGCGGCGTCCGCGCAATTTTAGAATTCTCGGAATAGCGCGCTATGCCGGCGGTTCTAAATTACTCGGGCCTTGCCGGGAACCAAAATTTATCATTTTCGGATGGACACAAGCAAGGCAGCGGCATCAGGCAATGGTTTTGCCCATGGCCGTAGCGCGTTGCAGCAGGCTTTCCAGGTCCAGGGTCAGCAGTTCCCGGTTGCGAACCACGACCTTGCCGGCCACTACCACATCGCTGACGTCCGCGCCGTTGGCCGTGTACACCAAGTGAGACGCCGGATGATACAGCGGACGCATATGGGCCGGCCGGGTGGAAACGATGATCAGATCAGCCGCTTTGCCTTCGGCCAGCGAACCGGTGGTTTGGTGCAAACCCAGCGCCCGCGCGCCGTTGCGGGTTGCCAGACCCAGGGTGGTCTCGGCATCAAGGACCGTGGGGTCTTCGGTGGCGATTTTGTGCAACTTGGCGGCCATGTCCATCTCTTCGAACAGGTCCAGATTGTTGTTGCTGGCGCAGCCGTCGGTGCCGAGGCTGACGGTGATTCCGGCTTGGAGCAAGGCGGGCACCGGCGCGATGCCGGCGCCGAGTTTCATGTTGCTTTGGGGATTGTGGGAAACCGGTGACTTGGCGGCGGCGATGAGGTCAATGTCCTGTTCAGTCAGCCAGACTGCGTGCACCAGCAAGGTGGCTTCATCCAGCAGGCCGAGCCGGTGCAGGTAGCCGATCGGGGTGGCGCCGTGTTCTTTCAGGGTCTGGTTTTTTTCAAATTCGGTTTCTGCTGCGTGGATCTGAAACAGCACACCGGCGTCTCGTGCCGTTTGTTTGGCTTTTTCCAAGGTCGCGGCTGAGCAGGTGTAGGGGGAATGACAAAAGATGGAGGGCGTGATCAGGGGATGGCGATCGCGCCAACGGGCTGTGAAGTCACGGGCCGTGGCGACGTTTTGGGCCGGGTCAGGCACGCCCGGCGCCGGAAAGTCGATCACGCCCTGGGCCAACACGGCCCGCATGCCGGTTTCAGCCACGGCTGCGGCGATGTCGTCCTCGTGAAAATAGCCGTCGCACACACAGGTGGTGCCGGACAACAGCATTTCGGCACAGGCCAGTTGCGCGCCGAGTTTGACCGTTTCCGGATTGATGTGGGCCCCTTCGGCCGGGAAAATATGTTCGTTCAGCCAGGTCATCAACGGCAGGTCGTCGGCCAGCCCCCGAAACAGGGTCATTGGCAGATGGGTGTGAGTATTGACCAGGCCCGGCAATATCAGGCCCCCGCGCGCGTCGATGGTTTCTGCCGCATCCGGCAGCGGCGCCGACGCAAGGTGCGGTCGCACGCATGCCAGCCGGCCGTCTTTTACGCCGACAAGGCCGTTTGCGATCACGCGTTGGTCTTTGTCCACGGTGACGATGGTACCGCCATGGATTAACAGGTCGTACGTCATTTGGGTTCCCCTTTATTTAAAAGGTATTTCGTCGTTTAGATTCTGGACCCCGGCTTTCGCCGGGGTGACGGGCTACGTTCCTGCGTCATTCCAGCGAACCCCGGATCGGGTCCGGGGCAGGCCCCGGAATCCAGCATATTAAACCGGCGACTAAATATGCAAACCTTCGTCATGCCGGACTTGATCCGGCATCCAGGATTGACGCTTGATGCCGGCGCTCGCCGGAATCACAATTTTAAAGGTATTTTATTGCCGGGTTAATAAAATGATAGTACGCCTTTATCTTGGTAGGTACGATTGCGTTTCGTCCTATCGGATTTTCGCGGTGATCTCCCGGATTTTGGCAAAGATCTCATTCTGATTCAATGTCGACAACCGGCCGTCTTCCATGACCACTTGACCGTTGATGATTGTGGCGGCAACATCGCTGCCGTTGACCGCGTAGACCAGATGCGACACCGGGTTGTACATGGGTGTCAGATGCGGCTTGTGTGTGTCGATGACGATGATGTCCGCTTTTTTACCGGTTTCCAGCGAGCCGGTAAGATGATCCAGACCCAGGGCGCGGGCAGCGTCGATGGTGCTCATTTTCAGCACCGAGGCGGCGTCGGCCACCGTGGGGTCGAGGGTGTTGACTTTATGCAGTTTGGCGGCCGTATCCATTTCGGCGAACAGGTCCAGGTTGTTGTTGCTGGCGCAGCCGTCGGTGCCCAGGCCGACACAGATGCCCTGTTTTGTCAACTGCGGCACCGGGGCGATGCCCGAGGCCAGCTTCATGTTGCTTTCCGGATTGTGGGCAACCTTGACGTCGTGTTGCGCCATCAGGGCCATGTCGTCATCGCTCAGCACCACGCAGTGGCAGGCCACCAAACGTGGTGACAAGATGCCCAGGTGCGCCAGGTGCCCCATTGGTGTGCGGCTGTATTTTTCCCGGATTTGTTGAACCTCGGTTTTGGTTTCAGACACATGGATCACCAGCGGGATTTTACGGTCCATGGCGATTCCGGCCGCTTTTTCGAGCAGTTGCGGCGCACACAGGTAGGGCGAGTGCGGCTCCACGGCCGGTACGATCAAATCGTCGTCTTGCCATCGGGCGATCAGGTTCTCGGTATATTCAAAGCCTTTCTCGATGGGGCCGTAATTCGGCGATGGAAAATCGAACAGCACTTCACCCACCACCGCCCGCATCCCGGCGTTTTTGGCGGCCCGGGCCACGGCTTGTTCGAAAAGGTACATGTCGCAAAAACAGGTGGTCCCCGACCGGATCATTTCCGCACAGCCCAACAGGGCGCCCCAGTAAACCGTGTCGTCGTCGAGCTTGGCTTCCGCCGGGAAGATATGCTCGTTGAGCCAGGTCATCAGGGGTAGATCGTCGGCCAGGCCGCGAAACAATGTCATGGCCGCGTGGGTATGGGTGTTGATCAACCCCGGCATGATGATACCGCCGCGGGCATCGATCCGTTTGGACGCCGTGAACCCTTTTAAATCAGCCGCCGGGCCGACAGCGGTGATGCGGTCGTTTTTGACGGCCACGGCGCCCGCCGTGATTTGGCCCTGGTTGGGATTCATTGTCAGCACGATTCCGTTGTCGATGATCAGATCGACTTGTGTTTCAGACATCGATTTGCTCCATGATTTTGGTGGTCAGGGTTTGCAGATGCGGTGCGGCTTCGCGGGCCACGGCCAGGATTTCTTCCACGGTGGCCGGAGCGGGATCGTCCGGCGTGTGGACATTGGTGATGGTCGATAAGCCGATCACTTTGATCCCGGCATGCACGGCGGCAATGACTTCCATGACTGTCGAAAATCCGACCGCATCAGCCCCGATGGTTTTAAGGTATCTGATTTCAGCCGGTGTTTCCAGCGAAGGGCCTTTCAGACCGGCGTAGATGCCTTTTTGAACGGCGATGCCTTCAGCCGCGGCAAAGGCGGTGGTCCTGGCGGCCAGTTGCGGATCGTAGGCAAAGCTCATGTCCGGAAAGCGCAGGCCCCAATCATCGTCATTAGGGCCGACGAGCGGGTTGGCGCCGGTCAGATTGATGTGATCCTTGATGACCATGATCTCGCCGGGCGTAAACGCGGGATTCAGACCGCCGGCGGCATTGGACAGGATTAAACCGCGGACCCCCAGGGCCTGCATGACGCGAACCGGAAAGGTCACCGCTTGGGGCGTGTAGCCTTCGTACAGGTGAAAGCGGCCTTGCAGCGCCATCACCGTGTGCGGCCCTTTGTGGCCGATCAACAGGCGGCCGTAGTGGCTTTCAACCGTTGAAACCGGAAAGTGAGGAATGTCCTGGTAGTCGATTGTGTCTTCGACCTCAAAGACCTCGGCACTGTCGCCCAGGCCGGTGCCGGTCACCAAACCGATGGCGGGCCGGTCTTTCATTCGGGGTTTCAAATAGGCGGCCGTTTCCCCGGCCTGGACTCTGCCAAATTCCAAAGCAACCTCCTGTGACGGGCTGTAGTGAATTATGTTTGAAACTTGAGACTTGAAGTTTGAAATTCGAAAAAAATGGAATGGGGCAATTTGGCCGGGGACGATGTGTCCTGCCGTAACTATCCGTGATTGCCGCCGTTTGCGAGAGCGATACAAGAATTGCCGATTTTTATTAAGAGCTGCCGATTCTATATTAAACCGGGGACTAAATATGCAAACCGTCGTCATGCCGGACTTGATCCGGCATCCAGAATTGACGCTTGATTCCGGCGCTCGCCGGAATCATAATTTTAAAGGTATTTTGTTGCCGGGTTAATACATAAAAGGCAGAATACCGCCCTCAAATTTCAAATTTACAATTTCAAGTTTCAAACCTATAGTCCAGCTCCCGGTCGCAGTCAAGTTGCACGCGATACAAAGCAATCGGCACCGGGGCGTTCGGTTCGTATTTTTGGGCGATGTGGTGATTGACATTTATGATATTTTTTTCTATGGTTCGGATTTGCTTTACGCTGGTGATTAAAAATCCTTATAAACGACAAAAATCATCTGGGAGTGAATTGGATGTCCAACAATCAAAATCGTCCGCAGCACGCCGACATCACCGGTGAGATGTGGGATCAAATTGATCAGGTAATAGCAGCAAATCGTTCCATTGCAGGGTCCATCATCACCGTGTTGCGGGAATGTCAGACCATCGTGGGGTATCTGCCGGTTGAGGTCATGGATTATATCGGCATCGGCATGAATTTGGCACGCAGCGAAGTTTATGGGGTTGCGTCTTTTTATGCCCTGTTTTCCATGGAGCCGAAAGGCCGGCATACGGTGAAAGTTTGCACCGGCACCGCCTGTTATGTAAAAGGAGTCAAGGAGATTCTCGGCCGGATCGGTAATGAATATGATCTCAAAGAAGGCGGTACCACGGAAGATCGCCGTTTTTCCTTGGAGGGCGTTCGTTGCCTGGGCGCTTGTGGCCTGGCGCCGGTGATGGTCATCGGTGATGATACCCATGGCGATGTTTCGGCCGACAATGTTTTGGGAATTCTGAAAGATTACGATTGATATACCCTGATTCGAACGAATCAGGGTTTTTTTTGCCCACCGTGTACGGACTTCGGGCCTGCTGGGTGAACGCATACCGCCTGTGAAATTCTCGAAATGACAAAATGCTGTCGGTGCCTGAACGGACTGATGCGCATCTAATTTTCTTGGATGAGGAGGTCCAACCCGATTATGAAATTATACGAGATCAAGACCATTTTAAAGGCGACCGTACTTTGTGGTGAGGATAAACTCGATCAAAATATTGTCGGCGGCGGTGCCGCCGATTTGATGGACGATATTTTGTCGGCGGTGGCTAAAGACGCGGTTTTCCTGACCGGCGTCAACACGGAAGAAGCCCTGCGTGCGGCCAAGCTGGCCGGCGTGGCCGCCACGGTCATGGTTCGCGGTAAAAAACCCGGCCAGGCAATTGTCGACCTGGCGACGTCTTTTGACATGCCGGTGCTGCTGACCGATTATTCATTGTTTGTGGCCTGTGGACGGCTATACATGAACGGACTTCGGGGGCTGGACGGCTCCTGGTAGACTTCAAGGATTTGTTTTTATGTCGAAACTTACGGTTCAGGATCTAAATGCATTAAGAGAAAAAGCGGCCGAGCAATACGCTGTGAAAGACGGATTCAAGCTGCTGATGTGCGGCGGTACCGGATGCCATGCCACCGGTAGCCTCAAGGTCAAGGACGCGCTGGACAAAGCCATTGTCGATTACGGGCTGACCGACACGGTGCGTGTTGTGGAAACCGGCTGCAACGGCTTCTGCGCCCTGGGGCCCCTGATGGTTGTGCAACCGGGGGGCATTTTCTACCAGAAAATGTCTGCCGAGGATATGCCGGAGTTGGTCAAGAGCCATCTGGTTGAGGGCAAGCCGCTTAAGCGGCTATTTTACAAGGACCCGATGACAAAAAAAACGGTGCCGGTGCAGGACGACATGTCGTTCTTTGCGCATCAGATGCCGCGCGCTCTGCGCAACAAGGGGATCATCGATCCTGAGAAAATCGAGGACTATATTGCCCGGGACGGTTATCAGGGGGCGGCTAAAGCGCTGTTTGACATGAGCCCGGAACAGATCATCGGCGAGATGAAGGCTTCCGGGCTGCGGGGCCGCGGCGGGGCGGGGTTCCCGGCCGGCGTCAAATGGGATTTTGCCAGTAAAAGTTCCGGTGATGTGAAGTTTGTCCTGTGTAACGCCGACGAGGGGGATCCGGGGGCGTTCATGGACCGCAGTATTTTAGAGGCCGATCCCCACGCCGTGCTGGAAGGCATGATCATCGCGGCCAAGGCCATCAACGCCCGCCAGGGGTATATTTATGCCCGCACCGAATATCCGCTGGCGATCAAGCGTTTGGGGATTGCCATTGAACAGGCCAAGGAACTGGGCCTGATCGGTGAAGACATTCTCGGCTCGGGTTTTGATTTCAATGTCGAGATTTACCAGGGCGCCGGCGCTTTTGTGTGCGGTGAGGAGACCGCGCTGATGCGTTCCATCGAAGGCAAACGCGGCATGCCCCGTCCGCGCCCGCCGTTTCCCGCCTTGAAGGGTTTATGGGAAAAACCGACCATCTTGAACAATGTGGAAACACTGGCCAATGTGCCCCAGATCATGATCAACGGCGGTGCCTGGTACGCCGCTGTGGGAACCGAAACCAGCAAGGGCACCAAGGTGTTCGCACTTTCCGGTGACGTCAACAACATCGGGCTGGTGGAAGTCCCCATGGGAACCTCGCTGCGGACCATGATTTACGATATCGGCGGCGGCATCCCCAAAAAGCGTAAATTCAAGGCGGTGCAGTTGGGCGGTCCTTCCGGTGGGTGTGTGCCGGATCAATACCTGGATATCCCGGTCGACTACGAGGAAATCGCCAAAGTCGGCGCCATCATGGGATCCGGCGGCGCTATCGTCATGGACGAGCACACCTGCATGGTCGACATGGCCCGCTTTTTCATGGATTTTATCCAGGATGAATCCTGCGGCAAATGCACTCCGTGCCGTGAAGGCACGCGCCGACTACTCCAACTTTTAGACAAAATCTGTGACGGTGAGGGCGAACCGAGTGATATCGAGCAACTGGAAGTCCTTTCGGCCATCATCAAGGAGACCGCCCTTTGCGGACTCGGCCAGACCGCGCCCAACCCGGTGCTTTCCACCCTGCGTTATTTCAAGGACGAGTACGACGCCCATATCCTGGAAAAACGCTGTCCGGCCAAGCGGTGCGCCGCCTTGCTCAAATTCGAGGTCGATCAAAAACTGTGCAAGCGGTGCGGTCTTTGCTTCAAAGCATGTCCGGCCGACGCGATCACCTGGAAGAAAAAAGAGATCGCTGTCATCGATAAAGACAAGTGTGTCGAATGTCTGACCTGTTATGAAAAATGTCGCTTTGACGCCATTTTTTAGATAGTGATTTTTTAACGGCTTTTTGTTTGTTAGACGTTTACGTATAAGATTTTTCGAGGCGTTACGCGCCTCGGGTCCATAATTCAGATTAACAGGAGCAACCGGAGAATGACCGAATCCTTGGCAAGTGCGATTTTTCTGATGGGAGGTCTGGGGGTCGTGGTGGGTATCTGTTTGGCGGCCGCGTCCAAAATATTTTATGTTTATGTCGATCCGCTGGTGCTGGCGGTGGATGATGTGTTACCGGGTGCCAATTGCGGTGGTTGCGGGTATCCGGGCTGCTCCAGCAACGCCGAAGCGGTGGTGGCGGGCAAATCCGCCCCCAATTCATGCGTGGCCGCCGGTCCGGAAGTGGCTGAAGCCATTGCCGCGATCATGGGAGTGGCCATCGAGGCCACTGAGCCGGATATCGCCCTGCCGGGGTGTTACTACGGTGTGCAGGACGCGGATCAACGCTATATCTACAACGGCTTGAACGATTGCCGCGCCGTGGCCATGCTGGGCGGTGGCTCCAAGGTCTGTACGATCGGTTGTCTGGGACTGGGCACCTGTGCGCAGGTGTGTCCCTTTGATGCCATTCGCATGGGCGGCAAAGGGCTGCCCGAGGTCGATGGGAAAAAGTGCACCGGCTGCGGCACCTGTGAGCGGGTTTGCCCCAAACATATCATCAACCTGTCTTCCATTACCCGCCGGATTTTGCGCGAATACACCACAGAGGAATGCACTACGCCTTGCCAGCGGGCTTGTCCGGCCGGCATCAACATCCGGGAATATGTGGGACAGATTGCCAGGGGCAATCACAAGCAGGCCGTACAGGTTATCAAAGAGCGCAATCCTTTCCCGTCGGTCATCGGTCGCATCTGTCCGCGTCCCTGTGAAGACGAATGCCGCCGTAAATATAATGATGAGCCGGTGGCGATCAATTTTTTGAAACGGTATTGCGCCGATGTCGAACGTGAAAGCGGCAGTCGAACCTTGCCGTATCGGGCGCCGGCGACCAATCGTAAAATTGCGGTTGTTGGCGGTGGTGTTGCCGGGCTGTCGACCGCGTTTTTCGCCGCCCGTTTGGGGCATGCGGCCACGGTATACGAAGCCGGTGATAAATTGGGCGGTCTGCTCAGGAGCGCTGTTGCCGCCAATCGCCTTTCCATGGATATACTAGATTGGGATATCGAGGGTATCCTGCAGATTGGGGTGGAAGCCAAAACCGGACAGATGCTGGGCCGGGACATGACCATTGACAGTCTGCTGGCCGAGGGCTACGAAGCTGTCTTTCTGGCGTCGGGCGGTTGGGACAGCCGTCTGGCTCGCACCAGGGTGCCGGATGTCGAACAGCAAATTCCGGGCACCTATCTGCTGCTTGATCTGCTCCGCGACGGCGCGGGCGGCGCCGCGGATGTTTCCATTGGTAAAGATGTGGTCATTTTGGGCGGAGGCCAATCGGCCCTCGAGGTTGCCAAACAATGCCGTCAAAAAGGCGCGCAAACCATTACCCTGATCAACCGCGAATCCTGGGACCTGAGTCCGGTGGATGACGACGCGCTGCAAAAAGCGGGCATCGATGGTTTGAAGGTGATATCCTCATCCGGTATTCGTGGTCTTTCCGGTACGGGGGGGCAACTGCAGGCAGTCGAGGTCGTTAATCTGGTTTCCGGTGATGTGCAGGCGTTGGCGGCTCAAACCCTGCTGCTGGCTTCCGGTCGCTATCCGGAATTAATTTTTACACGGGTCAACGAAGAGACTTCGGGCGCAACGGCCGAGGATGCCGTTGAGAAATCGGCCGCCATACGCTGGTCAGCCGTTACGCCTTACAAGCAGCCTGTCTTCAAAGAAGAGGTCGGTGTGTTTGCCGGCGGCGACGCCATTACGGATTACAGTGCGGCAATAAAAGCCATCGGCGCCGGGCGCCGGGCAACGGTTTCAATTCATCAGATAATCAGCGGTATTCGGCCGACGCTGACGGAGAATGTCATCACGTCCGAGATTCAAGTGCAGAACGTCGATCATGTTGAAAGCGTAAAGAAGACAAAACGGCAGATCATGCCGTTGAGCGGTGCGGCCGAAGCCGCGGCCGGCAAGGAACTCGAACTCGGTTTTGATGCCCATGCCGCCCGGACGGAAGCAGCCCGCTGCCTGCAATGCGGATTGATTTGCTACCGCCATGACCCGATCCAAATCAAAGCATCCGAACCCGAAGAGGCTGTCGGCGCTTAGGGCGACATTGCCTCGATATATTTGCATGATTATTGTTGATTAAACAGGGGGCTAACGTAGCCCCCTGTGGTTTTTTGCAAGCTTGTGCCCATCCGGTTCCGGATGGACACAAGCTTGAACCAATTTGACTCAGGAGACTCCTCATGGCGACCGAGGAAGGCACGGTGATCAAAGTTGCCGGTGCCAATGCATTGGTAAAAACTACCCGTTCGTCGTCGTGTGAACATTGCAGCTCGAAAGGCTCCTGCATGAGTAAAGGCGGCGGCAACGAGATGGAGGTTCAGGCGCTCAATCTGGCGGGCGCAAGGGAAGGGGACCGGGTCAAGATCAGTTTCGATACCGCGTCGTTGTTGAAAGCCTCCTTTTTGCTATACGTGTTTCCCATTTTATGCCTGATTGCCGGCGCCCTTGGCGGTCAACAGCTATCTTCATCGCTGACCAATGTCGGTGAATCTTTGTTAGCCGTGATTTGTGGCCTGGCGGCGTTTGGTTTGTCCTTTTTTGTCGTCAGGCGTGTGAGTAATAAAATGGCCGTTAAATCCGACTACCAACCCAAAGTCATTCGTATCCTATAGTTCAATTATTTGAACTGATCCTCTTCGGTCGATCCTGTCAGCGCTTTTACGGAGGTATCACCGCCGGAAACGCAGCTCATTACCCGGTCGAAGTAGCCGGTGCCGACGAACTTTTGATGGGTAATGGCCATGTAGCCTTCCTTCTTTTCATGGGCGAATTCCTGCTGTTGAAATTCGGAATAGGCCAGCATGCCTTCTTTGTTGTAGGTGTAGGCCAGGTCGAACATCCCCATGTTCAGGGAGTGAAATCCGGCCAGGGTGACAAACTGGAATTTGTACCCCATGGCGGCCAGCTCGCGCTGGAACTTGGCGATGGTGGCATTGTCAAGGTTACCCTTCCAGTTGAATGAGGGCGAGCAGTTATAGCAAAGCAGTTTGTCGGGAAATTTTGCATGAATGCCCTCGGCAAATCTTTGGGCTTCTTCTAAATCCGGGTGCGATGTTTCACACCAGATCATATCGGCATAGGGGGCGTAGGAGAGGCCCCTGGCAATGGCTGCATCCAAACCGCCGCTGATGTAGAAAAAGCCTTCCGAGGTTCTTTCGCCGCCTCTTAAAAAGGGTTTATCGCGCTCGTCCACATCGCTGGTGATGAGTTTGGCGGCTTCGGCGTCGGTGCGCGCAATGAGCACGGTGGGGACCCCGCAAATATCGGCGGCCAGCCGGGCTGCGATCAGTTTGATGATAAATTCGCGGGTCGGCACCAGGACTTTGCCGCCCATGTGACCACATTTTTTGGCCGACGCCAGTTGGTCTTCGAAATGAACCCCGGCGGCGCCGGCATCGACCATTTGCTTCATCAGTTCGAAAGCATTCAGCGGTCCGCCGAAACCGGCTTCGGCATCGGCCACGATGGGGGCGTACCAATAGGGCCCGCTTTTACGGCCGTCCAAAACCTGGATTTGGTCGGCCCGGCGCAAGGCGTTGTTGATCCGTTTGACAACCACCGGGACGCTGTTGGCGGGATAAAGGCTTTGGTCGGGGTACATTTCGTAGGATAAGTTGTTATCGGCCGCAACTTGCCATCCGCTCAAGTAGATCGCCTTCAAGCCGGCTTCAACCTGTTGCACGGCCTGGTTGCCGGTCAGCGCGCCCAGGGCCGCCACGTAGTCTTCGGTTTGCAGTAAATGCCACAGCCGTTTGGCGCCGGCTTTGGCAAAGGTGTGCTCAATTTTCAAGGTGCCGCGCAGCCGCAACATTTCTTCCGGACTGTAGGGGCGCACGATACCTTCCCAGCGCGGATCGTTGCTCCAGAGGTATTTCTTTTCGGCCACGGCCTCGGGGTCGATATCATGACTTTCGATGCGTTCTTTGAGTTTAATGGCTTTTTCTTCTATGGTTAGCATATTGACCATCCTTTCGATTTTTTAGTTGGTATCCAACCGGAAATAGCATCTTTTGGCCCAGGCCGGCGTTTTCACGAGTTTGACATCCTCGACGTAGCTTTGCTACGCCTGCGGTTTCAAATTCGTTGCGGCCTCGGCCTGGACCAAAATCTACTATTTCCGGATGGATACCAGTTGGGCACGATAAAACGGCTTTTTCGATAAGGTTGTGACGTCCTGGTTAATCGTAATGTTCATATGCCTTTAATGTAAGAAATTCCTCCAGCGTCTCGGCGGCAATGATTTCGTCGAACAGGCGCGCCGCCGGTTCAAATTTGCCGGCTTCGTATCGTTCCGGACCCAGCGTGGTTTTTAGCTTGTCCAGTTCTTCCCGGGTGATGTGACGCACAAGTTCCAGGGTCACATCACGGCCGTCTTCCAAAACGCCCCTGGGATGGTGAACCCATTGCCAAACCTGGGTGCGCGAGATTTCGGCGGTGGCGGCGTCTTCCATCAGGTTGTAGAGCGGGACGCAGCCATTGCCGCTGAGCCAGGCCGCCAGGTATTGGATACCGACGTCGATGTTCCCGCGCAGGCCCGCCTCTGTGATCGTGCCCTGGGGCAGTTTGAGCAGGTCGGCGGCGGTGATGTTGACGTCTTCGCGCAACAGGTCGACCTGGTTGGGCGTCGGCATGGCGGTATTGAACTCTTCAAGAGCGATGCCCACCAGCCCCGGATGGGCCACCCAGGTGCCGTCATGGCCGTCGCCGGCTTCCCGGATCTTGTCTTCCCGTACTTTTTGCAGGGCGGCGCGATTGGCTTCGGCATCGCCTTTGATCGGGATCTGGGCCGCCATCCCGCCGATGGCGTGGGCGCCGCGCCGGTGGCAGGTTTTGATCACCAGCAGGGAATACGAATGCATGCAATGCCGTGTCATGGTGATTTGGGCGCGGTCCGGGAAGATGTAGGCCGGAATGTTTTTGAATTTTTTGATGAAACTGAAGATGTAATCCCAGCGTCCGCAATTCAGGCCCGCCATGTGTTCTTTTAGTTCGTAAAGAATCTCTTCGGTCTCGAAGGCGGCCAGGATGGTTTCAATCAGCACGGTGGCCTTGATGGTGCCCGGCGCGATGCCCAGCTTTTCCTGCGCCGACAGGAATACATCGTTCCAGAGGCGTGCTTCCAGATGACTTTCCAGCTTGGGAAGATAAAAATAGGGACCGGTGCCGTTTTGCATCAATTTGGCGGCATTGTGAAAGAAGTAAAGGCCGAAGTCGAACAGGCTGGCGGAAATGGGGGCGCCATCCACCTGCACGTGTTTTTCCACCAGATGCCAGCCACGCGGTCGTACGATCAGGGTCGCCGGATCGGGGCCCACGTGGTACTGTTTGCCCTCCGGGCTGGTAAATTCGATGGTGCCGTTGACCGCGTCGTGCAGGTTGATCTGGCCTTCGATGGTGCCGCGCCAGGTGGGTGCGTGGGAATCCTCGAAATCGGCCATGTACGTTTTGGCCCCGGAGTTCAGGGCGTTGATGATCATTTTGCGGTCGACCGGACCGGTGATTTCCACCCGCCGGTCCTGAAGATCAGCCGGGATCGGGGCAACGCGCCAGTCGCTCTCCCGGATGGATCTGGTTTCCGGCAAAAAGTCGGGCAGGTGGCCTTTGTCGATTTGGGTTTGAATGTACTTGCGGCGTTCCAAGAGTTCAATGCGGCGGGCGTCAAATTCGCGGGCGAGGGCGCCCGCGAAGCGGAGCGCCTCGGGAGTCAGAATCCCGGCAAATGGGTCGGGGACAGCACCGAAAACGTCTATCCCGTCGACGGATAAGGTGGCTTCCATAGTCTCTTCTCCTGTTCGTGTGGCTGATTGGTGTCCGCTCGGCAACGGCCGCGGGAGAACGGCGCCGGGTTCGGCGTCTACGGCTGGTTCCGCGA
This sequence comes from Desulfobacterales bacterium, assembly GCA_028282295.1. Taxonomy (GTDB): domain Bacteria; phylum Desulfobacterota; class Desulfobacteria; order Desulfobacterales; family JANQIE01; genus JANQIE01. The sequence continues at coordinate 18,342 of JANQIE010000127.1, read as the reverse complement.
TAGAGATACGGTTTGCGGATGGACACGATTGGTTGTTCTAATTTTGGTTACCATCCAGTGACAAAAGGGTTTAGAAAGAGCATGGGGCAGAATGTGGTGTGAGGGGGGGGCGACGCAATTCAAGGTAACCGGGGCCGGACGTGGATCCGTTGGAATTTCAACAAACTGTTCTTATTTACGGTTTTTCAAAATATAGCCACTCTTTCGCTAAATACAATGTTTACGGCAGTTGGTGCTGATCCGGAAACGGCCCTTTGTGGATTGGGCTTTAATTGATTGCTTCGTGCGTACCAAGTCGTTCGGCGGCAGCGTAGGGGAAAATAGGCATGATCTGCCCTGCGAGCAGCCGTTGTTTGATTTGCTCCCAAAACGCCACCGTGAACAGATCGTCATGGTGCTGCATGAAAATCTGTTTTAACGCGGGCGCCAATCCGAGAAAGTTTTGCAGTTCCTGTGGAAATACATCATTTTCATCCACGTAGAACCAGGGTTCGCCGGCTAGTTCGTCATCTTCGGTGACGGCTTGGGGCATATTTCGAAAGTTACAGTCGGTCACCAGGGTTAACTCGTCGTAGTCGTAGAAAACCACCCGGCCCTTGGGGGTAACCCCGAAGTTTTTGAGCAGCAGATCGCCGGGAAAGATGTTGCCGGCGGCAAGGTCTTTGATTGTTTGGCCGAAATCACGCACGGCGGCTTCGGCTGCTTTGTGGTCAGCCTCCTTGATGTAAATGTCCAGGGGGATGACTCGGCGCTGGACGTAGACATGCTTGAACACAACCGCCTCCGGGTCGATGATGACGGTGCGGCGGGCTTTTTGGGTAAAGGCCGCCATCAGATCATCGCTGAAGCAGCAGGGATGAAACTTGAGGTAGTCAAATTCCTGGGTGTCCACCAAACGGCCGGCGCGATCATGTTTGAACACCAGATCGTACTTGCGGCGCACATCTTCATGGGTCGCTTTTTTGGGTTGGGCAAACCGGTCGCGAATGATTTTGAACACCAGGTCGTCGTTGGGCATGTTGTAGACCAGCATCACCATGCCGCGTTTGCCGCGGGAAAAATCGAAGCGCTCCTCGCAACAATAGGCCAGGTGCTGCTGGAGTTCCCGAAACAGTTCGGTTTTACCGTGCTTGTTGTATCCTAAGGAGATGTAAATTTCCGCGATGCGTTTGCGCGGCAGCAAAGATTTGATGAAACGCACCACACTGGATGGCCGGTCGATATCCACATGGAAATAAGATCGCGTGAAACTGAACAGGATGCTCAGGGGGCGCTCTTCCATCAGCAAGGCGTCGATGCAGATCCCGGCGGGCCGGTTTACCAGGGCCAGTACCAGGGGCAGACACATCGATCCGCTGTACAGACGCCCGATCAGATAGGCCCCCATGCCGCGATAAAAGGCGGTGTTGACCATTTCGACCCGGTCAATGGTGCGCAGGGCGCCGATGCTTGCCAGATGGTCGTCGATGCGTTGGCCGACAATGCGGCTGTCGCGTTCCAGGTCCGCGAAGCCCGGTGCCAGTGCATAGAATTGCGCGATGGTGCGGATTAAAGGCGCGGTGGCGCCGCTGGGAATAAAGGTCTGGTAGATCGGCCGGGTGGCGCGGTTCGGCGGTTCCGGAATGCCGGTGGTGACGAACTCGATGTCCGGCTCCACGCCGACGATTTCGAAAACATGACGAATGATCGAATTGTAGAAGGTTTCGGCAATTTCCCAACTGGGGCAGTCGCGGATCAAGTCAAAATAGGCGTTTTTCAACGCGGTCAGGTTTTGGTGCTCATTGGTGAATCCCTTGAGCCGCCGGCGCAGGATCGGTACCTGGGTATCGATTACTGCCGGGTAAAGTTCGAGCCGTTTCAGGGCGTCTTTTTGATAAGCGGTCCAGTCGCGTTTTTGAAAGTGGTTAGCGACTTGCCGGGTGAAGGTTTTGAAGCGGTGGTGGTATGCCTGGTAGGCGTCGAAGATCGCCTGGGCGATCTGGTTGATGCCGGGTTCGGTTGTCTGATGGTCGTTCGATTTGGCGGCCATAAGCGCGAGCCTCAATGGGGTGGCTGTTTATATCAGGGCGTCGATTGCGTTAGTTTGACGATACGGATGATATCGCCGGGATAAATCAGATCCGGGTCCTTGATCCGGCTTAGTTTTGCCAATTCCGGGTAGCGCAAGGGGTCGCCCAGATACCGGATGGCAATGTGCCAGAGGGTGTCGCCCTTGACGACCACATGCACGGTTTCGGAGGTAATCGTTTCAGCCGTTTTGCTTGGCAAGGGCGTTGTGATGCCCGGTTTTTCGGGACGTTCGATGGTCAGCCGCAACGCCTCTGTTTCTATTTTCAGGATTTGCTTGACGTTGATTTCTTTTTTTGGCGGCGGCGTGGTGGTTGCGATCGCGATGGACGTCGATGCCTGCGGCGCAGGGGGTGGCGCGGTATCCGGTTTCGGAGCAGCAACTGTTGGGTCGGCAGGTTGCGCAGTAATTGCGGGCGCCTCGGTCCGCATTTCTTCCGCCGCCGGTTCTTCTTCTATGACAGGTTGCGGGGACACCTTGGGCTCTGCTGTGCCCCGTGCTTGGTCAGTTTGGCTTGCGGTAAGCGGTTTGTCCGATTTTTGCGGCGAACGAAAGTCGATGGTCATAAGCAGAAGCGATGCTGTGATACCAACGATGAGCAACATCCAAAGCCATGGCCGTTTCAAAATAGTCGCAGGACGGTGTTGTTCGTCAGGCAGGCGTTGGCTTTGGGGCTGTCCGGCCGGGAGGGATGACTTGAGTGGTGTGCTGCGGGCGCTGCGTGTGCGCTTTGCCGGAACATTGCGTGCCGCGACCGGCTTTTGGGCTGGCGGTCTGTGTGCCCTGGGGCTTGTGGGCTTTGCAATGATTTGCGCCGCGTCAGACTGGCCCCTGTCTGGCAGTTCGGAGCCTGTTGTCGGCGTCCGGTCATCCGAACCGCCGGCATCCTGTGAAGAGGTGCAAGAGGGTGAATTGTCGGATTCAGCCGCCGGAGGCTTGGATTCAGCGTCGGGCAGAGAGACCTCAGCCAGTTCGACCGGTGCCTGCACGGCGAATAATCGTTCGAAATCGGTCTCATAAAAGATGGCGTCGTCCTTGATAAAACAGCGGTGAAACGCGGTAATGGAGGCCTCGGTCGATAATTTGAAAGGGGTTACGCCTTCGGTTGTCGTCATGTCAAGGACCTCATCGACCCAGAACGCCGTCAGCCCCGAGCCGATGTGGCTGAGGATGAGTTGGCCGGCCTGTTTGTCGGCCGGCATGGGCAACCCCAGTTTTTGATGCAGGCTGATGATCGTGGCCGTCTGATCGCGATGCACGAACACGCCGGCAATGCCGTTTTGTGTGGAGGCAAAGGGCCTGAACACCGGCACCTGGATGATCGCAACAACATCCACCGCCGCCACTGCGAATTTGTACGGCCCGACCTTGAATGTGAGCTGGGCTTGTGATTCCTGGTTTTGATTCGCAGATGTTTTCATTCTGCCAATACAAATATGATCTGTTTTTTTAAGTGAGCGCGCCGGTAGCAAAAGGCCGAAAATGAGGAACAATTGATCTTAATTGTATGGCATAAAAAGTGATGTATGGCAACTGGTGAATTGTTTTTTTATTTTGTAAAGCTTTGAAAATACGATATTAATTTGAATAAAGAGCACAATGAAGGTCTATATCGTTTTGATTCTGGATCCCGGCGTTCGCCGGGGTGACGTGGTGTTTTCCTTTTAAAATCCAAGTGAGTTTGACAAAAGTAAAAAATTCCTATCAGGAATTCCCCCCTTGCAGGCTGGTGCCCATCCGGAAATGGCATCTTTTGGTCCAGGCCGGTGTTCGCACGAATTTGAAATAATGGCGTAGCCATCCACGTTCTTGCGACGTAGTAAGGCTACGCCTGCGGTTTCAAATTCGCTGCAGCCTTGGCCTGAACTAAAATCTACTATTTCCGGATGGGCACATTTTAGGATTGACAATCATCTGCTTTTCATCGTTAATCAAAATCTGTGAAGTACACTGAATAGTTGGTGGGCACGACCCACCGGATCGGGCGAAATAGGCACGCAACATATGAAACTATCCACTCGCAGTCGTTATGGTACCCGAATTCTGTTGGAACTGGCACGCAATCCCGGAGAAAAACCGGTTCAGGTGGGAACGATTTCGGAAAAGCAGGACATTCCCGCCAAGTATTTGGAGCAACTTATTCGAACGTTGAAACAGGCCGATTTGGTGCGAAGTGTGCGCGGCCCCAAGGGGGGGCATATCCTGGCCAAACCGCCGAATGAAATCACGTTGGGACAAATTGTCCGTCTGTTCGAAGGTCAAACCGATCTGGTGGAATGTGTCAGCCTGCCTGAAAAATGCGCCATGGCGGATGACTGCCGGGTCCGCCTGGCATGGAAGGAAGCCACCCAGGCCCTCTACGCAAAACTGGACGCCAAAACCATTGCCGATCTGCTGCAGGGAAAGGATTTGTAGACGGCCGCAAAACCTGGCTGCAGGCATGCTGAGCAAGGTGCCCGGTTGTTGGGCCCATGGCAAGATATAAAAAAAGCCGTTTGCGATCGCCAGACGATTGCAAACGGCTTTTTAACGTGGTCACTCTTTATTGCGCAACGGCTGTTGCGTTAACCGTTTCCCAATAGCTTCTGGATTTTCTTTAGTGTTTCCGGATCGGTCTCACCCACCATTTTCATGACCTGGGCACGATCATCGGCCGAGTGTTCGTCATCCGGCATTTCGACGTCGACCTGCAGGATATCACCGATGGCTTTGACCAGTTTTTCCGGTGTCACCGGTTTTTCCATTGTATAACGCGGCCGCAAACCGGAGGCAAACGCGTTGAACCCCTTGATGTCCTCGCTACCCAGTTCGTCGTGGGCGTGAGCGGTGATAACGATCACCGGCAGTTTCGCGTATCTTTCATTGCTGCGCAGGGTACGCATCACGTTGATGCCCGATTTGCGGGGCATCACCATGTCCAGCGTCATGAGGTCGGGCGGATCGGCTTTGACCTTTTCCAAGGCTTCCACGCCGTCGGCCGCGGTTTCCACCTGAAACCCGGCATCCTCGATACAGGCGGCCAGAAAATTGCGAACATCAGGTTCATCATCCACAACCAGGATCTTTTTTTCCGAGGCACTTGCCATAAGATACTCTCCTTTTAACAGACGTTTTGGTGTGAATGGCTTTCAACCGGTTTTAGTTTCGCCACGGACCGGTGTACTAGCCCAGCGCCATGTTTTGGGCGCTGTCCGGCCGACGGCTTCGCATCCAACGCTTGCGGCAAGCTATTGGGCAGCGGTGTCTGCCGGTAACTGCTCCTGACCGTTGGTCTTCAATTTGCTCATGGCTTTGGTCAGTTCGATCAAAACGCCGAGGCCCTCTTTGACATCGCTGTTGAATCCAGCGGAAAGCATCCGGAACGGGCCGACTTTTTGGGTGTTGCTCAAGTCGACACTGCCCGGTATCTCGACGGCCCTTTCGAGAAACGCCAGCGTTTGCGGGTCCGACATTTTTTTAGCCAGCTTCAACATGGCTACCATACCATCGCCGATCTGGTCAATATCCTTACCGTCATAGGCATCGGCCACCTTGGCGCGAACATCCAGGGTTGCCTTTAAAATACGAAAGACCCCTTTTTGTTCCAGGTCATCCAGGTGTTCGATCATCTTGGGTACGGCCGATTTTAACAGCGGCTCCATGTCCTTGACGAATTCGATGATGTTGTCCATGGCTTGCAGCGCAAAGAGAAAATTCTGGGTGTTGCGCATGGTCTGTTTAAGCAGCAGGAATAAATCCTCCAGTTGAAAACCGACTTCAACTTCTTTTAAATGTTCAGTCAACAGATTGACCGCCTGATGTTGCAACGGCACCAGATCTTGCCTGAGCTCGATCCATTTTTGGCGTTCGGCGAGCATCGGCTCGATCTTCGCCTCAATATCTTCAAGCTTTTTTAAGATCAATTCTTCGTTTGTCATAGCTGCCTCCTATTCCGTTTCAACACTGGGCCAGTTCTTGCCGGCCATGTTCATCTGCGGTTCCAACGGCAGGTCCTGGCCGGTGAGCAGTAAATTCCAATAAACCCATTTGAACATCATTTTGCCCCAGTAGTTGATATTGCTTTCGCCGACCAGATCAAACGGCCCTAAGCCGGGGAATGGGTATTTGCCCGGCAGCGGCTCGGTCTTGTAGTTGAAGTCGAACAGGTAGGCCTTGTCGTAGCCGGAAACGATAAAGCAGGTGGAGTGCCCGTCGAAGGAGGGTTTCGGCTCCTGACCCTCGATTTCCAGCAGCATGTTTTCCACGACGATCTCCGCTTCGTAGTGCGCCACAGAGCCGGCTTTGGAGGTGGGCACGTTGGTGGCGTCGCCGACGATATAGATGTGGTCGTGTTTTTCATGTTTCAAAGTGTGGTTGTCGGTCAGGGCATACCCCATCCCGTCGCCCAGGCCGGATTCATCCACATAGTCGGCGCCCAGGTTCGGCATCGTCGAAATAAACAGATCATAGTCGATCCTGTCGCCGGTGGCCGATTCGATATATTTTTCTTCCTGATTGACCGTGGTGAGGTGGAAGTTGGGGGTCACCATGATATTCTTTTCCTGCGCCGCGACACTGAGCACCTTGGTTGCAATCGGTTTGGTGAAGATGCCGGTGTTGGGGGTGACAAATTCTATCTCAATGTTGTCCCGCACGCCGTTGACAGCATAGAACCAATCGGCCATGAAGATAAACTCCATGGGAACAACCGGGCATTTATGAGGCATTTCGGCAATATTGAAAATAAACTTGCCGGACCTGAAGTACTTCATTTTTTTATACAGGGCAACGGCGCTTTCCATGGTGAAAAAGGTGCCGACATTCGATTTGGGATCCGGTGTCCAGTCTTCCAGTCCTTCCACTTCTTCGGGGGCGATGCGGCAGCCGGTGGCGATGACCAGCCAATCATAATCGTATTTACCGTTTTTGGCCTCAACGATTCTTTTATCCGGATCAACGCCGACTACTTCGTCCAGTACGAATTTAACCCCTTTGGGAATGAAATCCCGCTTGGGCTTCATACAGTCTTCGGCCGTGTAGATGCCGAAGGGGATAAACAGCCAGCCGGGTTGATAGTGGTGCATTTCATCATTGTCGATAATGGTGATGGACCATTCCAGGTCACTGAGCTCTTTACGCAGTTTCGCGGCTACCATGGTCCCGCCGGCACCCGACCCTAAAATCAAGATTTTTTTCATAATGCCTCCTTAATATGCCTCCTTTTTTTGGGTTCAACCCGGTTAGTCACTCAGTTGGTCACACAAAAATCACCGGCAAAACGACGCTTTGCGGTATTGGGCGATTTTTTTTGTGCCATCCATTGCCCGTCCCTTAGGCGGCGCTACCCGAATAGCGTCCATGGCCGGGGTGTTGAAAAGCGTAATGGAATAATATATATTAAAATAGTATGGTTTGAAAGTTAAAAATGAAATTTTTTCCAATAATCCCGACGTGTAAGGTCAAGATGGACGACCAGGCGACTGCCTGCTGCAAGTGTGTCAGGCCTTTGTCGGTTGTTGGCGATGTTCTGTAAAAGGGTTTGCCTTAACGGTTTGGTTTTGACATAATGTCGGCTGTGTAACGAATCCATTCTACCGGCTCAATCACAAAGGCAAGCGCATGGCTAAAACTATAATGATTATCGAAGATGAACCCGACATCCGCGACTATCTCATGGCAGCGCTTGAAGACAGCGGGTTTCGTGCATGTACGGTCGAGGCGCAGGCGAATGTCACGGAGGCGGTGCACAAAGTAATGCCGGATTTAATTGTGTTGGACGTCATGATGCCCAAGCGTTCGGGTATCTCGATTTACAAAGAACTACGCAATTGCTTGCGCCTTTCTAAAATACCGGTGGCGATGCTCAGCGGGATAACCGTCCGCACCGAATTCATGGATAACGGTTTTCGCAAACTTGTCGCCGACGACACGATCGCACCGCCGGAAGGGTTTGTCGAAAAACCTGTCGACTTGTCCGCATTCCTGGAACTGGTTGGCGATTTGACCGCCCAAAGCAAATAGCCGGAACTTTTTTGTGGCGTTAGCCCGCGTCGGTTTATTAAAGATTACGAAAAAGTATTTGCTGCCAACGACAGTAAACTCCAAAGTTCGTCTTGACTACTTCAACACATAATACATCCTTGTCACTTACATCTATCACCCACAAAGGATTGGAATGTTGATGCGTCCTCCCAAAGAGTTGGATGATTGGTTAAAGCATCATTTGTTCGATACGGTTCCCATGGCGATCGCCGTGATCGACCAGGCGTTTAATTTGGTGTATGCCAATAAAGCCTTTGAGCAAATGTTCGGCCCGTGGCAAGATCGCAAATGTTATGAAGTCTACAAGGGCCGTGATTCTATGTGTCCGCAATGCAAAGGGGCAGTTGCGTTTCAAAATGGTCAGCCGGTGGTCAATGAGGAAGTTGGCTACAATGCCGCGGGAAATTTTACTCGCTATATCAAACATACGACACCGGTGGTGGATGACAAGGGGCGCATCCCGTATTTAATCGAAATGTGCACCGACATCACCGAGACAGAGCAGATCCGACGCGAGTATCAATTGCTTTTTGATCAGGTGCCGTGCAGCATTTTGATTATCGATAAAAATTACCGCATCGTCAAAAGCAACGAGCGCGCCCGCACCATGTTGGGCGATCTGGAAGGGTTGCATTGTTACAAGGGGTTAAAGGGCGTCGATCACAAATGCAGTGAATGCACTGCCCGCCAGACGTTTGAGGACGGCGAGCTGCACACCGGCCATCACATCTGGCGCACCCTCGACGGCCAGACAATCCATTTGCACGTCATTACGGTCCCGTTGCGTTTGTCCAACGGGACATTCGATATGGTGATGGAGCTGGCGGTCGATGTCACGCAAACATTGAAACTTGAAGATGGGTTGAAGTTTGCGCACACCTTTCTTGAAACCATGATTACAACCTCCATGGACGGCATTTTCGCCGTCGACAATGAGGGGCAGGTCAGCATTTTCAATCCCGCTGCCCGGGATACCTTCAAGGTGGGACCGGATCAGAAGGTTTCCAGGCAAAGTCTGGCCGGTATGCTGCCCGAGGGATTCATGCGGCAGGTCGATGCCGGTACGCAACATGTGTATTTGCCGGAAACCGAAGTTACCGACATGACCGGTGCGAAAGTGCCGGTGCGGCTGATCGGCAATCAGCTCAAAATCGAAGGCGGCTCGACGGGCATGGCGTTTTCCATTCAGGATCTAAGTGAAATCAAGAAACTGGAAAACGAAAAACTGGAAGCCGAGCGCCTGGCGGCTGTCGGTCAGACCGTGGCCGGTTTGGCGCATGGCATCAAGAATCTCACCACTGCCCTGGAGGGCGGCATGTACATGCTGAGCACCGGAATGCAAAAGGGCAATCTGGAGCGCATCCAAAAGGGGATTGAAATGCTTCGGCGCAACATTGAGCGGATATCGATGTTTGTCAAAGCCTTTTTATCGTTTGCCAAGGGCCGCCAGATCAAGGCACGTGTGAACAATCCGGCCGACATTGCCCAGGAAGTGGTTGAAATGTATTCCACGAAAGCCGAAGAATTGGGCATCCAGCTTCAATTTGAGTTGCCGCAAACACTGGCCTCGGCCGTGATCGACTACGAGAGCATGCACGAATGTCTGACCAACCTGGTCGGCAACGCCATCGATGCCTGCAGCGTGAGCACCGACGGCGGTTCCAGGGTGACGGTGCGTGCGTTTGAAAAAAACGGCACTATTATTTATGAAGTGGCTGATAACGGCTGTGGAATGGATTACGAAATCAAGAAAAAGGTGTTCACGACCTTTTTCACGACCAAGGGCCTGGGCGGCACCGGTTTGGGATTGTTGATGACGAAAAAAATCATCCAGGAGCACGGCGGACGGATTGAACTGGAATCCGAGCCGGGACAGGGCACGACCTTTCGCATCCGCCTCCCGCGCCGGCGGTTGCCGCAGAGCGCCTCCGATGGTGAGGCATAAAATATAAGGTAACACATGGGCTACATGGATTTATTGCGCGCGCAGCGCAAAAGCGGTAAACCACCGTCGATGACCAAATTGAAGTTGTCGCGCCGGCAAAAGGAACTGGCCGCTAAAGGCATCTGCATCGATTGCAGCGATCGACCGGCCGAAGCAAGCAGTTATCTTTGCGCCGATTGCCAGGCAAAGGATACGATCGAAGATATCCGCGAAGAAATAAAAGGGCTGCGTGCTAAAATACTGAAGCATGATTGAGGCAAAAAAAGGAACACGAAAATGGCCAATGATTACCTGGTGGAGATACACAACTATATCACCCAAAAAATCAAGGAAAGTACCGCGACCAAAGACCGGGCCCGCAAGCAGGGCAATACCCGCGAAATCTGTTTTCACTCCGGTCAACTCGCGGAATTGATTGCCATCAGGGATTTTCTAAGCACCCGGTTTGACCTTGACACCCAAAAATACTATTAGATTTAAGAGTATTCCAATGTCCCACAATTATCTTTTCGATGCCTACCAGTTTATCGACCAACGGTTGCGGGAGCACCACCAAAAACTGCAAGACGAGCCGCAACCGCACGATGACGACCACTGCTTTACCGAAGGCCGTATCGAGGCGTTGGCCGCATTTCAGCAATACCTGTCGCAGAATTTTAACGGCCGGCTGCCGAAACGTTTGTATCGCCGGATCCAAAAACGCGGTTGTCCATGAAACTCAAGTGAGTTTGGCAAAATAGAGTGAAAAACCATTTTTTGTTTCGCGCAGAGACGCAGATGAGAAGAAATAGACCCTCTGCGTGCTCTGCGCTTCTGCGCGAAATTTTAAGCGACGCTTTTTATTCCGTGCACAAACGCGGGGACACGGAGAAGTGATCGTGCCATTACCCTGCGAACAGCTACAAAATTTCCATCAGGAAATCCCCGCCTCAGTTTTTTGTCTAAATCCTCGTGCCCCTGTCAACCGATCCTTTTATAATGCGTTTATAAACATAGAGCCGGCTACGCGTGTTTTTTGCGCGTATGGAAATCCGGCGCAAAATTAAGCCGTTGCAACTTTACAATACGTTGGTTAGCATTGGCGATGACCATATCAGGGTTTCAGGGCTTAAGGGCTTGTTGATTTCGAGGAAACTAATCGATACCTGCGTAAAGGAAACTGCATGGCCGGTGGTTACCTGACAATGGAGCAGTTTTTCATGTCGGTCGAACGGCGGGCCTTCAGGATGGCCCAGATCGCCACCGGTGACTCCGAAGAGGCGCTCGATATCGTTCAGGACGCCATGTTGAACATGGTGAAACAATATGCCGCCAAACCGGAAAACTTATGGAAGCCGCTGTTTTATCGCATTTTGCAAAATCGGATTCGCGACTGGTACCGGCGTATGAAAGTGCGCCGGCGCTGGCGGGTCTGGCTGGGCCGAAGTGCCGACGATGATTTGGCAAACCAGGATCCCTTGGCGAACATCGCCGATACCGGCGCCAAAACACCGGATGAATGCGCCGAACTGGGCGATATACAGAAAATGCTCGATCAGGCGATCCGATCACTACCGGTAAGGCAGCAGCAAGCGTTTATGTTGCGGGCCTGGGAAGAGATGAGTGTGGCTGAGACCGCTCGCAGCATGGGATGCTCCCAAGGATCGGTCAAAACACACTACTCCCGGGCCGTGCGGGCCTTGCGTGAACGGCTGGAAGGACTGTGGCCATGAAAGCAAAAGAAACGGAAGATAAGTTTGTTCAAGAGTTCAAAAAGGCGTTGGACCAAAGCGCCCGGGACCTGGATGCCGGTACACTGGCGCGCTTGACCCGGGCGCGTCAAGCCGCGTTGGCGAAGCAGAAGGCCACTGTGGTGCCTTGGTGGCAGTGGATGAAATATCCTGCCGCCGGACTCGCCACCGCCCTGTTGATTTTTACGTTCGTCAATATCACCCGGCCCCCGCAAGACTACTCCGGCCCGGTTGCCACGCTGGAAGATATGGATATTATCGCTGCTGCCGACCATTTGGAATTGTATGCCGATCTGGATTTCTACTCATGGTTGGCCGAAAAGCAGGCCGATGCCGGTTAATCCGTGGCTGATCATCCATGTTGTGCTTTGGGTGAGCCTGCATACGGCGGCGGTTGCGCAAGACGGCGCCGGCGATGCCGATAAGAAGAAGACCGCCACCCGGGCACAAACGGCGCCATCGTTGGAACTGCTCGAATTTTTAGGTGAATTCGAGACCAAGGATGGCCAATGGGTCGATCCGGCCGAAATCGAAGAAATGGAATTGCCGCCACAGGAGCAACGCCATGACAAGTAAACAAATCGTACACGACCTAAGCTTTCAATGCATCCTGGGCATCCTGGTCGCGCTTATTTGTATTCCGGCAGCCGTTTACGCGGATAATAGCGGTGGTGGGGTGGCCTGGGAGGATTTGACGGCGACCGAGAAACGCATTTTACAGCGTTTTGCCGAACAATGGAATACATTTGCACCGGAGCGGCAACAGCTGTTGCGAAGAGGGTTGCGGCGCTGGACGACTATGTCGCCGGAGCAGCGCGACCAGGCCGAACAACGGCTAAGGACCTGGAAGAATATGTCGCCGGAACAACGTCGCCGGATACGCCAACGGTTTAAACAGTTTCGCAACCTGCCGCCCGAGCAACAGCAACGCCTGCGCCGCGCCCGGCAGTGGTTTAAAAACCTGCCACCTGATAAACGTCGGCAAATGCGTCAGCGCTGGCAGAATATGACGCCGGAGCAACGCCGCCAGTTTCGTGACCGCTTAAAAAACGCGACGCCCGAACAACGCCGGCGTTGGCATCAAAAGCAGCAACAACGCCTTAAACGCCACCGGTGGCGGGAGGGTAGAGAGTAGATCCGCCGGCTGACGCCTGCCGGTCGGCAGACATTGCGCGGGGCGTGTGGAATTATAAAAAAGGTTTTTATCGATTTGGTCCTGGCCCCCGGCTTTCGCCGGGGTGACAGTGGGTGAAGTTTTATCTTTAGCACCGGGTTGAACGATTTTTGCGCCGGTGATTCGTCTTCTTTTTAGTGGGTGGTGCGGCCACAATCTGTTTTTTCTGCGCGGCCTTGCCGGTTAAACGCGTTTCCACAAATAACTTGCTGCCGGAAAACGGATCACGTTGCGTGACGTACATCAGGCTCGAATAGGTCGAGGGGGTCGGAGTGAAAATCTGCACTTGCTCCGGCTTAAGCTTCAAGTGGCGTGCGAAGAATTTTTTGACATGATGCATCTCTTCGGCGGAACAGCCCGGATGGGCCGCCACGACATAGTAGCTCAAAAACTGCTTTTTACCCGCTTTTTTATTTTCAAGATCATAATGCTTTTTAAACCATAACAGATCGTCGGTACCGCCTTTGCCCATATGTGCCAAAACCGCGACGTGGGTGTGTTCCGGAGCGATTTTCAGTTGCCCGGACACATGACGGCGCACCAGCCGCCTGAGGTAGCGGGCCTGATGCTTTGTGTCGCTGCGCAGTAAATCATACCGCAAACCGGAGGCGATGAATACTTTCCTGATTCCGGCGACCTTCTCCAACGAGTGCAGCAGCTCAATCTGGGGGCCGTGCGTGACGGGAAGTTGCGCGCAAACGCCAGGGTAGAGACAACGCTTGTCACGGCAAGCCCCTTTCTTTAGTTTTTTGTTACATTCAAAGCCGTACATGTTGGCCGTCGGCCCCCCCACGTCGAGCAGATACCCTTTAAAATCATCCAGCGCGGCCAGGGTTTGCGCTTCTCTGAGAAGCGATCCCTTGCTGCGCCACTGCACCGTCCGGCCCTGGTGCACGGCGATAGCGCAGAAGTTACACTCACCATAACACCCCCGGTGCGAAGTGAGTGAAAAACGAATCGTATCGACCGCCGTGACCTTGCCCTGCTTTTTGTAGAAAGGATGTACATCCCTTTCAAAGCCAAGTTCGTGAATTCGGTCCAACTCGGATTGTGCAAGCCGTTGCGCCGGCGGGTTCTGAACCAGCAGGCGATCGGCGTGTTGCTGGTGAAGACCGTTGGCCGTCAGAGGGTCGGTGTTGCGATAAAACCGGTGAAACATCTGTGTGAAGGCTTTGGTGTCGGCACGCACCGATTCAAACGAAGGCAGCGCCGCATACGTTGATGGTGCTTCGGACGCTTTGTAGCATAAGCCCCGCAAATGCGTGGGATCTTCTCCCCGCGCCAAACAGGTCGCCAGGGCGACCACGGATGCTTCGGCCATGCCGTAGAGCAAGTAATCGGCCTTGGCGTCGAAAAGGATCGAGCGCCGAATGCGATTCGACCAGTAGTCGTAGTGTGCCACGCGCCGCAAACTTGCCTCAATCCCCCCGATGACGATGGGAACCGTTTTTTTGTGATAACGGCGAATCAAATTGGCATAAGCGATCACCGCGCGATCCGGGCGTCTGGTATTTTGTCCGCCGGGGGTAAAATCGTCCGAACGGCGTTTTTTTTTCAGGGCCGTGTAGTTGGCCACCATCGAATCGACACTACCGCCGGTAACCCCCCAAAAGAGTCGCGGTTCACCCAGTCTGGCAATATCGCGATCCGAACCGACATCCGGCTGGGCGATCAGCCCGACCCGGTAGCCCGCCGCCACCAACACCTTACCGATCACCGCCGCCCCGATAAACGGGCTGTCGATGTAGGTGTCACCGGTAACCAGGATGACATCCAGTGTTTTCCAGTTGCGCTTGTCGCTTTCCTTGAGTGTTGTTGGCAGATACATAGGTGTTATTGGTACCAAACAAAACCGGGTCATTCAAAGATAAAATAGCCGTCAAAAAAATGCGGATCGTTAAAATGCGCCTTGTCCACGAATCAATCTCCAGTTTACCCAACGTTGGGGTTTACATTTCCGGGCACGGCATGGCATAAAACGAATTTTAAATATAGGGGCTCAGGGCTTGCCTGTGGTTGGCCTCGGATACCGATAATCACGCATTAATATAAGGAGTGCTGAGTGGGGACGCCAAAAATGAATATGGATACAAATCTGGTGAAAAAGGAGACTATGTACATGGTTTCCTTTATCTGTCTGGTGATCGGCTTTTTATGCGGGGTGGTCGTTGCGGTGTATAAAAGCAGCACCCAACCGGTGATGCCGGCCCAAAGCATGCCGCCCGCCGCCCGAACCGCTGAACCGGCCCAGCCAGCCGGTCCGAGCGCCGATGAGTTGCAACAAATAAACCGTCTGGAACGTCAGGCCGCGGCCGAGCCGACCAACGCCCAGGTGTGGACGGATTTAGGCAATCTTTATTTTGACACGCGCCAGCATGACAAGGCGATCGAGGCTTACAAACGGGCACTGGAAATCAAGCCGGGCGACGCCAATGTATTGACCGATATGGGGGTTATGTATCGCCGCACGGGTCAGCCCCGCAAAGCCATCGAGGCATTCGAAAAAGCGATGCGGGCCGACCCGAAGCATGAGGTCTCACGGTTTAACAAAGGGATTGTCTTGATGCATGATCTCAATGACGCGCAGGGCGCTGTTGACGCCTGGGAAGATCTGGTGCGTGTCAACCCGCAGGCCCGGACGCCGAGTGGGGCGTTGGTGCGGGATATGGTTGCTAAGTTTAAAAGCGGTATGGGCCGGCAACAAGAGCCGGCCAAACAAAAGGAAGAATAAAAGGTTGATATCGTTTTGACCCTGGACCCCGGCGCCTGCCCCGGACCTGATCCGGGGTTCGCCGGGGTGACAAGGGTATGCAGTTTTACACGGGGAAGAACGCTGGATTCCGGCTTTCGCCAGAAGGCATTCTCTATTCTCATTTGGTTTTACTTTTTGAAGAAGAGGGGGCGTGGGCCGCTTTTAACTTCACCTGCAGCCTGAGCCACTCCTCCAGTTCCACCATCCGTTTGCGAAGATGATAGCGGCCGTCCGCGTAGACCCCGTAATCGCCGCCGCCGGCCATGGCCGAAGCAAAGCGGGTCGTGTTGGCATACAGCAACCAGGTATCCAGCCAGCGTCTTTCAACCGCTTCGTCAAACGGATTTGCTTTACTGGCAAGGCCCTGGGCGAAACCCTGCGACCAGATGCGTTGCATGGTTTGGGTTGCCAGCAAGGTATCGTTGTTAGTCTCCTGCAATGTCTTTTCAAAACGCCGCCAATGTCCCTGGACCCATGATTGATCGTGACATTGCAGACAGATTGCCTGGAGGGTCTCTTGGCGTTCGGCCCGGGTTGCGGCATCGATTAAAAATCTGGCCGCCGGGGTGCCGTCCAAATCGGTGGGCAGGGGCAAGCCCGATTTATTGCGGATGGTTGTTGTATCCGGATTGATCGGATGGGCATGGGCATAGGGTAAGCCGAAGATACGCCAGGGCAGGCGCGTGTTCATCTGATGTGTTCGCTCCGCAACCACTTCGCCGTCGCTGTCCACGAGCAGACTGATGTGGCACGTAGCACAGGTCGGCGCGGTAAAGTCCTGCCCCACCGTCCACGGCACGGCTTTAAAGTCCCATTTTTGCTTCATGGTGGAGAATATGTTCCCGTGTTTGCTTGATGCGTAGACCTTAAAGGCCGGCACATCCGGTCCCACGTGACACTCCTTGCAGGTGTAAGGTTTGCGCGCCATTTCGATGGAAAAGCTGTGGCGCGTGTGACAGGCCGCACACGATCCCCGGCTGTTGTCCAGATTGATCCGCCCGACCCCCTGGTTCGGCCATCCGTCGATCACGGGGAAATCCATTTCCCCGAGATCCGTCTCGCGTGTCTGCAAACCTTTGAATTCCAGGCGGGTGCCGTGGCAATAGTAGCAGGTTTCGGCCTGGGTGGCGGGCGAGGCCGGTTTGAAATTCAAGCCGGTTGGAAGTACTTCGGGGGTGCCGATGATTGCGCGTTGCAACTGTGCGTATAAGCTATTGTTGGCCAGATTACCCCAGGCATGCGACATGATATTTTGGGAATACTGGTCGGCCTCCACCGGATGGCAAGTGGCGCAATCCTTGGGGCTGACGACCACATGAACCTTGAACTCGTCGTGGTCGAAGGTGTCGGCGTGGGCCTTGGGGCGCAGGGTATGGCATTCAGCGCACCCCACGGCTTGGTTCAATAAATTTTCAGGAATGCTTTGGGCGGACACCTTGCGCGCCAACGGTTTGGCCGCCAGCGCCGCTTTGGGAGTTGTTTGGGCGTGTCGGCTTTGTTTCCAATCGGCGACAATTCCCGGATGAATGGTGGCATGACAGTCCAGGCACGTCTCGGTCGCTTCACTGACCGGTATTTGCGCGGCTGCAAAGGTGCCAGGGACCAGCCATAAGCTCCCGAAAAAGACAATACCCCATAATAAGCGCTTCATGTGCCCTCCAATTCAATAAAATTTATATTGTAAATTTAAGATGCGGTTGTGACAAAAAAATGACGACCGCGAGTGTCAATTAAAATAACCGTATTGATTTAAACTGTGATGGGAATGGTTAAGGGGGCGCGCAAAAAAATCACATTTTTTGCGCGAGCCTTGAGATAGATTAATAGATAATAAGAGCGGGGCTGTCAAATCCAAGGCCATCGCATTTGAAAATGATGCGGTGGATTAAGCCAGGATATGGTTGCGGAATTTTTTGCTGGTTTTGCTTTTCTTTTTAATGCGCCCTTTGGTGTTGCACTGGGGACATTGGATTTCGTCGGTGGCGGCGTTTTTGGCAAACTCAATGGCGGTTTGACAAACCGAACAGCGGATTTTGGCCTTTGCGCCGTTTTCGCTTTCGGTTTGAATCGGGGGCGGTTGTACGTTCAAGTCGCTATCAGCCGGATCCGCCTGGGGTGCCGGGGTCGGTTCGGCTTTTATCTCCGGTGTGGCGTCGCCTACGGGCTTTTGCGGTTTATGACCGTTACGGATGTACGCAGCAATGGCTTTTTTGACACATTCAAGGTCTTTTTCACCGCCGCGGGCGCGCAGTTTTTGATATTGATCTTTTGGCAGTGTCAGTTTGATTTCGATAGTATGGGCGTTTTCCAGGGCGGTGGTCAATTCTTCCAGGGCGATCGCCAGATTGGCGAAATTCATTTCCCCGGCCTGCATTTTCGACTCGATTTGCGCTTTTAAATCACCTTTGGTCAGCCAGGCGTCTTCAAATAAAATTGTCTGTTCATCCAACCGAATTTGGCTCATGTATCCCCCGATGAGCGATAATGTTATGCTCCCGGCGCGGCAAAGCCGCGCCGGGAGCAGCAAAATGTCAGCGCCTCAGAATATAGCAGGTGCCCATCCGGAAATAGCATCTTTTGGCCCCCGGCGGCGTTCTCGCATTTTTAAAATCCTCGACATAGCCTGCTATGCCTGCGGTTTTTAAAATGCTC
>JANQIE010000111.1 GCA_028282295.1 Desulfobacterales bacterium | reverse complement strand
TTCATGGGCGCAGGGGGCAGCGGTGGTGCCGCGGTAGCCAGTGAAGTCGTCGGTGAACTCGTCGGCGGGGGAGAAGGCGAAGGGTCGGGAGCACAGGAGGGCGAGGGCCCCCAGGAAACCACAACCCAGCCGGCATCGACGGAAGCGCCGGATTCGACGGAAGCGCCGGATTCGACGGAAGCGCCGGATTCGACAGAAGCGCCGGATTCGACAGAAGCGCCGGATTCGACAGAAGCGCCGGATTCGACAGAAACACCGGATTCGACAGAAACACCGGAGCCTGATGAGCCGACGCCGAAACCCAAGGGGCCAACGCAACCCCCTCCAGCCCCGCCCCAGCAAAAGCCAAAGGAGGACTCGGAAGTAGAACCACCGCAGTCGACGGAACCACCGAAGTCAACGGAGCCACCGAAGCCCGGCTCCTCGACCCAAAAACCAGTAAGACGCAGATCTGGAGGCAACGCCGGAGGCGGCGATATGGTCATGCAAAGAGAACCCGAAATAGAACCTGAGCCGGCACCCGACCCGGATACGGACGGCGAACCATCACAACCACCAAAGATCGAAACCGGCCCCGGCGAGCAGACGGCCCAGGGGGAAAGCGAACCCGAGGCGGGACAAAAATCCAGGGGCAAAGGTAGATCAAAACGAAAAAGGGGTGTCAGAGCAGGCGCGCGCACAAAAACCAAAACAGATGACCCAACTTCGGCCTCGCCGTTCCAAGGCGCCTCACCCCGTTCCCAATCGATGGAGCCGGTCATCCGGCCGGCAAGACTGAACCAGGGGCTGTTTGACCGTATCAGAAACATATTCAAGAAAGCCAAAACGACTACAGGCCAAGCAACCGCCGAACCGTCCGAAACAGGGCTAAGAAACCCGCGTGAATTCACAAATCAATTGCAGAAAAAAGTAAATAACGCCATCGTAGAATTAGAAGGAATGTTTCAAGGCTGGTTGGATCAATATGCCAACCTGTCGCAATCGGCCCAATCCGCGGGACCGTCGGACAAGAATTTGGAGGGCATGTATGGTGATCAGGAAAAATTCAAATTTCTCAACACGATGGCGATGGATTGGGCTACAGCCAACAAAGCCCGATTTGGGTCCTATGAGGACGAGTACGCTGCCATGACCGCGTTAAGGTCTTTAACGTCCGATGCAACGAATCCGTTGTTCCGGAATAGACCGGCTTATTTGTCAAATGAATTTGGGACAATACGAGGGCCACTGCAAAGAGCGTATACTCCGCTGGGACCCGTTACCGTGGACATGGATTTATCCGAACTAAGAACGTCTTCTAAGTACAAAAGCCATGCGCCGGAGATTACCGACGCACTTCAAAACCTGATGCAAAACCCACCGGAAGAATTAAGCGAGCAAAACGGGTTAGTTCAAGTATGGTCCGACACTGCCGGAAATAGTAAAATATTTGCCAGTGCTAAAGACATTACTGAAGGCTTGTCGCAAGAAGAGATCCAATTAGTAGCATTGTCACGAGACACAAAATACGCGCCCTATATCGATGGCATCATGGATACACTTACGGGGGATGATTGGTCACAAATTACCGATCTTGTCTATGACGGTATTAAAATAGCATCGGTCAGTTATTCTGCGATACAAGGAGATGTTATCCCGGGAGAAATCATGACCGCAACACGAGAAATACAAGGCATGTATATAGGTGGACTTCAAGTCGAAGCCGCTGAGGGGAACGTTTTCCCCGAAATAATGGAGAGGCTGGAAGGGTTTACCAATACATTAAGAAATACGGAGCAGGTAAGTCTGATGCAGACAGGCGAGGCAAAAACCAAGGCCTTGCAAGATGTTGTCACTGCGGCGGTCAATCTCACGCATCTGAGCGCGCAAGCGGCGATGACGATGCGCGGAGGGACGACCACGGCTGAGGATATGGGCGCATCCTGGTTGGCCTATCACACCGGCATAACCACAACGGAGGCGTTTGATTTGATCAGGTCACCGTGGATACGCTACATCGCCGATCCGGAAAACACGATTGCGAACGATATTGAAAAAGTGCTCGACAAGCTCGGTGACATGCAACCGCCCATTACTTCCGGCACAGTGCAGCTTGACGAAGATGAGATACCACCGTTGGCAGGCATTAAAGGGGACGGGACGGGTACGCCAATGATATTTTAGGAGTAAAAAAACCGTTGACAGCCAAACCTGAATTGGTTATTGGATCGGCTGTACGCAATACCTATTCAGGTGCCCTTAGGGCGTAACAGGGAACTTCCGTGCAAATCGGAGACGGGCCCGCCGCTGTAAACGAGGACGAACACCGCATGTAGCCACTTGGCCGTCAATGGTTGGGGAAGGCGCGGTCAGTAGGATGAATCGCAAGTCAGAAGACCTACCTGAATGAAGAACCGCAGCAGGCCGCAAGGCTTGTTTGAATCTCGTGGACAGAGTGCGGTTGCAACGATCACGTCGGATAAAACGGGCATCCCGGATCGATTTACTTCGGTCCGGGATTTTTTTTGCCGGGCCTCCTGAGTTTATTTTCATTTCACCCTTTAAGGAGGATTCACGCATGAAGAAAATGTACCTGATGCCATTGATCGTTTGTGTCGCCGTTTGTTTGGCAATTGTCAGCGCCCATGCCGGTCATCACGGCCACTCAAAACCGGTCAAAAAAGGCATTCTGCTGGTGGCCTTCGGTTCAACGATTCCCGAGGCCCAGGTTTCCTTTGATAATATCGACAAGGCGACCAAGGCGGCCTACCCCGGCATTGCGGTACGCTGGGCGTACACGTCATCCATTATTCGTCACAAAATGGCCCAACAAGGCCACCAGCTCGATTCGCCCCAGGTCGCAATGGCCAAAATGGTCGAAGAGGGGTTTACTCATGTGGCGGTTCAGTCGCTGCACACCATCGGCGGGGCGGAATTTCATGACCTGCTGCAAACGGTGCACGCGTTTGCCTATCCCGGCGGTTTTAAGCGCATACTGCTCGGCAATCCCCTGCTGGCCACTCAAAGGGATATCGAGCGCACCGTGGCCGCCATTCGCAAAACAATCCCGGCGGCGCGCAAACCGGATGAGGCGGTTGTCCTGATGGGCCACGGCACCCACCACCCGGCCAATGCGTTTTACGCGGCCTTGATGTTTCAACTCCAGCGGCAGGACCCGAATGTTTTTGTCGGCTGTGTCGAGGGGTATCCGGAGATCGACGCGCTCAAGGCGATGCTGAAGGAAAAGAAGATCAAAAAAGCCTACCTGATGCCTTTCATGTCGGTGGCCGGCGACCATGTTATTAATGACATGGCCGGTGATGAGGCGGATTCCTGGAAATCGATCCTGACTGCGGCGGGAATCACCTGCGTGCCGGTTTTAAAGGGGACCGCCGAGTACAAGGCGTTTGTCGACATCTGGGTCGATCATCTTAAGGGGCCCCTGGCGCATTTTTGATATTTGGTAGAGGGCTTGATTCGGTGGGCGTGGCCCACCCGGCGTTTTGGTGCGGATGCCCGATTCGGTGAGCATGGCCCCAAGCGTAGGGTGGGCCGTGCCCACCAATTTTATCTGAAATCGTTTTGATGTTCATTCGGATTTCAACGGTGCCGGGAGTACAGGTTGTTTTTGTCTGCCCACACCGACCGGGCAGCGGTGCGGGCAGATGTGCAAGTCATCTTCATACCGGTTGATGCCGTTTGCCTGTGCTCCCGGCAGCGTTGAAAGTAGCCTTGATTTTCAAATAAGGCGGTCCAGTGTTGTATAGATATTAAACCGGCGACTAAATACGTAAGCCTTCGTCATGCCGACTTGATCCGGCATCCAGAATTGACGCTTGCTTCCGGCGCTCGCCGGAATCACGATTTTAAAGGTATTTTATTGCCGGGTTAATAGGCATCGATTGACCAGGTCCTTCATAGAAATTCTTCCTTGAAGAGCATCGCCATAAGGAAATAAACAAACAAAAAAAGGTATCTTGTCGTTTGGATTCTCGATTCCGGCGTTCGCCGGAATGACGCTGGGAAAGACCCCTTCACCCCGGCGCCGGCACCGGACCTGATCCGGGGTAAGGGCTTGCGCAAATTGTTTGGCCCGGTGGTCCGCCACGCTTTTCTAAAAAAATTTAGTATCTCGCTATTCTTCCGGCGTTTGTCATGGGGACGAATGCGCACCATGGCGAAAAAGGTATCTTATCGTTTGGATTCTCGATTCCGGCGTCCGCCGGAATGACGCTGGAAAAGGCCCCTTCACCCCGGCGCCTGCACCGGACCTGATCCGGGGTAAGGACTTGCGCAAATTGCTTGGCCCGGTGGCCCGCCACGCTTTTCTAAAAAAATTTAGTGTCTGTCGCTATTCTTCCGGCGTTTGTCATGGGGACGAATGCGCACCATGGCAAAACCGGGGTTCAATCCTGGGGCGAGGGTGTGGCGAAAAAATTCGACGATACTGCGCAATCCTTCTAAAAAAATCATAATTACTCCTATTTGATTACGATCTTGTCAGCCAGCAGCGTCATGCAATCCGATGCCTGCCGGGCATACCAGCTTTTGTCGATCAGTTGGCCGGCGGACAGGTCCGGGATGGTTTCGGCCAAAGAGGCGATGTGGGCGTCGCCGACTGTCAAGGCGCGTATTTTCTGCAAATCCGATGACGTCAAACCGCCGGCGGCGATAATCTCCAGCGGGCCGGCGGGTAGTAAACCGCCTTGCTGGGTGGTGAACATCACGGCCTGCATCCCGGACAGGTACAGGTCGGTGGGGACTTGAGCGACCAGGCGGGCCACCCGGTGGTATTGGGGGACGGTTTCAAGGGCGGCGACAACCCCTTTTTGCATGCGCGGCAAGTACTGCGCCTGGTAGTATCCGCCCAAACAACCGACGCCCCGGGCCAGGCCGGTTACGAGGTAGCAGGTAAACAGCGACGGCACCAGGTGTCCGGCGTGCAGTTGTTCCACCAATGCGGTGGGTGTAAAATCGATGGTCATTGTCTGGCCGTGATCGCCAACGCCAAACAGATGTGAGGTGCCTTGATTGGAAGGGGTCAGGTAGAGGGGAACCCGCCGTCCTTTGCGGTCGATGCCCCAAAAAAAACAGGTTCCCGACCCGTGCGTATTGCCGGCAACGGCACCGCTTTGAAGGCGGCAATTGCGCTGCGCCAGAACGCGGCGTTGCCAACAGCCTTGCACGCCGTCCAGGGTGGAAAGCAGTTTGAGGCACACCGCCGGGTCAAACATCAAGATCGCGGCCAGGCTGTCGGCCGTATTTAAATCGTTGACCAGCAGATCGGCCACAATCTTTTCGATTTCCACATACAACAGGTTGGGGGCGGCACGATCGGCAAAAAGCCGCTGCCACAACCGCCGGTTGACCGCCATGGCCTGTTGGGAATAGTTTTCAAGCGCCAGGACCTGCGGGGCGCCGTAGTCTTCTTCGCATACGGTCAACAGTGTTTCCGCCATGCGCCGGGAGATCCAATGGGTGTTTTGCAACTGGGTAATCCGTTTTTGGAGACGGGTCAGCATGGCGGAGGTGAATCCGGGCACGGTGCTGACCATATGCCGTTTGAGCCGGTCGGGAAACAGCGGTATTTTCAAGGGGCCGGCGGTGTCGCAGGCCGCGGCATGCTGGTATACGAGCAGGCCGCGCGGATAGGTGAAGTTGTTCAAGGGGATGTTGCCACAGGCTAGTATGGGGATGTCGACCGGGGCGCTGTTGCGCGTGTGTTGGCCCAGGGCGAAGATAAGGCTGCCTTGAACCGATTGCGCCAGGTAATCGATGCCGTGATGATTGGCGGTCAGGACATAGGGCATGATCGCCGGATCGCGGCTTGGCGGATCGCACGGCGCCGGGCCCAGGACCGCTTTTGTCCGCCGGTGAATGCTTTTTGTCAGGTCGGTGTACGGCTGATAGCGCCGGCTTTCGGCGGCGGTCAACCGGTCGACGTAGCTGTCAATGCGGGTGGCGCCGAAATGGTCGATGGTGTGGTGGATCTTCGGTACCTGCTGGCAGGCCCGCGCCAGCCATTGATGGGCTTGCAGGTGTTTGGGCGCCGGTTTACTGGCCCATTGCGGGTGCTTTAACATACCCGAGTTCTCCTTGTTTTGTGGGTTTACGCCGCGATGCGGTTAGTATGAAAAACAGCAGGGCCGTCACCAGGTAGCCGATGCCGATCCACGCAACAGCCTGCCGGATGTCGTCGGAGGCGACAACCCAACCGAAGATTATTGGCCCGAGCACCTGCCCGATGCGGCTGGTGGCGCGAAAGATGCCGATCGCCTTGGCCGGGCCGAGTTTGCGGGTGACGTCGAGCTGCAAGGCGTAGGCGCTTTGCGACGACAGGACCAGGCTGTTGGACAACCCGAGCAGCAGGATGGCCAGCGCGGTCGCCAACAGACCGTTGAAGCCGACAAAGACGAGAAAGGCTGCGCTGCCCAGCAGACAGCCGCTGAAGATGAAGGTCCGTTTATTGGTGCTGCCGTCGACATAGCGGCTGATGTATGGCCCCACGTAGATCAGGCCCAGGCCGTAGATCATTTGCACCCGGCCGATGGAGGCCTGTGATACGGCCAGGCCGTTGAGGTAGATCGGACTGAAGTAATTCAAGAAGCCGACCACGGCGATGGCGGCCGGCAGGCTGCTGAACAGCATCAGGGCCCAGATGTGTTTGTTTTTTAGAAATTCGACCAACGGGCGCTCGGCCCTGCCGTTGGTCGCGACGGCCGCGGGCGCTTTTACTTCCGGTGGCAGGAAGGCTTTTTTCATGAAGAGCAGGGTGTAGACGATCACGGTCGCAATCATGGCCGCCCCGACCAGAAAAACAGCCCCGAAACCGATGCGTTCCGCCAGCAGGGCGCCGGTGGTGCCGCCGCACAAACTGCCGGCGTAGATGCCCGCGAACAGGTGGGCCAAACCGGTGGCTTTGCTGCTCGCATCGCTGAAATGGATGACAAAGCCCTGGGAGGCCATCAGAACCAGACCGTAACCAAAACCGACCACGGCCCTTGATACGATAAAATGCAGCGCATCCGGGGACAGCCAGGAATAGAGCACGCCGGCCAGAGCCAGCACCAGACCGCCCAAAAAGGGCCGATGCCACCCGTAACGATCGACCCAGACACCGCAAACCATGATGGCCAGCCCGACGCACATGAACTCGACGGAGATCGGCAGGCTCATCATCAGTTCCTTGCTCAAGCCGAACGCCGGCTGGGGCAAGGCGGCCATGTGCAGGGGCAGAAAAGACATGGCGATGTCGATGCCGAAAAGAAACAGGAATGCCGCCGGGCGCATCAATCCGTAATGGATCGGCGTCGGGGTGTCGTTTGCCAGTGTTTTGCGTTTTACCCAGAGGGAAAAGAAAAGCACCATCTCCATCCCGAACAAGATTGCCACCACAACGCCGGTCAATGTGTTGAGCGCGGTTTCTTTTAAGTAGGCGTGCAATTGGCCGGCCGCCATGGAGGTTGTGACAAAGCCCTGGATCCCGCGATCGGAAACGATGATGTTGACCACACTGTAGGCCGGTTCGGATTCCATCAGGGTGGCCAGCGCCGCCAGTTTGCGGCCGTCGGCTTCGGCGGCCACGGTTTTGAGGCCCTCGCTGGTGGCCAGGTGCAACAAGGTAAGGTCTTTGTTGTAGATGGCGATGCTTTCGAGCATCGGCGCCCGGTCGAATATCCCGCGCAACAGAGCCGTATTGGTCGTTGCCCGCGTCAGTTCGCCGCCGTTTTGCAGGCGGCTGTTGAAATCGGCGCGGAGCATCCGGTTGATCATGGCCCCTTTCATTTTGGCGGTCTGCAAGTATTGATCGGCAAACCAGTGCATGCCGGCGGCGGAACTGGTGAATTGCGACGCGCCGATGGCGATCCCGAGCAGCACCACAAAGCGCCGGGACAGTTGTTTGCGTCCGTGGTGGTCAAAGGCGACCGCAAAGCGGACAAGCAGTAAAATCAGAACGGACGTGACGGCGAAGATGCCGCCCAGCCACAACAGCATGTGCCGCCTGAACTGATGGGTGTCATCGAAATCGATCGCCGCCGGCAAAATCAGCACCAGTGACACCGGCTTTGTAAAGGCAGCGCTGTGCAATGGTTGTTTGATGACGATCCGGTTGCGGGTGCGCACAAAACTGTATTCGGCGGACCGGTTGTGGTTGTGCGCCAGCACCGGATGAGGCAACTCAAGGGTTTGCAGGAACAGGTTGGTGTTGTACAACTGCCGCCCGTACGGCCCGACGATGGCGATGGCCATGGCCGCGTTAAAGGCCGGGTTTTGGATGGTCTTGCGCACACTGCCCGGCGGCAACAGCTCGGCGAGTAGTCTACGGGGGTTGTCGCTGAGCAACCGGGACCATTCTACGCGGGTGGGATCCGCATGCACGTGTTGCAGACGAGCCTGCAATTTCAGGCGCAGTCCGTAGGCGGCGATTTGATAGTAGCTCAAGGTTAAATCCGCCTGACGGTTTTCGAGCGTGTTTAAGTTGAACAGGGTGTTGAAGGCCAGGGCAACGATTAAAAGGACCATGCTGCCGGCAAATAACCGGAAGCGCTGGCGGCGCGCGCTTGGCCTGACTTTCATAGGGTCGGTCCCATGGATCGCCGGTTTGGGGTCCGCAGGGCAGTGATGGTCGACGGGTGATCGACGCGCTGTTTTTGATCCGGGCTGGGTCATGTTGTCTTCCGGGTGCTAGGTTATGAATGGGACGCGTTGCAATTTACGATGCCAGATGATTCATCACCGGTTCGGATGCCACGGCATCGGGCATCATTGGCGGCAGGTCGAGGGTTTCACGCGGCGGCCGCACGGTGGTCTCGTCGAATCGGTACAAGCCGTCGAACAACGGCTGCGGGGTTCCGGCCAATCGCCAGCCGTTACCGGTTTTGGTTACGGTGATCCGGGCGTCTTTTTTGTACCAGCGGCAGCGATGGGGCTGGATGATCATGCTATCCGATCTTAACAGCTTCAACCGGTTGATGACGTATGCCACGGCCAACGCACCGGTCCCGCAGGCCAGGGTCTCTTTATAAATGCCGCGCTCAAAGCAGCGGTATTCCACCGCGCCGCTGTGCGGATCGATGCGGGCAAAGTTGATATTGATGCCGGCCGGGAATGCCTGGCGGTAGTTGCGGTTGATGTAGGCGCCGATCTGCTGTACCAGCCAGGTGCTGAAGTTGATCCGTTTTTCTCGTCGGGATTGGGCCTTGGCGCCGGCATAGGATGCCATGAAAATGGCCTTGGCCAGCTCCAGGGGGGCGAAGAAGGCTTCGGGCAAAACCACCAGGTGGGGCTCGCCGGTAAAAACGAGATAGCCGCAAAAAGAGATTTCTTTTTCGTCGGTATAATCGATCAAATCATTGGCCCGGAACTTGACTTTGAACTGTTTGACCAAATCGATTTTGTCGTCCAGCGCGACCACTTGCGCACGATTGACCAATGCTTCGGGCATGCGCCGGGCATCGCCCATGTCGACCCAACTTTCACCGTGGTCGCCGGTGGTGCCGATGGTCAACCGGTTCGGCAGGGCCATCGGAATTTCCGTTAGAATCATGGCCCGGTCATGATCATGCCGCTCCTTGAAGTAATGAGCGATGCACATCAGACCGTTGCCGCAGCACAGGGCCTCCTGGCCGTCGGGTTCGAACATGCGAAACACGTAGTCGGCCTGGCTGGCCGGCGGTGTTTGCCGCCAGTAGCCGCGCGCTGTGTTGATGGTTTGTAAAGTCTGCGGCGTGCTCTTTTGAATCACAAGCAGATTGTCCGCGCCCACGCCAAAGGCCTGATTGGTGGCGCAATAGGCAAATGCCGATTTTTCGGCTTCGGTCAGCAGCGGGCTGCCGCCGGTTTCATCGACAATGACAAAGTTGTTGCCCAGTGATGTATACTTGAAAAAGGGAATGGCTGGCATGAAGAATTCTCCTCTTTAGCGTTGTCGCTTCATGGTTGTAAAATTATTGATGATGCTGCGCCCGCCCCGGGCGCAGGGGTGACGATCGCAAGCGGAGGTGTATCCGGTTGGGCTGGGCTGGGACGATTGATCAATTCCAGGAGTTGCCGCACGACCTGTTCATCGAGTTTGCCCGCTTTCATCTCCCGGCTGATGATGTCCAGGGCCTTTTCCTTGGACATGCCCGCGCGGTAGGGCCGGTCGGTAACCAGGGCGTCATAGATGTCGGCCACGGCCATGATCCGCGCCACCAGCGGGATGGAATTGCCTTTCAAGCCGTCGGGATAACCGCTGCCGTCGAGCTTTTCGTGGTGATAGCGCACGACCTCGACGGCGGACCCGAGGCTGGACCGCAAGGGTTTGCAGATCTGATAGCCGATGATGGCGTGCTGCTGCATGCAACGCAGTTCCTCCGGATCGAGGGGACCGGGTTTGTTCAGAACGGCGCTGCTGACGCCGATTTTGCCGATATCGTGCAAGGCGCCGCCGTAGCGCAAGGCTTCGATATCGGTTGCCGACAGGCGCATCCGTTTGCCCAGCGCCACGGCCAGGCCGGATACGCGGCTAATATGCCCCTGGGTATACGGGTCTTTGGCTTCAACTGTGTTGGCCAGCGAAAACAGGACATTTTCGATGTTGGTCAGATTTTTGTTCAGGCGCCGCATTTTGATCAGCGACCGGGTGCGGGCCAGCAGTTCGGCCTTGTTGGGCGGTTTGGTAATAAAATCGTCCGCGCCGGCCTCGATCCCTCTGATCTTGGTATCGCTGTCGTCCAGGGCCGTTAACAAAATGACCGGCAGCATGCGCGTCTGCTCGTTGTCTTTCAAACGGCGGCAGACCTCAAAGCCGTCCATGCCGGGCATCATCAGGTCCAACACCACCAGGTCGATTTTTTCACGGACAAGTAAATGTAATGCTTCGTTGCCGCTTGACGCACTGATGACCCGGTACCCGTCCTGGCGCAACAGGGCGGCGAGAAGTTTCAGATTGCGCGGATCGTCGTCAACAATCAAGACGGTTGCGTCGTCCGTGGAGACCACCGGCCGATTGTCGGCGAACTGGAAAATTTTACTTCGCCCGCTGAGCTTGGCTTTGTTGACGGCTTCCAGGGCGGTGCTCAACAGCGAATCGCGGTCTTCGGCGTCGTCCGGAAAGGTTGCCAACCCGATACTGATCGACAGTTGGCGGTTTGTTGCGTCCAGAGTCGCCTGCTGAATGCGTCCGACCGCGCCGAGTGCTGAGGTTTTGTTCAGATGCGGCATCAACAGGACAAAGATATCGCCGGAAAAACGGGCAGCCACGTCCACACTGCGGATGTCGGCCTCGATGGCGTTGGCGATGCGATGAAGCATCTGATCGCCCTGCAACGGACCTTTGAGGCGGTTGAAATCGGAAAACGCGTCGATGTCGATCATCGCGAGCGTGAATGACAACCCATAGCGCTGGCTGCGCTCGATTTCACGGGCCAAAAAGGTTAAAAAAAAGCCGTGATTGAACATGCCGGTCAAAGCGTCCTTAAACTCGACGCCCAGGTAATCCCGGTATTTTTTTTCCAGTTCTTCGAATAATTTGTCGGTCACGCTGTTTCCCTGGCCTTTCGGTAGTTTTACTTTAGGGCTCGCGAAAAGGTATCCTGCCGTTTACATTCCGGACCCCGGCTGTCGCCGGGGTGACGAAGTATTTTCCGGCGACATGCCGGCGGCCCCCGGATCGGGTCCGGGGCAGGCCCCGGAATCTAAATCTAATGATCCCATCCGCATGGACACAAGCTAAAAAATATATGAATAACAATGTGAGCAACGCGGCATGTCGAAGCCCGACAATAACACTCAGGCGTTTTTGCGATATCTCCTGGATTCCCGCCTGCGCGGGAATGACGCCTGCACACGACGGAGCAAAACCGACTACGTCATTCCCGCGCAGGCGGGAATCCAGGAAATGTCTCAAAATGCGCAAATTGCTTGTTCCGGCGGCTCGCCGCAACGTAAAGGCATTCTGCCGTTTACATTCTGCACCCCGGCGTCTCGATTTTACGTTTACCGAACTCACTTGAGTTTTGCGATTCACCTGCCGGCCGCAAGCGAGTAAAGGACAACCTGATCCATGGTCTGCAATACGTCCTTGACCTGCGCGTGCGTCATGACTTTCATTTCCACCAGGATCTGTCCCAATTTACGGTGCGTGCCGGTGGTGATGTTTTCGGCACACTGTTGTTTGAGTGCTTCTTGTAATTGGGTCTTATTGATGAACCCTTTTTCGATGGCGATGGTCCCGAATCTCTTTTCCATCGACAGCGCCCCCCTTCCCTTCTTCTCCCCCTACTTCGGCGCCTCGATTTGATGAAAAATTTCATCGGCGGCCGCAAGAAAATCGGCGTAAAGGTACAGACCGATTTTTTCGGCTGTTTTTAAGTTGATGGCGAACTTGGGCGGTTCTTCGAATTGCTGAACCAGTTGGCGCGGTTGGGCGCCGTTGAATACTTTGGCAAAGGTGGCGGCGTGAAATTTACCCACATGTTTGTAGCCTGCGCGGGAAATACTCAACAAAAGCCCCTGGCGCACTTCCTTGGTGCCCAGTTGGGAAAACGTGGGCACCTGATGGTCGGTGGCGATGCGGGCCAGCCGCGACAAGGTCAGCGGATTGACCCCGCCTTGCTGGGTGACGTAGATTGCATCCACCTTGCCGATGAGATCTTCGAAGCAATTGATCACACTGGTGCCGGCCGCGCGCACATCGGCGATGTCGCTTTGGGTGTAGCAATGGACGATTTTGAAGCCCCGCTGCCTGGCAACTTTTTCGATTTGATCCACCGCCGCGTAGGTACGTCCGTAAATGCTGTCTTCGTATGCGATGCCCAGCCGTTTGAACTTGATGATGTCATGAAACAGTTTGATCTGACGTTCGTACCGATAGGGATCGACCCGGGCGTGAACATGGTCGTAACCGGAGTCTTCCACACTGCGGATGATGCCGGACCCTAAGGGGTCGCTGGTCGACATCACCATGGTCGGCGTGGTGTGCTCGCCGGTCGCCAGGTCCTTGCCGGCCCAGGTGCCCATGGCGATGACCAGATCGATATCTTTGGAACGTTGCAGGCGTGCAAGTATCCCCACCCGGAGTTTTTCGCGTTTAGCCGTGTCCCAGTCGGCGGAGTAGTATCCATTGGGCACGAACTGCAGATAGTTGCTTTGCATCCGCAGGGTCAACCAGTGCCAGAGCTCATCGGTCGCGTAGCGGGGCGATTCAGGCACCGGCTCCGGTTTGATCCAGCCCAGGGCCATCAGCCCCTCAACGGTGGCCTTGAGGTAGTGGTAGTAGTTTTCATGGTGCCCTCCCTGGTAATAGGCGATGCGCCATTTGCCGCCCTTGTTCAGGCAGGGACCGGTGGCAAACCCGTCATTCGCGGCAACCCCTGTCGCACCGCCGGTCGAGACAAATAGAACGAATGCCATCAGGCCCCAAATTTTGCGCGTGTTTTCCAACATGTTCGTACTCTCCCCATCGTTTAAAATTGACTTTTATTCGCACAAATCTCTACCCCTACTGCGTGGCGATGTCGTGAAACAGCTCATCAGTGGCCCCCAGGAGCATCAATGAGGGGTTGATCCCGATAATTTCGGCCGTTTTCAAATTAAGCGCGATTTTAGGTGGCTCTTCGAAAAGCTGATCCAGTTGGTTGGGCCTGGCGCCGTTAAACACTTTGGCAAAGGTCAGGGCGTGAAACTGCCCGACGTATTTAAAGCCGGCGTGGGCAATGCTGACCAGAAAGCCGTGTTTGACTTCCTCGCTGCCGGATTGGGAAAACGTCGGTACTTTGTATTCATTGGCAATGCGCACCAGGGCGGGAATGCTGCGCCGGTTGATGCCGCCTTGTTGGGTAACGTAGATGGCTTCCACTTTCTGGGACAGGGTCCGGAAACATTGCTTCACGCTGTTCTCGGCCTGGGTGGTGTCGGCAATATCGCTTTGGGTGTGACATGCAATCAACTCGAAACCAAGTTCGGCGGCCACTTTTTCGATGACGTCCATGGCGGCGTAACTGCGTCCGTTTACGCTGTTTTCAAAGGCCACGCCCAGTTTTTTGAAGCCGACGATCTCATGAAAAACGCGGATCTGGCGTTCAAACCGCTTGGGATCGACGCTGGCGTGGACATGCTCATAACCGGAATCCTCGACACTCTTGATGATCCCTGCAGATAGCGGATCGCTGGCCGACAGGACCATGGTGGCGGTTTTGTGGTGGTTGTTGGCAAAGTCCTTGCCGGCCCAGGTGCCCATGGCGATGAGCAAATCAACGTCTTGCTGACGGTTGAGACGCCGTGTCAACCGGTTGACTGTCTGCGGCCGCAAAGAGTCATCCCAGTTGGCGCAATAGTGGCCGTCGGCAATGAATTGCAGATAGCGGCTCTTGGCGGTGTGCGCCAGCCAGTGCCATAGTTCTGTGGTTTTCTCCCCGGTAAGCGGCGGGATTGCCGCCGGTTCGATCCACCCCAGCGCCATCAGTCCCTTGACCGTTTCACTCAGGATTTGCTGGTAGTCGATATATTCGCCGCCTTCGTAGTATGCGATCCGCCATTTTTTACCATTATTCGTGCGCGGTTTCGTATCAAAGATTTTTTTGTCGGCGGCAAAACCGGTAAATGAAAATACAAAGGAAAAAAATAACACCCACACCAAAATACTTTTTGCGCGTTTCATGGTAATACTCCTTGGTCGTTTTTTTTTGACAATTGGTTATTTTTTTGCGAGCCCTTAGCCCTAAGCAAACACCACACAGCGATTACGCCCTTTGTCTTTGGCCTGATAAAGCGCCTTGTCGGCCTGTGTTATCAGTTCGTTTTTGGTAATCGGCGTTGCCGGCGCAAAGACCGCCACACCGAAGCTCATGGTTACCTGAATCGGTTTGCCGTCATAGACAATGCGCTGCGTAGCCACCGAACGCCGAAGGGATTCGGCGATTTGCCGCCCTTCCTCGACATCGGTTTGCGGGCATAAAAAAGCAAACTCTTCGCCGCCGTAACGGGCCACCAGATCGGAGGCACGCAGATTGTTTTTCAGGCACCGCGATACCAGCTTGATCACTTCGTCACCGGCCAGATGGCCGTATCCGTCGTTTATTTTTTTAAAATGATCCAGATCGCCCAGAATCAGGATCAACGGCAAGTCGCGCTGTACGGCCTGGTCTATCTGCTGCTGCAGGAAAGAATGGAAATGCTGATGGTTGGTTAAATCGGTCATGCCGTCCCTGGTCACCCGGCCTTCCAGGTCGACGATTTTGCGTTTTTGGTCGTGAATGGCGCTCATGTAGTTGGTCGTGAGCTTGATGAGTTCGTCCCGGGCGGCCTCGATCATTTCCTGGTAGTCGAGTTGTTCGTTGGATTCGATCTCGAACAATGGGAACAGGATACGGGCCTGCTGATAAATTTCATCAGCCAGATCAAAGGGCTCGAAGCCTTCGACATTTTTGATTTTACCGGCATACTCGGTAATCAGGAAGATATAGGGATCGGTTTTTTGAAACGTAAAAAAGTCGGTAAAGAGCGTTGCCAGGTAGATGACTTGCGCCCGCAGCAACATGGCCGGTTCGTCATAGGCCAGTTGGGCGGGAGCATGATGCGAACTGATGGGCCGGTAAAACGTATCCGGCAGCCCCCAGCAGCGCGTCAAATAGGCACCCACCGCCATATGATCGAAACCGAAAATACTTTTTTCGGTTTGATGGTAAGAACCGTTTTGCCCGTTGGTGGCACAAAGCACCCGGCTGTATTTTTCAGGGTCGTGCTGGTTAAGGGCCAACCGGCCGATATCATGCAAAATTCCCAATGTAAAAATATCTTCGGTGTTACCGGCGGATAATTTCTTCGCCAGCAATTTGGCTGCGATTGCACAGATGAGCGAATTCTTCCAGAAGACGGCGTAGTCAAAGCCGTTTTTGGTTTTGGGCCGCAGGTTGCGAACCAGGGTGAAGCTCAAGGCCAGGTTTTTTACCGTGGTCTGCCCTAATATTGAAACCGCGTGATTGACCGACACAATTTTGGTCGGCAGGTTGAAATAGGCCGAGTTGGCGATTTTTAAAATTTCGGCGCTCAAGGATGGGTCGGCCGAGATGATGTCGCCGATTTTTGCCAGACAGCAGGACTCATCCTGCACGGTTTTTAGAATTTCCATGGCAATGGTCGGTAAGGTCGGCAGTTTAAGATCTTTTTTAAAAACGGATTCCATGGCCGACGGATCCATTGGTGCCGGCACCGCAGCCGGCTTGCCCGGACACTCATTTGATACGGTTTCGGTTTGCATATGTTAACCTTATTTTAACTTTCCAATTGGCGGCCGGTCAGGAACAAAGCAGCGAAACACCGGCTTTAACCTCTTGTTGGCTGAATTCAATTCGGTTTTTGCCTTTTTTCTTGGCCGTGTATAAAAACGTGTCGGCCTTTCTGATCACGTCGTGAACTTCAGCGCCGTCAAACGGATAGACCGCCCCGCCCACACTGACGGTGATATTGGTGATATCATCGACGGTTTTGGCCCCGATTGCCGATTTTGCCACCGTACGGCGGATGCGCTCGGCCACTTCGATCGCGCCTTTGGTGTCGGTGTAAGGCAATATGATGACAAACTCTTCGCCGCCGTAACGGGCGGCCACATCGATTTCACGGATGCATCGGCGCATTACCTGGGATATCTCGCGCAATACGCAGTCGCCGATAAGGTGACCGAAACTGTCATTGATCTGCTTGAAATTGTCGATATCGATCATCAACAGCGCTGTGCAGTGGCCTTCGCGCTTGGACCGTTTGAGCTCTAAATCCAGATACTGCTTAAAATAGGCGTGATTATAAAGACCGGTCAGCCCGTCGATAATCGCGGTGTTCAGCGCACGTTGATAGTGCTGATGGAGTTCATCGAGGTAGGCTTTTTTCTTCTTCAATACGTTTACCCGCGCGACGAGTTCGCGCGGCTCGATCGGTTTGACCAGGTAATCATCGGCGCCGAGCTCGACGCCTTTGATGCGGCTGTCCAGATCATCGAGACAGGTAATAATGACCACCTGGATATCCTTGGTTTCCGGGGTTTCCTTTAATTTTTTGCAGACATCGTAACCGCTTTGCCGGGGAAGCATGATATCGAGCAGCACAATGTCGATTTTCTGCCGGCCGGCGATGCGCAGGGCCTGCTCCCCGTCCGCCGCAGCGATGATATCAAAGGGCTGGTTCCGCAAATGGGCGGTCAGCAATTTAAGATCTTCGCGGTTGTCTTCGACAATCAGCAGTTTGCCGCTACCGGACTTCTTTTTGTTTTTCAGTTTCTCCGCATTGTCCATCTGCAAAAGTTTTTCAGATTGACTACGCACGCTCAATTGGGTTTGGTATTGCCGCAGGGTAAGCATCGAATGGATGCGCGCCAGAAGTTCGGCTTTGTTCACCGGCTTGGTCAAAAACTCCTCGGCACCGACCTGGAGTCCTTTTTCCTTATCGTCCTTGCCGTCCAGGGCCGTGATGAGGATAATGGGTATCTTGCGGGTCTGGGGGTCGGCTTTTAACCGGCGCGTGACTTCATAGCCGTCGATATCCGGCATCATAATATCGAGCAGCAGAAGATCCGGTGGATTTTGGCTGACTTTCGTCAGGGCTTCCTGGCCCCCGTGCGCCGTTTCCAGTTCGTATTTCTGGCCGGCCAGCTTGCCGCACATCAACTTTATATTCATCGGTTCGTCATCCACGATCAGTATGCGTGACAGGCGGTTGGTCCGCGGTTTTCTTTGGAGAGGTTGGTTGGCGAGCGAGGCATCAAAAAAGGGTGCCAGACGGGATAAAAACGAACGTGTGTCGATCGGCTTGGTGATATATCCGCTGCAACCGGCTTGAACGCACTTATCGCTGTCGCCCTGCATGGCGTAGGAGGTCAGGGCCAGCACCGGGGTTTTTTTCAGGCGCTGGTCGGCTTTGATTTGTTTGGTTGCGCTAAGACCATCCATGCCCGGCAATTGGATGTCCATGAGGATCAAGTCGGGCTGTTGCGCTTGCGCCATGCGGATGCCGTCTTCCGCGTTGGAAGCTTCACTGACCTGATAGCCGCCCAGTTTCAGAAGATGTCGCACGAGTTTCATGTTTTTGGCGTTATCTTCGATAACAAGTACGCTTTTATCTTTCATGATCTTCCCATCTTCCTTTTTGTTCAGGGTGCTGTGTATTCATCGGTGATTCGGGTATCGGCCGGCTGGCTGTCG
Source organism: Desulfobacterales bacterium (assembly GCA_028282295.1). Lineage (GTDB taxonomy): Bacteria > Desulfobacterota > Desulfobacteria > Desulfobacterales > JANQIE01 > JANQIE01. Next base: position 7,856 of record JANQIE010000111.1, on the reverse strand, counting down.
CCGTAGACCGGCTCAGCCTGGTTGTCCACCGGGATGACAAATCGAAAGACACTGCCTTCGTCAGCCCCGTCGCTGTTTACTTCGATCACCCCTTTGTGCAGTTCCACCAGTTTTTTAGTCAGGGACAGACCAAGACCGGTCCCTTGATAATGCCGGCTGGCGGAGCCGTCCGCTTGTTCAAAAGGCGCGAAGATACGTTCATAATCCGCCGGCACAATTCCGATCCCCGTGTCAATCACTTTGATTTCTGCAAATTCGCTGCAGCCCGGGTTTATTTCCTGGACCTTGGATCCCTCGGTGTACCGGTCCAGTTCACCGGAAGCGACCGTCAGCGTATTTGCCTGCACGGTGATCGATCCGCCGTCGGGAGTAAATTTGGCTGCGTTGGAAAGCAAATTATACATCACCTGCTTCAGCTTGCGTTCATCCGCATAAACAACCGTCGGGCAGTCCTGGGTTTCAAGCTTGATTTGGATATTGTGCTTGAGGGCTTTTTCCTTGATCATAATGATGCTGTTTTGCAGCACCAGCGGCAGATCGATCCGGTTGGTCTCGAACTCGAGCTTACCGGCTTCGACTTTGGATAAATCGAGGATATCGTTGATCAACGACAACAGGTGCCGGCCACTGTTGAGGATGTCGTTGATAAATTCATCCTGGGTGTCGTTCAGTCTTCCGAACTGTTTGTCCACCAACAGCTCGGTGAAACCGATAATATGATTCAAGGGGGTACGCAGTTCATGACTCATATTGGCTAGAAATTCGCTTTTGGCCCGATTGGCTTCCTCGGCGGCTTCGCGTTCGAGCCGCTCCTTGGCGGCGGTGGTTTTAATGGTATCCAGGACATTGCGTCGCAATTCACTTTTCATCAACACGAAGGCTTCAGCCAACCGGCCGACTTCGTCTTTATATTTGACCGGCAGGCTATCTAAGGTTTCATCGTTTTCGACACGCGTGAAATCCTGCGAGGGAAGTTCTTTGGCGTAGTTGGCAAGCACATTGAGCGGCCGCGATATTTTGGTGGTCATGAAAAAGGCCAGCAACAGACTGCCCAGAAAGATGCACGAAATCAGGTAGACTTGACGATGCACCAGATGGGTTGCCGGGGCCTGGATTTCGTGCAACGGCACCACCATGGCAAAATACCAGTCAAAGGCTTTAAAGTGTTTGGTGTACGCTTCTACAATGATCTCCTGGGTGCTGAAGGGATCGACATAGCGTAGCGACCGTTTTTGCGAACGCGCGGCATTCATCAGTTCATCCAGCAACAGGTTGCCGCTGGCGCGATTGTGGGCGGTGATGAAGTTTTGATCTTTGAGTCCCGGCGGCACGATCAGCATCTGCTTTTGGCTGTTGAATAAAAAGGCGTAACCGGCATCGGCAATCCGTATTTTGGTAAACGTGCTGGACAGGACCTCGATGATTTTATCCATTTTCTTGCGGCTTTGGGCCTCGATGTTGTGATAATCGATCATTGCGCCCAGCGTCCATTGCCACGGTTTTATCGGGACGAAATAGCCCATTTTGCGGTTACCGTCGGTCTGGGCGGCGTTGAGCCAGTGAAAAACAGCCGAATCCCCCTTGGAACCGAGGCTGGCGCTGCTCATCACCTTGGTGATACGCCGGCCTTTCATATCCGCCAGGCTCGCGATGGAGGCGCCGTTGAATTTCGCGTTTGAATGCACGATGATGCGGCCGTCCGGCCCGAAGAGAAACAGTTCGCCTTTGTCAAAGGCCACGCCCTGCAGCCATTTCATGGCCGCCGCCTGAGCCTGACGCAAGCCAAGACGGCCGGTCTGGGACAAGGCGATATACTCTTCGATCACCGACGCGCCGATGCGGCTGATATCCTCCAACTCTTTGCCGAGCGTGGTGATGATTTCGATTTTGTCCGAAAGCAATCGGTTGTAGCCGCCCTTGATGTTGAGTTCCACGAGTTCCAGAACGTTCTGGGCGGATGATTCTTCGGCTGTCAGCATGGCCTGGCCGACATCCTGGAAGGTAAAATAAATAATCGCGCTGGCCGTGATCGCCATGATCAAGGTTATTAGCGCAAATATCTTCAGTTTAAGCGAGGTAAACATGCAACACCTTTTAAAACCGAAAATTGGCAAGACGAACGCATGATCCGGAACGTGTTATCCGGAGATATTCGGTTGAACACACTACCAGGCGTCGGAGCCTGCCCCGCGCATCAAGGACGCCCGAGAGCAAATGGTCTGCGCGCTCAATGTGCGGCCTGGTAAAACCAGGCAATATGCAATTCAAGTGGTAAGGAGAAGAATGCGGTTCGCTTCATAGACTGAGCAGATAGACTGATCAAAATCCGCTACCCAACCGGATGCTGGTATCCATCCGGAATTTCCCATGCCCTTAATACATCGGCAAATTCATCGGCTAGTTAACGACTAAAAAAAGTGAATAAATAGTGACAAAGTAGTGAGGGCGAGTCACTTTTCTTTGCCCTCTTTGCGTTTCTCCTTGATCAACCAGTCGATAATATCGGCCGGATCAGGTGTTTCGGACAATGGAAGGGGTGGCTTTTTCGAAGTTTTGCTTGCATTGCCGGCGGGGATGGCTGCCGGCGGTTTGGTGGGTTGGAAGGTGGATTTGGGCAATGATGCCTTGAGCGCTTTGATCGGTTCCGGCGGCCTTACCGGTTTGTGTTTGGCCGGAGCCATTCCGACTACCTGGGACGAAGAGGCGGTTTTGATTTTTTTTCGCGCCAACGGCGGGTCGGCGGGGTTTGCAACTGTCTGTTGACGCGCCTGAACGTCAACCCACACGGTTGCCTCCTGATGCGCGGGGTTGGTAACACGCCGGGGGGGCAGACGGCCCGGCGGCGGATTTTCAGATCTTTGGACAAGCCGGTTGACATCCAGCCATTGCATGGGCCCGGTGCCGGTAAACACCGCGTAAATCAGGTAGCACCCCGGCAGGATGATCAACAACGCCATCAAAAGGTGCAGACCGGTGTGTCGCGGCCGGGTCGGCTTTATCGAAACCGGTTTCAGCGCGGCGGCGGGAATATGTAATGGTGTGTTGTTCTGCGAAACAAGCCCTGCTTGCCCGGTTTGCGCTAACGCGGCCGGCGCCGGTGCCGCGCGCACGTTGGGGGGTGTCGTTGTCGACGCTTTTGTAATGCGCGCATGTTCCTTGCACGCCGCAATTGTCCGGCCGTCGATTTGCGCGATGTTTTGCATGGCACCGAAGACCAGGGTGAGATCGCACAGGATGTTGATTTGGCGCGGCGATCCATGGGCAAACGCATGAATTTCACTAATCGCGTCGTCGGTGAAGATTCGCGTGGTCGCCCCGGCCACGCACAGACGATGCTTGATGTAGGCTTTGGTTTCATCCGCGGATAGCGTCTTGATATTATAACTGACGGCGATCCGCTCCCGAAACGCCTTGGTTTGGGGTTGCAGCAACAGGTCTTTCAGCTCGTTTTGGCCCACCAGAAAAATATTCAATGGGTTGTCGTTTCTGCATTTCAGGTTGGATAGCAAGCGCACCTCTTCAATGATTCGGGTACTCATGATCTGGGCCTCATCGATGATCAGCAGCGCGGTTTTATCCTGCTTGCCGATGCGTGCGAGAAACTGTTCAAAGACTTCCGTGAACGCTTCCTTGTTGCGCACGCGTCGGTTGATGCCGAAGCTGTGGGCAACCAGAAAGAAGAATTCACTGCGATTGATACCGGGATCGGGCAGCTTGGCGACGACAAATTTGTCGTCGTCAAGCCGATCCACCAGCGCGCTGATCAGCGTTGTTTTGCCGGTACCGATATCCCCGGTCAGCAGCATCAGCCCTTTGTTTTCCCCTACCCCGTGTTGCAGGGTCGCCAGCGCTTCCTGATGTTGTCGGCCCAGCCACAAAAACCGGGGGTCGGTATTGAGCTGAAACGGTCGCTCTTTTAATTTAAAATGAGTCAGATACATAATTTTTCAAACCTTGCGAATTGGGGCCCATCCGGAAAGCGCAACTTGTGCGTGTTCTCCGCGTTGGACGGCATTGGAATTATGACGACGGGAAACCGTTACCGGAAAAGATGAAGTGAACGTGATTTGCAAAAGTGTTGCAGGTGAATTGCTCTGTGCAGAATTTTGCCTGTGTGCGGCCTTGCTCGGGAAAAGTGTCAGAAGACGATCGTAATTGGGTTACTCCGACAACATCTCCTTTATGGCGTCCAGCACGGGATTGACCCGGGCGGACTGTGTTGCGGACCGGTTTAGTTTTACACCGGCCAGATATTTTCGAACGCAGTCGTACTGCTGCCACCCTTTCAAGGTGTAGTGCAGGTCGACCGATCCCCATTTCGAATGACCATTTTCGGTCAACCAGTCCATGTTTTCATAAATCAACTTGGCCACCCGTCCGACGGTTTCACAGTGGTAACGCCTGAAATCGTAGGATACCAGGACCGCTTTGACCGCCGCCGTTCTGACCGCCCTGGTCTGCCAACGGTAAGTATTGGCCGGGATCCGGGACTCGGGATAGAATTCCAGGATACTTTTGTTGACAATCGGAATCAGCGCCAGGTTGTCTTCAGCCGTCACATTTTCAGCGAACAATTTAACCGGATACCCGGCGACATAAAACATGGCGTCGATTTCACCCTTCTTGAGCCGGGTCAGCGCCTCATCAAGACCGATGGTGAGCATTGCAGCCGGTTCGATTTCCGCGACCTTGAACAACAGCTTGGCGGTCAGGTAGTTGCCGCTGCCTTCCGTACCGATGGCCACCCGCTTGCCGCTCAAATAATCAAAATCCAGAATCTCTTTTTTACCCAGCAGATGAATTTCTTCATTGTAGAGCGGGAAAACCATCCGAATTTTTTTGGAAATGCGCTTGAGCACCGGATTGTGGTCGACTTTGGCGACAAAGGCCAAAACGTCCGATTGAACGATGCCCAGTTGAGTCTTCGGTTTTTTGTAAACCGCATAGATATTTTCCACCGACCCTTTGGAATTATCGACCCGCAAATCAAAACCGGCCGTGCGGATCAGGTGCTGCAGGTTCAAACCGAACTGGTAGTACGTCCCCTTGGCGCCGCCGGTCATGACCCCCATCTGAATGGGACCCTGGGCCAGCGCCGGCAACACGCCGCAACAAAGCAGCACCACAAGAACGGCCACGGCCTTAAACCGGCGCCGCGGCCCTTTTTTCCCGGGGCTCATCCCGACATAGGATCGCGATGTTTTCATTCCTCCTCCTTTCATTTTACTGTTTGGTCAAGGCATGCAGCGCGGTTTGGAAACGCACCGGCCGAGCAAGGCCGGTGGTGCCGAAGGTGTGTGAAAAGAAGCGCAGGAAAGGACCGAACACCGCGCCGAAGTGAAACTATGTTCGGGTTGATATGCAATTATCAGGCAAATTCAATGAGTTGCGGGACTAAAAAAAATATGCTCTGATTCAAACAACTTACCACCACCCGAGTTTAGCAAAGGCGTTGGCAAAGGAGGAAATAGGAAACGCGGGTAATAAAACTATGCAATCCAATTCACAACATGGTTTGTGTTGCGGGCCATCCAGGTATAGTCGAATTTAAAGGCTTTAAGCCTCCTTAATTTTCATGACATTTTGTCTCTTTGGAACTTGCGGCAGTGAGGGCAATAAAACTAAGACACCAAAGGCTTCCGCTTAAAATGAAAAAGGCGGTTGAAGGTCATCTCTTCGGCCGCCTTTTGAGGTTGGCTGACGTTTTTCCGGCGGGCCGCCGTTACCGCAGCCCTCTTGTCCTTCCAATGGGGCTATTTGGTGCCAGTGGCGCCCAGGCGCAGGCACCCGTCCTGTTGGACCCTCTACGGCACATCAACTGTCTGTGCGTAACGTCGCAGGATGGCTACAGCTTCTTCATCAACGCCTTCTTCTGACATACAGCCATCCGCAATCCATTGTTGATAGTGGACAATTTCATGCGCTAGTGAACATATATAGGATGCAAGAGCGTCATGTTTGCCAGACTCAACGACGAGGTCATCGTAATCACCTGTCGCAATTCGAATGTACGGTTCAACGGTAGGATCGTCGGGAGCGAAAAAAGACGCCGTGACTTCCTCACCCTCAATTGTAACAAACCGACGATGCTGATTGAGGTACACAGGAACCCTTATTGGAAAGTTATATTCCTGCCGCAACCACTTGGCAAATCGCTTCAGTGCCTCACGCACGCAAGGATGCCCCCGCTGGCCTCGGATTCTCAGTCCTGTTTGAAGTCTATTCATCAGTTTTTCCGAGCTTTTTACGACCAGGTTTCTTAGAAGCTATTTTAAAACCTATTTAGTGGCCTGTTGTCAGTTACGCTTAACTCAGTGTCCGTTGTCATTAAACCACATCACGGTAGCTGAATCCAATCTTCAGGCACTTCCCACATCAAATCCGGTGCGTTATTGTGTTTATTCCTATTAAAATGAACATCCTTGTATGATGAAATACCTGGAGAAGGTGCATTTCTCCCAGTCGAACCTAAAGCGTTAGAGAGTCCAAAGATGGAATTGTAGCGCAAGCCCAACGGATCAATGAAGTTGACAGAATTATTTATACATAATAGATCTAAATCCTTATAGCTCTTGTTTGAAAAAACCATCACACCTAACACACTCCGATGCCTCATTTAAGCGACGACGGAACTTGCGGCAGTGAGGGACTTAAAATCAACGCCGAAGTCTGCCGCTTGTTGTTGCCTCGCAACACTGGCGAAAGTTGCCAGTCCGCCCCTGTTATCCTGACTAATTGGTTAACCACATCAAGAAGGGTGAAACACCTGGGAATCCAATTAAAATCACAATAGGTAAGGCTGAGACAAAATAAACAATCATAGCCTTCTTAAACGATATATTCTGACTTTTTTTAATTGCGAGAAGCGATAGGTAAAAAATCCACAAAAATCCAATATAACTAAGCAAATAGACAATTTTTGCAGGAATAATAAAACCAATACAATAAAAAACAGCCTGTAGAATTATTCCCACTCCGCTAATTGATAAAAAGAATAGAAAAAGATCTCGCTCATTAAATTTCTTAAGCATTTTTTTACAAATAAATTTAACAAGCAATAAAAATAAAAGGTAGCTCAAATATGCAAGAAACCATTTAACTTGAGGAATGCTAAGAAAGGATAAGATTTCGTTTCCCCAGTTATTTTCCCACAAATTAAATTTTTGCATTCTGTAGGAAAAAGATTTTAAAAAAGTTAAGATCATACCTACTGAAAAAAGGAAGTATATTTCTCTTTTGGATTTTTCAGAAGTTTCACTACAAAACAGCGCCGAAGGGGCTGTGATTAGTGCCTTAAGAATACCATATGAATTGATCGCTGTTTGGGTAATCATGGGACACCTCCTGCTCCAGTGCCATAAAACTGAAGATCTCCCTCGATTTTTACATTCGGAAATTCTTGATAAGTAGGAGTTGGTATTTGTGGGTACCAATAATGAGTTGTAGTTGGATCCCACAAGCCATCTGATGTAAGCGGAGGTTTTTTAATGAATGTTTGCTTTATTCTTCTTCGAGCACCTATTGTGTGCAAATTATCTTTACAAGGATCATTTTCATCGTGTTGCCATTCTTGAATAAGATAACTTTCCATCCCCTCCCATTCTTTGGGTTTAGACATTGGCACTCCTGGATCCCAGCCGGTTCCAATCTTATTCGTCAGCCAATTTAAAAATCCAGTCCCTGTGTTTTTTACAACACTTGGATCAGAATCTACGGTTACCCAAATAAGTCCAAGAGGGTCGATGAAGTTAATTGGATTATTTGAGGCAAGAATCCAATCGGGACAATCCGCGCTTTAGGGCAAACGCCTTTTTACCATATCTTTGCGCCAATCCGCCATTTTTTAAAGGAGCGTT
>JANQIE010000077.1 GCA_028282295.1 Desulfobacterales bacterium | reverse complement strand
AAAAATAAAATATCCCAAATACGAACGTACTTTGGGATATTTTATTTTTTCCGCGACCCTAAAAGAAGAGGGGGCGCCACATACGCGTGGCGCCCCCTTGCCGTTTCACCAAACGATGCCTGCAAATCACGGCTCGGTCTTGATCTTTTTCAGGGCCTGAGCGCCTTTCAGCGCCTTGACTGTTTGAACGCAGTCATTCTGGTCGTATTGAACCTGCACACTGACCTCACGGCCGCTGGCCATCGACTCGGCCGGTGTGCCCACCACCTCCCACAACCCCAGGGTAGCAACGTCGGCGGCCCCATGAAACAGGGCACGTGCCGATTTGGCCCCGGTGCTGTAGCCTTGGGTAAATGCAAAAATGTCCATGCGACAACCGTCGATCTTTTCCGAATGCACCGGCGAGCCCAACTCCGCGATGACATGGCCGCGCGGGGTACCGGCCTTGAGCACCGACACATCCTTTTTACCCGGCTGCTTAGTTGCCTTGACCACGGAGCAGCCCCCCAGAATTCCAATACATCCCACCAAAATGACCACTGCCGATGCGAATGACCCGATTTTTTGTTGCATGTTTTGCATGTGTAAGCCTCCCGTTGTAGTAGCAATCAGTTCAGTATATCGGCAGCCTTCAACCCATTCTTGAACCCCAGAGGGTCACACGATTTGTGGTCGGCTTAAAACCGTTGCGTCGCCTGGTGGTTTAGCTTACAGTCATGGCAATGAATGCAGGTGTAGAAATTTGGACAGGATTTGGAACAATGAATGACGCAATCCAATTGACGCTGGCGCAAACGGTTGTGGCTGCTTGTGCCGCGGTGATTCTGGTGCCGGACGCGGCTCTGGATGAAGCCGGTCACATCAAGCTGTTGTCGATGACCGACGGTGCTCACAGCAAACACGAATTTTACGCGCTGGCCCAGATGGCCCTGATGCAATTTGAAGACGGTGAATTGACGCCGCAACGTTTGGACGGGACGCTGGATGTGCAGCGAGCCGAAGAGTCTCATGAACTGGCCGGGGGGCTGTGCATCTACAGAGGGCAGGCCGGTGAGTTGGGGGTCGTGGTCACTACCGGCGGCAACGTGCGGCGGTATCTGGAAACGGCCAATCGCTATTGCACCCGTTGGGTGCGGCTCGATATTTGATATTTGAAATTGGAAACTTGAAATTTGGATCGTCCAGACAGCAAGGCGTGGCGAAGGACTCTAAGAAATTAAGAATTCTGAATTAAGAATTTAAAATTAAGGATATTGTCGTTTTGATTCTGGACCCCGGCTTTCACCGGGGTGACGCGAGCTAGTGTCCATCCGGAAAAAAATTGTGGGCCATGCCCACCGGATGGCGCTGTTTTTATCAGATGTGCGCTCCAGATTTCCAAATGCGGTTACCCTGGTGTTGCGTCGGGCCGAGCTTGACACCTTGCGCGCATTTACCTATGATCATCACGTTTTCCGTCTAATAAGCAAGTGTCCATCCGGAAATGGTAGATTTTGGCTCCCGACAACGCCCGCCGGCCGCCGGGGGCCAAAAGATGCTGTTTCCGGATGGACACACGCAAGTTAACTTCAACCCTTAAATAGCTGCCTTGAAACTACAGATACCCAAAAAGGTCACGGCCGTCTTGGTCTATGGCCGGTTGCCCCTGGTTTTCGGGGGATTGTTGTGCGCCATCGCGGTGATGTGGACCCAAAACGCGCTCGTTTATACGCTGGGCGTTTTTTTTCTGTTGATCTCGATGACGTTCGACCTGATCGATGGTTGGTTTGCCGCCCGGTTTCAACCGCATCCCAAGCTGGCGCATCTGGCCGACCGGATCATGGACAAGGTCGTTTATTCGATTATCTTCCCCTTAATCGCTGTGGGGATGTTCTGGCGGCTGCACTACACCTCCGCGTCGCCCACGCCCACGGAACTGCTGCATGCCATCTTCTTTTTGATCCTGTGCGTTACGGTGCTTATTCGCGATAATTTCGCCAGTTTCATGCGCACCTTTGCCAAGGTCGGCGAGGTGGAGCCGGAGGCCAGCGAGTTTACCCGGCTGCGCACCATCGTTGCCGCACCGGTGGGCGCTTTGCTGTATGTCTACGCCTTTTATGTGCCCGGCGGTCCGGCCTGGCCGCTTTACGAGTGGGCCTCCAGGTTGGGCAACCTGTCCCTGCGGGGGCTGTTTTTCATCGAGATTTTTTTCCTGGTCATCAATTTCGGGTCCATTGCCGCGTACTGCCGTAAATACGGCTCGGCTTGTCTGGATGAGTTGTGCCTGGGGGACGAGCGTTTGCGGCGTCGCATCCTGGCCGTGTTCCCCAACGCCCTGACCGTCATGAACGCCATGATGGGTCTGCTGGCCGTATTCTTCGCCTACCAGGGGCGTGTGCGCGAAGCCTACCTGCTCTTGTTCGGTGCCGCGTTTTTCGACAAACTCGACGGTGCCATGGCCCGCAAACTGGGGTTGACCGAGCCGTTGCCCGACGCCCCGGTTCGCCGCATCAACATGGGCAGCATCATGGACGATATCTCCGATGCCGTGAGCTTTTGCATCGTGCCGGCCTGGATCTTTTATATTGTCTTTTCCGCCCCCATCGATCCGATTTTAAATCACCTGCCGATTGGCCCGGCGGCGTTGCTGTTTGCCTTTCTGGGGGTGGTCCGATTGATTTATTTCACCCTCGACCGGCATCCGATCCCCGGTTTTTTCAAAGGTTTGCCCACACCGGCGGCCGCGCTGTTCGTCATGGCGCCGATCAACATGTTTCACCAGTCGGCCATGGAAGGGTCGCCCTGGATGCGTCATTGGATCATTTTCTGTTTTGTGATCATGATCGTCACCGCCGCGTTGATGAACATCTATCCAGTGCGCTACCTGCACATGGGACGCTGGATGAACCGGCACCCCTGGGCCGCCCGCATCGCCTGCCTGATCCAGTTTCTATCCATCTTCACCCCCTATTTCGGGCACACCGCCTTTTTCTTTTTGTTGCTTTACCTGTTCTCGCCACTGGTCACCTGGCGGGTCGACCCCGAGGTGGCCGCCCGCGAAACCCGTTCGCCCGCTGCTTGACGCCCTATCGCAAAAATAAATCCGGGCACCTAAAATGTGACATTATTTTTGCGCGCGCCCTAAGATAGTGTCCATCCGGAAATAGTAGATTTTGGTCCAGGCCAAGGCCGCAGCGAATTTGAAACCGCAGGCGTAGCCTTGCTACGTCACAAGAACATGAATGGCTACGCCATTATTTCAAATTCGTGAGAACGCCGGCCTGGGCCAAAAGATGCTATTTCCGGATGGACACAAGATAGCGCAACAGGCTTGCCTTTTCCCACCGATATCAATTAGACTGATGGCAACGACCTTTCCGGTCCGGCCGTCGCCTGCCTCCCCCTGTTTCGTTCATCCTTGAGTCTGACTATGATCGTCCCGGTTATTTCTGATCGATCCATCCATTTGTTACGTGCAAACTGTCGCGGACAGGTGCGGCCCTGAGGCCGTTTTACATACCACGCTGTCCAATGGAGGATTAAAATGCCGAACAGGGTTGTTCAGCCTCCCCCGAAAAAAAAACTGATACGCTATTCTCCTATCGCCTGTGCCGTTGTCATCGGCGTTGTCCTGTCATTTTTTCTTTTTACCCTTGTTGGAGATTGGGGCCGCACGAAACTGCAAATCGAATTTGAATCGCGGGCCAAGGCGTATGCCAACGCCGTGCACAATGCCCTTAACGAGTATCTTGGGGTCTCCGAGTTCATCAAAGATTACTTTGATACCGGTGGGAAGGTCAGCCGTAGCCAATTCTCCCGGTTTGCGTCCAGTGCGCTGGCGCGTTATCCCGGCGTACAGGCGCTTTCGTGGAACCCGGTGGTAAAGGCCGTCGCGCGGCCTGAATACGTGCGCCAGGCCCGGTCGGAGGGGCTTGCAGACTTCAGGTTCACGGAACGGGCAAGCTCGGGTCGACTTGTCCTGGCCGCGGAGCGGCAGGAGTATGTGGTTGTCTATTATATCGAACCCTTGGCGAAAAACAGGCCTGCCCTGGGATTCGATATTGCTTCCAACGCGGTCAGACGACAGGCGATCGACCGTGCGTTCATCACCGGCAAACCGGTTGCCTCTGCCCGGATCACACTGGTGCAGGAAACCGGGAATCAGTTTGGCGTCCTCATCCTTAATCCGGTCTACCGACTTAATGATCCACCTGAAACCCACGATGCCCGCCGCATGACCCGCAAGGGCTTGGCGGTGGAGGTGTTGCGCATCGGTGATGCCATCGACAGCGGCCTGCGTGGATTGACGGATGCAGATGTTCATTTGTATCTTTATGATGTGACCGCGAAAAACGAAGAACAATTTTTGTATGCGCGCCCCCTGCCGATTGCCGATCACGCCGGTCCGCCGGCCAATACGGCGGCTCTCAAAAAAGGGCTGCATTTGACGACCGCGTTGGATTTTGCCGAGCGACGCTACAGCCTTGTCCTCCTGCCATCGGCCGCGTTTCTTAAATCGCAAAAATCAATCGCCCATTGGGTCGTGCTGTTCGTGGGGATTTGTCTTTCCGGTTTATTGATGGTCTATCTGTTCGACCGGCTCCGGCATATCGATGAGATTGAACTGCGAATCGCCCGTGAGACCGTCACCAAACAGCAACTTGCCGACTCGGAGAAATTGCACCGGGCCACCATTGAAAATATCTCGGATGCGGTATTCATCACGGATGACCAGGGCGCTTTTACCTATATCTGCCCGAACACCCGGGTGATATTCGGTGTTACAACCGAAGAAGTCATCGCGCTGGGCAACATCCAGGCGCTTTTTAACCGAAGTATTTTTGATATCGGTGAGTTGAGGCGCAAAAGCGAACTTTTCAATATTGAAGTGATCGTCAAAGACAGTAAAGGGCGCGAACACTTTCTCCTCGTCAACGTGAAACAAGTCGCCATTAAAAACGGCACGATTTTGTTTACCTGCCGGGACATTTCCGAACGCAAAAAAGCGGAAGACAGCCTGCGGGAAAGCGAGGAGCGATTCAAGCGCCTGTTTGAAAACGCGCCGCTGCCGTATCAATCCCTTGATAAAAACGGTGATATCATCGCCGTCAATCAAACTTGGCTCGACGTCTTGCAGCACCAGCGCAGTGATGTGATCGGAAAATCCTTTGCCGCTTTTTTGAATCCGGCCTGGGAAGATCACTTCCGGGAGAACTTCCCCAGATTTAAAACCATCGGCGAAATTCTCGGCATCGAGTTTGAAATGCGCAAGGGCGACGGTACCTTTATCCCGGTGCGGTTTGACGGCCGCATCGGCAAGAACCGGTCGGGTGAGTTTATCCAGACCCATTGCGTCTTCAGGGATGTCTCCAAAGAAATGAAGCTGCAAAAACGAATCGATGAGCAGCAGGCAGCCTTGCGACAGAGCCAGAAGCTCGATTCCATCGGTCACCTGGCCGGTGGTATCGCCCATGATTTCAACAATATTTTGTCTTCGATCATCGGCTTTACGGAACTGGCGCTCGACGATGTCGACAAAGGGTCGCAGGTGGCAAGCAGTCTCAAAGAAGTCTACACCGCCGGCAAGCGGGCCAAGGACCTGGTCAAACAGATTCTGGCCTTTGCCCGGCAGTCGGATGAAGAACGCAGGCCGATTCGCCCGGCCACGGTTGCCCGGGAAGCCATAAAGCTGATCCGTTCCACCATTCCATCGTCCATCGAAATCCACCCTGCCATCGAGAGTCAAGCCCTGATCATGGGCAACGCGACCCAGTTGAACCAGATATTCCTGAACCTGTGCACCAATGCCGCGCAGGCCATGGAAGTCGACGGCGGCGTGCTGACCATCACCCTGCGCGACATTACCGTCAGCAGCTTTGAAATATCGCCCCTGGCCGGCTTATTGCCGGGCAGATATATCGAAATAACCGTAGCGGACACCGGCGTCGGCATTGCACCGGAGATTATCGAATCGATTTACGACCCGTACTTTTCAACCAAACAGCCGGGTGAGGGCACCGGCTTGGGACTGGCCATGGTTCACGGCATCATTGAAAGCTACCAGGGCAAAATCAGTGTTGCCAGCAAAAAAGGCGAAGGGACGGTATTTACCGTCTACCTGCCGTCTACCGAAAAGCGCGAGCCCTATCCGGTTTATGAAACCAGAGAACTGCCGATGGGCAACGAACGCATTTTACTAGTGGATGACGAGGCGCCGATTGTGCGCATGGAAAGCCAGATCCTAAAACGCCTGGGCTACCACGTCACCACCCGAACCAGCAGCCTCGACGCCCTGGAACTGTTTCGATCGCAACCGGCGAAATTTGATTTGTGCATCTCCGACATGACCATGCCGAACATGTCCGGCGACAAACTGGCGGTGGAATTAATGAAGATTCGTCCCGACCTGCCGGTAATCCTGTGTTCCGGCTACAGCAAGCGGATGTCCGAAGAGATGGCGTCACGCCTGGGCATCCGGGCCTACGCCTACAAACCGGTCGTCAAGGCCGATCTCGCCCGCACCGTGCGCAAAGTTCTCGATGAAGCCCGAAGCGCGAAAAATTAGATTCAAGTCAATAAATCGGAGAGTTATCTCCATCCGCGCAACAAATTTTCGGGCGCATTAAATTTTTACTTTGACACACAGTAAGAATAGTGGTATTTGCCTTTTCAAAATTAACACCACCGATATTTGTTCTGTAAATATCCGAAGCATTCATTTAAAAAAGTAAATACCATAGAATCCGTTTTTAGTTCTCCCATAGAATCTGGTTCTGCGTAACTATCGGCATCGAAAGTGGAATTGACAAATCAAGACCTATAAAAACCGGTCAGTAATCTTGCCCGCCGCAAGATCGCTCACCGGTTTTTTTTGTTGCGGACGCGACCTGTTGCAAATGCACACCCGCAACCCGTAACAACCATTGAACCATCAGAAACATCGCACCATAGCGCCATCGCGACATGCAAGGAGGAACACCATGGGCTCGGGCCACAGCAACACTGTACGCGGATTGACAATCACTTTCACCCTGTTATTGACCCTGTTTTTCACCCATCCAACATGGGCCAAAAACACCGGAACCGACACCCCCAAACCGGCATCGACCAATACCACCGAC
>JANQIE010000052.1 GCA_028282295.1 Desulfobacterales bacterium | reverse complement strand
GCCAAGGCCGCAGCGAATTTGAAACCGCAGGCGTAGCAAGGCTACGTCGAGGATTTCAAATTCGTGAGAACGCCGGCCTGGGCCAAAAGATGCTATTTCCGGATGGACACTAGCCATGAACCGGTCCGTCATTTAAACGTTGAATCTGAAATTAATAATATCGCCGTCTTTCACTTCGTAGGTTTTACCCTCCAGGCGAACCGTTCCGTTTTTGCGGGCGGCGGCATGACTGCCGGCGGCGATCAAGTCCGCGTATGCGCAAACCTCGGCCCGGATAAACCCTTTCTGAATATCCGAGTGAATGGCGCCGGCAGCGTTGACAGCCTGGGTTGCGGTGCGAATCGTCCAGGCCCGCACCTCGTCTTCGCCCACCGTAAAAAAAGAGATCAGCCCCAAAAGGCTGTATGAGGATTTGATGACACGGTCGGCAGCGGATTCGCTAATATTGAAGTCGGCCAGAAATGCTTCAGCCTCCTGCGGTGTCATCTGCGCCAGTTCATGCTCCAGCTTGGCCCGGATAACGGCACACGTTTCCTGCCGAACAAGTGCACCAAGCTCCGGCAACGCCTCATCTTCGTCTTCGTTGTTGATCAGTATCAGCACAGGTTTGGCGGAAACAAAAGCAAACCCGCGCAACGGCGGCGCCGCGGCCAACTCGGGGATCCGGCGTAGCGGTGTCTCCTCTTCCAGATGCGTGCGGCATTGTTCCAGCAGCGTTTTTTCTTCACTAAGCACATCTTTGCCCCGCCGGCGATCCTGGGCGATACGCTCCAGGCGTTTTTCGACCACCATCAGATCCGCCAGGATCATTTCCTGATCAAGGGCGACGATGTCGTCGCAGGGGGCTGCCGGATCCAGGCCGTAGGCACTGAAGTTGCGTACCACCTGAATCAGCGCGTCACAATCACGCACCGGTGTCCACACATTCTGGTCGCGTCCTTTTTCCCGGCCACCACCGGCCTTGGGCAAAAAGTACTCTACCTGCGCATAAATGGTCTTGCGTGGTTGATACATGTCGCTGAGCACATCAATGCGCTGATCCGGCACCTTGACCGTTCCGACACGGTCTTCGCCTTTATGCGCCGGCCCCAGCATATTACCGGTAAGGGCTTCAAAAATGGCCATCTTCCCGCTACCGGGTAGTCCGATTATCCCGAGTTTCATGTTGGCATTATCTCCTTTGCCGGCGGTCTGAAATTAATAGGGCCAAAAGTTGCGATCATTCCAGACCGATTGGACCAATTCTGCGTGAATTTTCATCAAAATCGCCAAATGCTGTTTTTCCCAATCCACCAACCATTTACACAGCGCAACTTCGTCGGGGTCGTCGGACCGCGCCGCTCTGTCGCCGTAAATCTGAATCGCCCTTTTTTCCAGCCCCATGGCTGCCGCAATGGCCGCGGCTTCGTAGCTTGCAGCCGACACCTCATCCTTGATTTCTTGCGAAAGTTCCGCCGACTTCCCGTCCGGCCGCGCCCGGTCATTCGCATCCACCGGCTGCAACCGCTTTTGTTTTTGATAACTATCAAATTGCGCGCTCAATACCTGAATGTGGTCCTCTTCCTCAGCGGCCATTATCTCAAAAAAGTGTTTGACGGCGGGGCTTTCGGTTTTCTGGGCAACCTCATGGTACAAAGCATAGCCCTGCCGCTCCATCAACAGCGCCTCTTTTAACAGCGCAACAGTTTTGTCCTCTTGCATGGGTGATCTCCTTTTAAATGTGCCCGGTTTCGCCCTCCGGCCGAATCGGCCACGGCCTGCAACCGGGGCCGTTTAAACCGGCGCCACCGGTCAGTAATCGTGAGAAAGATGTTATTTATGGATGCCTAAGTAAACCAGGGCAACAGCAAAATACAAGCCCTAAGAGCTCGCGAAAAAAAAATTCACATTTTAGGCGTCCCCCGGTCAACTAACAATCTGTTACTTTTATAGAAACCGCAAAAACCACCTTCCCTTAAATAGACCGCTGGACACGCTGTCGCAATTCGGTTACCGTCCGCAAACGCTCTGGTATCGGCGCAGCCACATTTCATTTTCAGTTCAATGGATCCGATCAATATATTTAACACAGCCAAAGGCATGAATATGACACTGAGACCAAAACCAATCCTATGCTTGCTTCTACTGACTTGTGCCCTGCCCGCAACCCTTTACGCCGCGCAGGAACCACCCGGCGAAATTTCCTGGCAGATGTTGTTTTTCAACCTGTTCGGCGGCCTGGCATTGTTTTTATACGGCATGGAAAAAATGAGCCACGGCATGAAGCAGACCGCCGGCAACAAGATGCGCGATATCCTGGCCGCCTTGACCCGTAACCGGATTTTCGGACTGATTGTGGGCGCCTTTGTCACGATGGTAATTCAATCGAGCAGTGCCACCACCGTCATGCTGGTCAGCTTTGTCCAGGCCGGTTTGATGCAGTTCACCCAAACCCTGGCAGTCATACTGGGCGCGGATATCGGCACCACTGTCACGGCCCAGCTCATCGCTTTTAAATTGACCGACTATGCCTTGCTGATGACCGCGCTCGGCTTTGCCCTGCGCATGTTCGCCCAAACCCCGCGCGCAAAAAACAGCGGTAAAATCATCCTTGGATTCGGCCTGCTGTTTTTCGGCATGAAATTGATGAGCGACGCCATGAAGCCGCTACGCGACTACCCGCAGTTTATCGACATACTCAAAGGGCTCGAGAATCCCCTGTTCGGCTTGCCGGCAGGCGCCCTGTTCACTGCGTTGATCCAAAGCAGCAGCGCTTTTACCGGTTTGGTGATTGTGCTGGCGCAACAGGGGTTGATCGGTTTGGAGGCCGGTATTCCCATGATCTTCGGGGCCAATATCGGCACTTGCGTCACAGCCGGATTGGCCAGCATCGGCACCGGTCGCGACGCCAGACGCGTGGCCCTGGCGCATGTCATGTTCAAGACCGCCGGCGTGCTTTTATTTATCTTCTGGATCCCGGCCTTTGCCGATCTGATCAGAACAATAACCGGCGGCTCCGGTCCCGCCCGCCAGATCGCCAATGCCCACACCCTGTTCAACGTCGGTCTGGCGGTCATCTTCCTGCCATTTACCGGCCTTTTTGAGCGCCTGATCCTGAAAATACTGCCCACAGAGCCGCTCAAAGAGGGGCTCCAGCCGGCCACCTGGCACTTGGATGAAAAAAGCCTGCGCTACCCCACGGTGGCCATCGATTTGGCCCGCACCGAAATTTCCCGCATGGCCAAGATCACCGGTCGCATGCTGCGCGCCATTATCATCCCGTTTGTCTCCGATGAGCAGATGATCAAAAACTCCGTTGAATCAAAAGCGGAAGCCAGATTATTGCGCAAGGAGGTCCCTCGCCGCGATGAGTATTTCCCCCAGATCTCATTGCTGGAGGGAATTGAGATGCGCGAGGAAAAACTGAATTTTTTACAGAAAAGGATTACCGAATACCTCCTGAACATCGGCCGGCAGGAAATAACCGGTAACCAGAGTGCCGAAGTGTATGCCATGTTGTCGATCGTCAAAGATATGGAGAGCATCGGTGACCTGATCCATCGCAACATGCTGCCCCTGATCGCTAAAAAAAACCTCCTGGACCACGATTTTTCAGATGAAGGCAAAGAGGAGTTGCTGATCTACCACGGCAAGGCGCGACGTCAAATGCAGCGACTGGAGGAAGCGTTCACCGAAAGGAATATAAAACAGGCACGTAAAATCATGGAAAAAGAGCGAAAATATCTGGACCTGGAACTGCAATACCGTCTGCGTCATCTGCAACGCATCCTGCACGAACGCAAGGAGTCGGTGGCGACACACGAAATCCACATCGAACTGATGGACCTGCTCAAACAAATCATCGTGTTTTCATCCAATATCGCCAAAACCTATCTGCTTCAAATCGACGGCGCCGACCAGGCCATGGTCCGGGACAAAGCGGTTTGACTTTCATGCTTGACAGCATTTGGCCGCCTCTTTATACTACGCTGTAACACCTTAAGTGCATTCTGATATGATTCAAAAAACGATAAAACATCATCGCGTATCGCAATTCGCAGTGCTGCTCAGTATCCTGCTGCTAGCCGCAACCGCCGTTGCCGCCGTGTGCACGCAAAGCCCGCAGTGCCCCATGTGCCTGCCGCATCAAGCCGCGCCGGACCACGGCCACGGTTCCGATGCCGCCCATGGAGGCCATTTTCCGTCAGACAACCGTGCCTGCTGCGCAGATGGTGCCGATAGCGTCTGTATCGTGCAAAGCCTACCGTTGCTGGGGCTTGCGGACAACGGTGCTCAAAACCTCACGGGGTTGGGCTCGCCGACGAACGGTTATATGACCGTCGCCTGCATCCAAATCGACGAACCGACACCGTATGGCTGGTTGGATGATGGTGCGCCCCCCCTTGCACCCATCCCACCGGCCGCCCCACTATTTTTGGCCAACCAGACGTTTCTCTGTTGATCCAACCGGATCACGCCGCCGCATCAACCATCCCATCGTGATCATCTGAAAAAAAATCAATGCCCGGCCTTGTGTCGCGCAAACAGCACGCGCTTGCCGGCATTGCCCTGTACGTTAAAAAAGCCTTTTATTCTTTAACCGCCTGACCGATAAGGAGCGTTTCAATGACCGGAGAAGAAAACAACAAAACAAAACCCGCCAAGACCCAGGCATCCTCCCAACACACCGCCAAAAAAGCCGCTGTCCTGGGCACCAACAAAAAGCATCCGTTACCGCTGATCACCGCCCTTTGCGCGGTCACCCTGATCGGGGCACTGGTCTACGTGTTCGGATTCATGGGCACCTCCTCAAACAGCAACGAGCCGGTCCAGGCCAGCCTCCAGGCCGACAAAACCGTCCAGCTCGTCACCTATCCGGCCGACACCTTCGCCGACGGCAAGGTCCGGCACTACGAATACAAAACCGCCACGCACACCATTCGCTATTTTATTCTGCAAAGTTCCGACGGAGTCGTGCGCGCCGCCTTTGACGCCTGCGATGTCTGCTGGCCGGCAAACAAAGGGTATTTTCAATCCGGTGATGCGATGGTCTGCCGCAATTGCGGTCGCCGGTTCGCCTCGGTGCTGGTCAATGAAGTGCAAGGCGGATGCAATCCGGCCCCTTTGAGCCGTAATCTGGATAACGACCAGATTGTGATCAAGGTTGAGGACATACTCAAAGGCCGCCGTTACTTTGATTTCAAAACCAACACCTAAAAAATTTCTTACAAAAGAGGGTGACTTATGACACTTGAAATGATTGCATGCCGCAACCTGTTGCGACGCAAAGGCAAAGCGGCTTTTATATTGGCCGGCCTGCTCATCGGGGTGTGCACCGTGGTGACCATTATCAGTCTGGTGGACGCCATGAGCAGCGATATCACTCAAAAGCTCGAAAAATACGGCGCCAACATCCTGATTGTCCCGCGCACCGAAAACCTGACCCTGACTTACGGCGGCCTTTCCCTGGGTGGTGTGTCCTTTGAAATGGAGGAAATCCGGCAACAGGAATTGCAGCACATCCGCACCATCAAAAACAAAGCCAATCTGGCGGCGGTGGGTCCTTTGGTGCTGGGCGCCGTGGAAGTGGATGCTCGCAAGGTTCTGTTGGCAGGGGTCGACTTTGGGGCAGCCCGCATTTTAAAACCCTGGTGGCGGGTGAACGGCAACCTACCCGACACCCAAAGCGTGATCCTGGGCGCTGAAACCGCCCGCATCCTGAACCTGAGCACCGGCGGCACCTTGATGCTCAAGGACAAACCCTTCATGGTTTCCGGCATTTTGCAGCCCACCGGTTCCCAGGACGACCAGCTCATTTTCTCACAATTGGTCACGGCCCAGTCCCTGTTGAACAAAACCGACAAAATTTCGATGGTAGAGGTGGCGGCCTTGTGCGGGGACTGCCCGGTGAGCGACATGGTCAAGCAGATCAGTGCGGTTCTACCCGGCGCCAAGGTCATGGCCATCCAGCAGGTGGTCAAAAGCCGCATGCAGACCCTGGCCCATTTCAAAAAGCTGGCCTATGCCGTCTCGGCTGTGGTGTTGCTGGTCGGCAGCCTGGTGGTGCTGGTGACCATGATGGGCAGCGTGCGCGAACGAACCGAGGAGATCGGCGTGTTTCGCGCTATCGGGTTTCGCAAAAGTCACGTCATGCGCATCATTTTCACCGAAGCCGGGATCATCGCCAGCCTGGCCGGACTGTGCGGCTATGTCCTCGCCTGGGGGGCCACCAAAATCGCGGTTGGATTTTTCACCGAAAGTCAAACCGTGGCGGTCCCGCTGAATCCCGAACTGGCGGCCGGCACCCTGGCCGCATCCATCCTTATCGGCCTGGCCGCAGGCGCCTATCCCGCTTTCATGGCGGCCCGCCTCGATCCGAACGACGCCTTGCGCGCATTGTAGGAGGAATTTCAGAATGAGTTTTATTGTCGCGGACAACTTAACCAGAAACTACGGCTCCGGCGATGCGACGGTCCGGGCCGTCGAACAGATCAACTTTCAAATCGAAGCCGGAGAATTTGTCGGTGTCATGGGGGAGTCCGGGGCCGGCAAATCGACCCTGTTGTCCATCATGGGGGCCATGAACGCGCCCACCCATGGCCGTTTTCTCATCGATGCCATCGACATTTATGCCCTGCGGCAGGAGCAACGGGCCGATTTCAGGCGGGAATATCTGGGCTTTGTATTTCAGAGCTTTCACCTGCTGCCTTATCTGACCGTGTTGGAAAACGCAATGCTGCCGCTGACCACCATCAAACGCCCGCGCAAGGAAAAACGGGCCATGGCGGCCACGGCCCTGGCAGCGGTGGGACTGGCTGAAAAAGCCGACCGGCTCCCGAACCAAATCTCGGGCGGCGAAAAAGAACGGGTGGCCATCGCCCGGGCCATCGTCAACGCGCCGCCCGTGCTCCTGGCAGACGAACCGACCGGCAATCTCGACTCCAAAACCACCCACGAAATCATGATCCTGTTGCAACGGCTTAACCAACAGGGAACCACCATCATCATGGTAACCCACAGCCACGAATGCGCCGGGTACACCCAACGCATCCTGACCGTGGCCGACGGCAAATTGACCGACACGTCTCCGGTGCGAAATCAGGCTGCGTAAAAAAGAGACGGCACTGGCCGGGTTGTGATCCTGACAACCCGGCCCGGCCGTCGGTACGGGCATTTGTTCACACCTATTTTCTTTAACGGCTGCTCATGGGGGGGAATTCCTGGCAGGATTTCTTCGATGATAGCGCGCATCCACGGATAATGTTTTTCTTGCTGTTGGTTCGTGCCCGTCCGGAAATAGTATCTTTTGGTCCAGGCCGGCGTACTCGCCCAATTGCGATCCTCGACGTAGCCTGGCTGCGCCTGCGGTCGCAATTGGGCTGCGGCCTCGGCCTGAACCAAAAACTACTATTTCCGGATGGACATTAGTTCGGCCCCCCAAGCCGTATACGCAATCAGGGGGTGTCGGGTGAAGTGATACCTTGTTTGCGTCACCCCGTCGAAAGCCGGGGTCCAGGATCAAAACGATATTATCCTTTTTTTGCGCTCCTGATTTCCAAATGCGATTGCCCTGTGCGATACATCAGTTGTCTTGTATAAACAGCAAGCAGGATGTATAGTGAATTAATTTATAACCACGGTGCAACGCATCGTTTCAACCCCCACGAGGCCGCATGAAATTCCTAAAATTACCACCCCGCCAGTCTGCTGGCGCCTTTTTGTTTATTTTACTGTTAAGCGGCGTAGCGTTTTTGTTCATCTCACCAGAGAGTGACACGGCATCGGCAGGTGCTGCGAATGCCAAAATCGACAAGCTGTTGGTGGACCTGGGTATTTTCAAACCACAAAATTTCAAGGGCCCGGTCGAAGCGTCCTTCCAGGATGTACACGGCAACCGCATCCGCCTTTCGGATTATCGCGGCAAAGTCGTGTTCTTGAATTTCTGGGCAACCTGGTGTCCCCCTTGCCTTGCCGAAATGCCGGCCATGGACCGCTTGCACCGCATGCTGAAAACCGAAGATTTTGCCATGGTCGCCGTCAGTGTCAAAGAGCCGGCCCGACAGGTCAGAACATTTTATCGAGACAAAAATTACAGCTTTCCCCCCTACCTGGACCCGAACGGCAGCGCCATGCGGCAGTTTGCCATCCGGTCCATTCCGACAACCTTCATATTGAACCGCGAGGGACATGTTATCGGCGCAGCGCTAGGACCGCGCGAGTGGGACAGCCGCAAAGCGGTCGCATTGTTCCGAAAACTGATGCAACAGACCGGCTGAGTGAATTAAGGATTAAGAATTGTGGATGGAGATCTATTATAAAGGAGGGGGGCGGCAATTCGATGCGCGTCCCCCCAACTGAAAACCGTACGGTGATTGTAACCGCAGTACTCGCTTAGCGCCAACACCCGCCCGAACCGAAACCCCGACCATAACCGCCGTCCCGGCCATAGCCGCCGCCCACGCGGCCCCGGCCGCCGAAACCGTAGCCCATGCGCGGATTGATCTTGCGCATGACAATCATGTGATCAAGCTTTTCCTGGTCGAATTGGGCCTGTAACTCGGAAAGCTGTTGTTGCAATACGGCCGCCTTTTTGGGATCCGGATTTTCCTTGGCAATCTCACTGCGAAGCTCAAGCTGCTTGGCATACATGTCCTGGCGCAATTTATCCGTGGCCTTGAAAAATTCGTCCCGCGCCGTCTGCATCTGTTTGAACTGCTCTTCCGACAACTCACCACCGTAACCATAACCCGGCCCCCACCCGCGATGTTTGCCGTAGCCGGGACCGTAACCGCCGCCCCGGTGTCCCCAGCCCATGCCCCAATCGGCAAATGCGTATGTACCGAGTCCGAGTAGAGCCACAACGGATGCGAATAAAATGATGGTGCGAATCGATTTGCGTTTCATAGTGACCTCCGTTTTTGGAATTGATTTACTTGCGTGATTGCTTGCCCTCCTATTTGAGCAAGCCGAATGCCAAGTATTGCCGGAGGATCGTTATAGAATATAACCGATTGATATTTTTAGATATAATTAAAACACGAGTCTTGTTGGACAGATTAACGGTTACCCCGCCGGATTGAAAGTGGATATTTTTAACCCGCTTGCCACATATCGGTTGAACTCAGGTGGGTAGAAAAGAACCGATCTCAGGGTTTGCGCCGGTAGGTGGCGAGCATGACGGCCCCGACAATCACCACACCACCGGCCATGGTGCGCAAGGCCAGCTTTTCCGACAGCAGGACAAAGGCCAGAAGGGTTCCGTAAACCGGTTCGAGACCGGCGATGATACTAGCCAGTTGCGCCCGAACCGTTTGCAGGCCGCTGATGAAAAGGGCATGTGCCAGGGCGGTACAAAACACACCCAAAACCGCCAGCCACAGAAACGTCACGGGGTCTGCCTGCCACGGCAGCATAAAGCCGAACGGCAGCAGACAAAGACACGCTGCAACGTTTTCAACCGCCGCCAGAAATAACGGATCGAGCCGGACCACAAGCCGGCGGTTCAAGAGGCTTAAGACGGCAAAGGTGAATCCGGCAAAAACACCCCAGCAGGCCCCCTGGGTGACATGATCGGCCGAATCCAAGGTGGGGACCACCAGGATCAGCCCGCAAACAACGGTCACGGCGGTCAAAACATCTTTGAATCGCAAGGCGTGTTTGAAAAAAAACGGTTCCAGAAAAGTAACAAACAGGGGAAAAGTGGAAAAGGTAATCAGGCCCACAGCCACACTGGAAAGTTGAATCGCCTGAAAAAAACCGACCCAGTGGATCGCTAGCAGCGCCCCCAAAAGGCCGGTCTTAACAAAATCACCCTTAGCCGGCCAAACGAATTGCGATCTGATCACAACCAGCAACAACCCGAGCGCCAACCCGGCGAAAAAGGTCCGCCCCAATACGATTATCACCGGCGGCAGGGCCAAGAACCTGCCGAACAGTCCGGCCAACCCGAACAGCAACACAGCCGCGTGAATGGCGGGCAATCCGCCCGCTTGTCGTTTGACGCTTGACCCGTAACGCATAAACACCTATTCTCGACATGATTGTGTATTCGACGGACGTGCCCCTGTTTTGCCGCGTTGCGCAGCAAGTTGCAAGCGGCAAATCGAATACCAACGCACACCATCAACCGCAAGGACGCACCATGACCACCCAGTCTAAACCGATTGCCCACGTGACCGACTTTGTCACCGCCCGTCGCCTACCGGATATCGGCGCCGAGCAAAACCGCCAGACCCTGGAACGCCACCTGGTTGAAAACAAGGGGTATCGCAAGGCCGACATCGAAGTCGATGTGCCCATTGCAGTGACCGTCAAGGGGGAGCGTTATGCGTCCAAGGTGGACCTGGTGGTGAGCGTCGAAGGCCGGCGTTTGATGGCGATCAAGTGCGCCGCCGGCTCCCTCGACTCGCGTGAACGCGAGATTGTTGCCGCCGCGCGGTTGCTTGAAGACAGCCCCCTGCCCTGGGCAGCGGTATCGGACGGCCGCACGGCCATCGTATGGGCAACCCGGACCGGCCGCAAACTCGGCCAGGGCCTGGGGATGATCGCACCGCGCGATGTCCTGGCCCGGTCGGCCCCTGAACCTGACCCGCCGCCGTTAACCGCCAGGCAACATCAAAAGGAAAGCCTGATCTTTCGCAGTTATGATTCCATGAACATCAATATCGCACGCCGCCCATCCGAAGCCCAATGAAATCTGTCCCCCCCAAAAATTTCTGGTCCCAATGGATTGGCGTGGTTGTCTTCGCCATCGCCTTTGCCTGGGTGGAAAGCGCCCTTGTGGTGTACTTGCGCGATATCTTCTTTGACGGCGATTTCAAGTTTCCTCTTTTTGTCCAATGGGAGGGCGACAAACATATTGTCAGCCCCTTGATCCGAATCGAATTTTTCCGTGAAATCGCCACCCTCATCATGCTGGTCACCGTCGGTTGGCTCGCAGGGGTTGACCGTGCCACCCAATTTGCCTTTTTCATGATCGCGTTCGGCGTGTGGGATATTTTTTACTACGTGTGGCTGAAAGTGATGGTGCAATGGCCCGCAAGCCTGATGACCTGGGACCTGCTGTTTTACGTGCCCCTGCCCTGGGTGGGACCGGTCATCACACCGGTATTGATCGCCCTGGCACTGGTTCTTTTCGGAACCTGGCTTATTCGCAACCACCACCAACGCATAAAGACCCATTGGCACCTGCGGGATCTTGTTGTGGGAACAACGGGTTGCCTGCTGCTGATTGTCGCGTTTTGCTGGGATTGGCGCAATATCCTTCAAATTCCCGGCGATCCGGCCCGAACCGGAATACCCAATCCGTTTGCCTGGTGGCTTTACGGGCCGACCCTGTGCGTCGTCGTGCTCTATTTCACCCTCAGGTTTATCCAAAAAGTAAAATAATCCTCACTCAACAATCGCGTCGCAACCGAATTGCCTGCGGATCGAACACAGGATTCGAGGCACCGGTTAATAGAAACCATGGGAAGGAAAATTCCCACGTGTACATATCCCGGTATCAGCGGCGCAAGCTGTTTCAATTCCGTACACAATATTAAGGTTTTTTCGGATTAAATTCAGGGATTCCCTAATTGATCCATGACTGCTTCATCGATATAGTGGCATCATGAATAAATTAGGCATGCTTCTAATTCGATACTCTATAGTAGCCATCTGGAAATAGCAGATTTTGGTTCCCGGCAAGGCCCGAGCATTTTTAAAACCGCAACAATTGGAGGAAATTCATGCTGAGCGGACTCCCCCCCCAAACATATGGTTCGATGGGAAGCACCTCTGAAAACAAATCCGTCACGCAGCCCCGGCCCGATATTCGCCCTCTCTACGGCGTCGAGATCCCGCCCGGGGGCAACCCGCCCCCGAAACCGGATGGCGGAGGTAAATTCGGCGCAATCATGATGATGATGCAGACCATCATGGCCCTCTTGACCCAACTACTCCAAATGTTAAACGGCAAAGCCAACCAAAAGGGCGGGCAAACAGCTAAAAGCGGGATTCCAAACGTAAAAACCGGCGCTGCAAACCAATCCGTCCAACGCGGTTCGGCCGCCTCACCGTCAAAAACACCCGTTCCAGCGGGCAACAAAACGTCAACCAACCTCGACTCACTAGTCGGCAACATTGCAAGTTTAAAAGGCTCGGCGAGTTATGGGGAAGATCCAAGCACGCTGGACGACGATATCGATAAACCGATCACATATGGTGGTAAATTTGACGCAGGCAGAGGAAAAACAAAGCCTACCGGCAATGTACTTAAAGCCGGCTACCGGAATCCGTTCAAGAATCCGGCCGGTGCGCAAAACACACCCATTCCAAATGCATTTCAAGTCGTTGGCCGCCCCGAATTTCAGAAGCGCGTCCTGAACGCATTGCATCAAATCAAATCGAACACACCGAATTACTACAAAATGGTTTATAGCTACATCGGCCGCTTTAAGGAAGTCGCCATAAAGACCGGTTTTGAAAACGCCAAAGACATGCCCACCTACAACATATCCTTTCCGCAAACCAAGGATCCGGCCTGGCTGGAATCCATAATTGTGCATGATTCGTGGCATTCCGTGCAGCAGCGGGAAGGTATGTTCAGCCAAAAAGTCGGCGACAATGTGGAAAAAAACGCCCTCGATATACAATACGACTATCTTGAAAAAATAGGCGAGCCGGAACTCGCCCAATATGTTCTCAATCTGGATGGGAGCCACTGGCGGACGATTTGACATCCGGTTAAAACCGCCAGGCTGAATCTCTTCCGATACAGCGCGTGTCCATCCGGAAACAGCCCCCACTTTAAGCCCACGATGGACACGCGCGATTATTGCCCGGCCACGTCTTTATTGCAATGCTTACAGACCTTGGCCCGCTGCTTGATGATCTCAGCGCAAAAAGGGCACTCACGGGTAAAAAATCGTGCATGCATCTTTTTGATCGAGTTGTCTACCTGCTCCTGAACCAACTCATTGCCAAATCTGGTATTGATCAACGTGTCGATGCATTCCAGGTCACCGATGTCGCCGATCATTTCAGCCGCTTTGCGTCTGACACGCTGGGGCTCGGCCGGATCGAGCAGTAACTTGATCACGGTCACCCAGTCCTTGTTAACAAAACAATCCGTCAAGATGGAGAATCCCTTTTTGATGTTCTCCTTGAGCATCTCCTCCTGCATAACCGCCTGATCGTCAATAACCTGTCCGGTACCGCCGAAAGGGCTGAACACCGGAATACATTCATGCTTTTCCGACCCCGGATAGCAGAAACAGCGATAAGAGGAATTGCGGCCGTATTGCTCGCGCATATTTTCCCATCCATCTTTATATAACGAACAATCGTCATTAAAACAGACAAACAGGTATGGGGTTCCCCAACCCAAACCGTCGCCCACATTCACCGGCGGCACCTCCCAAATGCTCATTTCGGTGTCACAATGCGGACATTTCGGTTTTTCCATTTGTAGAACTTTTTGCAGAACTTCTTCCTTGGTTTCAAAGGCCATTGAAATATTCTCCCGACTTTCTCAATTATCGCGGCCATGCATCGCAACAGCCAGTTGTATGCGTGCGGCCAAATAAAAATGACCGGCAGACCGGCCATTGGAATCACAGCGAATCTTTATTCGTTCCCATCCGAAAACAGTATCGTCTCAAACTGCCTCAACGTAAGCGCCCTTTGGGGATTTGTCAACGGCCCCGCCCCTGGCCCGGCATAGCCGTCAGGCTCCGAAAAACAGACGTTTTCGCGAAACCGGCTGTGAAAAGAGATGCGCATATTGAAAATCAAGAGCTCAAAATACGGCCATCTATAATTGTCAACATATTGACGAAACAGAGCGCCCTAAACGAACATGTTGCCGTTTTCGAATAAATCCCAGTTGAATTTTGACACCTTCCACCATCATGCATCGCCAAAATAAATGATCGCCATCCACAATTCTTCATTTTTAATTCGTGTCCGTCCGGAAATAGTAGCTTTTGGTTCCTGGCAAGGCCCGAGCATTTTTAAAACCGCAGGCATAGCGCGCTATGTCGAGGATTTTAAAAATGCGAGAACGCC
>JANQIE010000049.1 GCA_028282295.1 Desulfobacterales bacterium | reverse complement strand
GCCAAGGCCGCAGCGAATTTGAAACCGCAGGCGTAGCAAGGCTACGTCGAGGATTTCAAATTCGTGAGAACGCCGGCCTGGGCCAAAAGATGCTATTTCTGGATGGACACCAGATAAGTCGGCGCGCCATTTGGCCTTTGAAACTTGTAACTGTTCTAGTTACCCGCTATTGCGTTTTTAATCGCCCAACGCCGTTTTGATCAGCTGGGTGATGTCCATAACCTGCAGCGGCACTTTGTTGCGTTTGGCATAGGTGGTCATGGTGCGCACGCATTGCTGACAGGAGGTCACCACGGCGTCGGCGCCGGTTTGCAGGACATCGTCGATCTTGTTTTTGGCGATGGCGGTGGACAGTTTGGCGTCGATCATCTCCAGGTTGCCGCCGCCGCCGCAGCACAGGCAGTTTTCCCGGTGGTGGGGCATTTCCACGAGGTGCACTCCCGGAATCGCCCGGATCACATCGCGCGGCGCATCGAATTCGCGGGTGCCGCGGCCCAGGTCGCAGGGATCATGGTAGGTCACGGTCATTTTGGTTTCCTTGAGCGGAATGCGGCCGGCCTGCAGCAATTCAAGCAGATACTGGGAGGCATGCGCGATGTCGATCTCTTCATGGGGATAGTGTTCCTGCCACATGGCGTAACAGGACGGACAGGCAAAGATCACTTTTTTAGCGCCTTTGGCACGCACCGCTTCAAGATTGTGATCGACAAATTCCTGAAACAGATCTTTCAGGCCGGCACCGATCAGGGGAAACCCGCAGCACCACTCGTCTTCGCCCATGAGGGTGAAGTCAACGCCGGCGGCTTCGAAGATTTCGGCCAGGGCAATCGGAATCTTCTGGGCCAGCGGGAAATACGCCGCCACACAGCCGGTAAAATAGACCACCTCGGCCCGGTCTTTCTGATAGCCGTGATCCGGCGCGGCGCGCATATCCTCGACCCAGTCGGCCCGCTCTTCATTGTCTTCGTCGAACACGTTGTGGCTTTCTTCCAGGTTGTTGCGGATCATGTTGATCTTTTTCGGAAACTGCTTCACATTGACCAGATCCTCGCGAATCGAAAGCCACAATTCCTTCAAATCGATGCCGATGGGGCAGACTTCATGACAGTTGCCGCACAGGGTGCAGCGAAAGACACTGTTGCTGAATTCCTGCCACTGCTCAGCTGTGGGCTCGGCAACACCGAACAGTTTGCGCAGCAATCCGGTGCGCCGTTTCAAAATCTTTTTGAGCCCCTGCATGCGGGCGACCGCCGACAAGTCGCCCTTTTGCGACGCTTTCACTGCCGGGCATACATCGGCGCACATTTGACAGTTGGTGCAGGCCGCCATCTCCAAGAGCTGCTGAACGCTAAAGTTGTGATCCGTCATGGTGATTACTCGTCATCCTGGGCGTATTTTTCGATGTCTTCCTGCAGCCAGGCTTTTACAGCGTCGCCTTTGATCAAATCCTCCAGCTCGGCCATATCAGTCGCTTTAATCTTGTACAGCCACCCCTTGCCGTAGCAGTCCTCGTTGATCAGGCCCGGATTTTCCTCCAACTCTTCGTTGACCGCCACCAGCTCGCCGTTGACCGGCGCATACACTTTGCCCAGCCATTTGCCGGACTCGACCTTGGCAAACTTCTTCCCCAGCTTGAGTTTCTTGCCTTCGTCGGGAAGCTGCACGTAAACCACTTCACCGGCCAGTTTCTGGGCAAAATCGTCCATGCCCATCACCAGCAGGTCGTCTTGCACCTTGACCCAAAAATGGTTCTTTTCATAATACAACTCATCCGGCATGTTGTATCCTTGAAATTCCATTGTCTGATCCTCCTTGTCTAATTTGGATAAATTTTTTACTCGGCGTCTTCCATTAACATATTAACATACTCCGTGACGGTGTGAATCTTAAATTTTTGTTTGCGCAGCTTGGCGTTGCCCAGATTGTGCACACAGGAGTTACAGTCGGTCAGGATGACATCGGCCTCAATCTCCTCGACTTCGTCAAGCCGTTTGCGCGCCATGGCGATGGAGTTTTTGGCGTAGGCCCCGCGCACGCCGCCGCCGGCGCCGCAGCACAACGAATTGGCGTGGTGGTGGGGCATTTCCACGAAATTGGGAGCGATCTTCCTGATGGTGGCGCGCGGCTCGGAATAGATGCCGCAGTGACGCCCCAAATCGCAGGAATCGTGATAGGTCACCTTTTGATCGGTCTTGACCGGCAGGTCAAAGTCTTTCAGAAATTGGCTCATGTGAACGATTTTGATGCCGGCTTCGCGCAGTTTGACATATTGGTCCTTGCCGTTGAACGTTCGAAAGCAATACGGGCAGCCGGTGATGACGGTTGTGCAACCGGTGGCCAGAATCAGTTCGACATTTTTGTCGGCCAGCCCCGGGTTGATTTCGAACCCGACATCTTCCAGCACTCCGCTGCAGCATACCTCGTCGATGAGCGTAAAATCAACATCCAGCCGGTCCAGCAGGTCCAGAGCCGCTTCAGTGGCTTCGTCCTGGCGGTATTGCCCCACACACCCCATGAAATAAACGTATTCAGCTTTTTGATTGCGCTCCCGGTCAAAGTCTTCGGGCTCGTTTTCCATGTAGATATTGGTGTGCCTGGACAGCACATCGTTCATGCCGACAAAGGCCGGATGACAGGAGCCGACCTGCACCATGTCCTTGCGGACCTGCTTGATAATTTGCGGCACGTTCACACCGGACGGGCAGTTTTCAAAACAACTGGCGCAGGTGGTGCACTGGAACAGGGTTTCGGTCAGCTCGTCGTTTAACTCCAGCTTGCCGTCCATCACCTCTTTTAAAAGCAGCATTTTGCCGCGGGCATTGTAGGAAGGACGCAACGTGGAGCCGAACACCGGGCAGTGCGCCTGACAAAAACCACAGCGGGAACATTGCAATATCTGTTCACGAAACTTACGGGTAAAATCGTATTTTGCTTCCATGTTTACACCTCCAGAGCCATTTTACCGGGATTGAGAATGTTGTTCGGATCGAACATCTGCTTGGTCCGCCGCATGATGTCCATGGCGACCTCGTCATGTTCCAAGTGCATGAAAGGCGCCTTGGCCAGACCGATGCCGTGCTCGCCGGTGAGGGTTCCCTCCAGGTCGATGGCCAGTTGAAACAGATCGGCGGTGGCCGCTTCCATGCGCCCAACCTGATCCGGGTCGTAGCCGTCGTAAAGAATCTGCGGATGCAGGTTGCCGTCGCCGGCATGCCCGAAGGTGGCGATCTGAATCGCGTGCTTTTCGGATATCGCCGCAACGCCCTTTAACAGATCGGCGATCCGGCCCATGGGCACGGTGACGTCTTCAAGCATGAAGTGGGATTTGATGCGGGCCAGGACCGCGTAGGCGCTTTTGCGGGCCTTCCACAGATCGACCGCTTCAGCGGCGCTTTGGGCCTGCTTTACTTCCCGGGGGGTGTTGTTTTTAAAAACCGCGATGATCTTTTCAATCTGAAAATCGGCCTCGGCCTGGGTGTACCCATCGGTTTCGGCCAACAGCATGGCGTCGACCTCGGGCAGATTCAGGTCGGTGTTCTGGTTGATGGCCTGCAAGCATTCACGTCCCAGGATTTCCAGCACACTGGGAATGATGCCGCTGTACATGATGGCGGTCACGGCCCTGCCGGCGTCTTCCAGGCTGTCAAACGTCGCCATGGCCGTGGCGGTCTTGGTCGGCTTGGGATTGATCTTGAAAATGATTTCAGTGACGATACCCAGGGTGCCCTCGGAGCCGACGATCAAGCGGGTCAGATCGTAACCGGAGACACTTTTCATGCAGTTGGAACCGGTGCGCATGATCCGTCCGTCCGGCAGGACCACTTCCAGACCCAGCACGTAGTCGCGTGTGGTGCCGTACTTGGCGCCCTTGATACCGCCGGCGTTGGTGGCCACATTGCCGCCCAAGGTCGCGGACTTGCCGCTGCCCGGGTCCGGCGGGAAGAAAAAGCCGTCCTTGGCCAGCGCTTTTTCCAGATCGGCATACACCACCCCCGGTTGCACCACGGCCATGCGGTCCTCGATGCTCACCTTGATGATGCGATTCATGCGGCACAAATCAAGCACGATACCCCCCTTGACCGGCACCGCCATGGCTGAAAGTCCAGTCCCGGCGCCGCGCGGCACCACCGGAATTTTCATCTTGTTGGCCAGTTTCATGATGTCGGCGACCTGCGCGGTTGTTTCGGCCCAGACGGCACAATCGGGACGGTGGCTGATTTCCGAAGAATCGTAGGAATAAGAGACCAGATCAATCAGCTCGTCGGTGACATTCGCTTCACCCACAATATCGATGAGGGCTTGTTTCATTTTTTCGTCCATGGTCGGCTCCTTGTACAAAAAACATGTGCTTATAGTTCAATCCCGCAGCGCGTGCGGCGATGATTCACTGGGTGTGGTGGGCGTGATCGCTCAGCGCCCGGCGCATCAGAACAACCGGCCCCATGATGATGTGCATCAACCGGCTAAAAGGCAGGTAGGCGACAAACACGCCGGTCAACACCGCATGCAGGTACCAGATGTAGCCGTAAACATCGGTCAGACCGGTCATGCCGCTGAAGCCAAGGGCGAAGAGCCTTCCTGCAAACGCTGCCGACGCATCAAGGGGTGTGCCGGTCATGGCCATGCGCATCCCCTCGGCTACAAAGCCGACCAGCACGATACCGCCGATCAAGCCCAGCGCCAGACGATCCTGACGCGGCAGGCCGGAATGCTGACCGGGCGCCCCGGTGGTGCCGCCCCGCACC
The DNA here is from genome assembly GCA_028282295.1 of Desulfobacterales bacterium. Taxonomy (GTDB): domain Bacteria; phylum Desulfobacterota; class Desulfobacteria; order Desulfobacterales; family JANQIE01; genus JANQIE01. The sequence goes on along the minus strand of JANQIE010000049.1, from coordinate 14,875 downwards.
AACGCGAGGACGATCCCGGTCAGCAAGCAAACCCCGGTAATATCGAACCAAAACGCAGTAAACGGATGATTTTTATTGAGCAGGATCGCCGTTACCGTGCTTTGCGGAAACCAGAGCGATGCCGGCAACGCCACGAGGCCGAACAAAAAACGCAGGACAAAGGGCAGAAAAATCATGCTGTGGATCAACCACCGGACAAACGATCGGTTGAAAAGCCGCCGCTGCAGCAAAATGTCGAAAAAAAGCGTTTTGCCGAGCAGTCCCTTGTGGGTGACCACCAGCGATCGCAGGCTGCCGGTCATCACGGACAGGATGTTGGCGGCCACGCTGCCGTTTTGCGAACCGGCCACCGAGCCGGAAAACCAGAGCGACGCGGCCAAGCCGAAGCCGATTACAAATACCACGAAAGCAGCGATGGTGGTGGTGTCCCCCACGGAAAGGGTTGCCGTGTGACAGGGCATGCACATCAGGCTTTTGGGCGGCAGCACCATGGCGGCCGCGCCGACCCGATTGCGCTCAAAATGGCAGGTTCGACAGGACGCTTCATCTCTGGGCAGACGCATTTGGTGCACGGTGGAAATCAGGCCGGCCGGCCGAGCGCTTTGCGCAACCACGGCCAGTGTCTCGGCATCGCGCACCGGCACGGCGCCTTCGGTATGACATGCCCGGCAGGTAACACCGATGTGGGCGTCATGGGCGACTTTCTCATCATGGGGGACATGACATTGGGCACAATCGCCCTGCTGCTGACGGTTATGACCAAACCGGGCCGCATTGATGTGGCAAACGGCGCATTCAAAACCGGCATGGGGGGATGCGGCGTAGTTGCCCGCGTCGATGAGCGGAACCGTTGCCACATTTTGCCACTCATCTTTTTTTTCCGCGTCGTGGCAGCTAAAACAAAACGCCGCCTGCTTTTGTTTTTTCTCCGGATCATTGTCCGCCGGCTTGAAGTGGCACGCCACGCAGGCGGCATCTTCCTCGGCCGGTTCCGGCAGGGGTTGCAACGCGTCGGCCTGCGCTGCCGCGGCGTCATCGTCCGCGACCTGCTGGTAGTGCGGGTTGTGACAATCGATGCAATTTTGAAACGCTTGCGGATCATCGACGCTTTCAGAACCGTGGGTCCCTTCCAGCAGATTGTCCTGAATCTCATCGTGGCAGATCATGCAACTGTCGGCGCTGAAAAAGTCTTCCACCTGTTTGTTTACGTGGGCCGGATTGGGATGCAGCGCCCGGTCGGGGACATCGGTATGACATTCCGTGCAGCCGGTTTGCCCATGCACGGAATTGTAAAAGCGCTGGGGATCGAGACGCCAGGACGCCTCCAGGCTGGGGGCCGGACAGAACAGCATCCCGATGGTCAACATGCAAAGCATCAGTGCGCGCGACATGCGCGTAGCGTTTATCATTTTCAGGCTCAAACTCCCTTGCTCATACTCTCATCCGATATTGGCAACCTCCCCCAAAAAAAAAGCGACAAAAGCGGGCAGATGCCCGCCTCGCAATCCTTTTAAATGTTGGTCCGTCTTTAGGTCGGATGACTATTGGTACTACCAATATTGACGCCCATCCTACAGACTAGCCCTTGTACTGTCAAGGGCAAAAACGGATTTAACGTGGATCGCGTTTTATTTATTTGAAAATACGATATTTTTTGATTATGATGCGACTGTTTGGATTAGACGCCGGGGATCGTGGATGGAAGAAATTATTGGTCATACCAATATGGGACAAATATCCAGATTCCAAACGGTGTTGATAACGGTACTTCACGCCGCCCGTGGAATCATGTTGACGATTCCGGCGCAACGTTGGTAATTGATTGGCCCGATACATTCAAACGTTGTTGTCGCAGGCCGCCGCTGCTCAATCACCCGTTGCCTGCCCCTACTAGATTACACGAAAACAGACCGCTTTCTGGCGAAAGCAATATATCGAATCTTATGCCGTACAATCTGAAACCGATTAAACCCAAACGAATTTCCGACCAGGTTTTCGAACAACTCAAGGAGGCGATTCTGCGCGGGCAATTCAAACCGGGGCAGCAGTTGACCCCGGAACGTGAACTTGCCACCGCCCTGCAAGTCAGCCGCACCACCATCCGCGAAGCGATCAACATGCTCGTCGCCATGGGATTGCTGGAACAAAAACAGGGGCAGGGAACCTTTGTCTGCGTTCAGGACGCCCGCAGAAACGCGCTGTTTTTTCCAGAGCCTGCCGCGTCGGATGAAATCACAATCGGGGGGTTGCTGGAGGTGCGTTTGGGCCTTGAATGCCGGGCGGCGGCGCTGGCCGCCGAACGCGCCGACCAACGCGATATTCGCTTTCTTGAAAACGGTCTGGCTGATTTACGCAAAACCATCGGCAACGGCCGCCTCGGCACCAATGCCGATGTTGCCTTTCACATGGCAATCGCTTATGCCACCAAAAATCCGGTGCAAGTGCAGCTCATGTGGCACTTTTACGATCTTTTTTTCAACGGCGTCGAGGCAGGCCTGCGTCTTTCAACCAAGCGTGACGACCAGATCGTTGCCGGAATCGAGCAGCACGAAGCAATTTTCAAGGCGATCCGGACACACGATCCGCAACAGGCCCATGCCGCCATGCACGACCACATTGTTTACGTGCGCAATCTTTTCAACCATCAGGTTGCCACTTCACGGTAATTGACACGCCTTAATCTGGTGGGCACGCCCCCCCCTGCGATCCTGGCCGACGGCAATGACAGTTGGTGGGCGCGGCCCACCGCCTATTGCTTTTCGGTAGGGTGGGCCATGCCCACCGGATTGAGCTGTTTTTTTAAGAACTGCTCTCCAAATTTCCAAATCAGTGCTGTCCAATGCTGCCCAATGCTGCATTGACAATCCCCCCGGTTTCAGACTACCTTCTCACGACGCGATCGACCACTGTCTACGCATAGTGCCGAATGAACACCAGACGATGAATTGTTTAACAAGGAGCAGATACTGTGAGCAACGATGCCAACAAAGTCATCTATTCGATGATCAAAGTCAGTAAATTTTATGATAAAAAACCGGTCCTGAAAGATATTTCACTTTCCTATTTTTACGGCGCCAAAATCGGTGTCCTCGGTCTGAACGGCGCCGGTAAAAGTTCGCTGCTCAAAATCATGGCCGGCGAAGACCCCAACTTCAACGGTGAAACCATCCTGTCCGAAGGCTATACCATCGGCTACCTGGAGCAGGAGCCGCTGGTCGATGTCACCAAAACAGTACGCGAGGTGGTCGAGGAAGGGGTTCAGGAAACAGTGGACCTGCTCGAGGCGTTCGAGGCGATCAACGCCCAGTTCGCTGAACCGATGAGCGACGACGAAATGGACAAGCTTATTCAGCGCCAGGGCGAAGTGCAGGAAAAACTCGATGCCACCGACGCCTGGGACCTGGATGCCCGCCTGGAAATGGCCATGGACGCTTTGCGCTGTCCGCCCGGCGAAACACCGGTCGACGTGCTTTCCGGCGGTGAAAAACGGCGCGTGGCCCTGTGCCGGCTGTTGCTGCGCCAGCCGGATATCCTGTTGCTGGACGAACCGACCAACCATTTGGATGCCGAAAGCGTGGCCTGGCTTGAGATGCACCTGCAGCAATACGCCGGCACCGTCATTGCCGTGACCCACGACCGCTATTTTTTGGATAACGTGGCCGGTTGGATTCTTGAACTGGACCGGGGCTACGGCATCCCCTGGAAAGGCAACTATTCGAGTTGGCTGGAGCAGAAACAGGAGCGGCTGCGCCGCGAAGACAAACAGGAAAGCACCCGCCAAAAAACCCTGCAACGCGAATTGGAATGGATTCGCATGTCGCCCAAGGGCCGCCACACCAAGAGTCAGGCCCGTATCAGTGCCTACGAAAAACTGCTTAATCAGCAGGCGGACCAGCGCGATAAAGAGCTGGAGATCTACATCCCGCCGGGCCCGCGTTTAGGGGATGTGGTGATCGAGGCCGACAACGTCACCAAGGGCTACGAGGATCGGCTGCTGGTGGAGCAGATGAATTTCAAACTGCCGCCGGGCGGGATCGTCGGCGTTATCGGGCCCAACGGCGCCGGTAAAACCACCCTGTTTAAAATGATCACCGGCCAACAATCCCCCGACGCGGGCGCCATCAAACTGGGCGAAACCGTCAAATTGGCCTATGTGGATCAAAGCCGCAGCCTCGATCCCGACAAAACCATTTGGGAAGAAATCTCCGGCGGCGCTGAACAAATTGAACTGGGCAGCCGCCAAGTCAACTCCCGCGCCTATGTGGGCCGGTTCAACTTCACCGGCAGCGAACAGCAGCGCAAAGTCGGGCTGCTGTCCGGCGGCCAGCGCAACCGGGTGCATCTGGCCAAGATGCTCAAGGAAGGGGCCAATGTGTTGCTGTTGGACGAACCGACCAACGACCTGGACGTCAACACCCTGCGGGCCCTGGAAGAAGCCCTGGAGAACTTTGGCGGCTGCGCCGTGGTGATCAGCCACGATCGCTGGTTTCTCGATCGTCTGGCCACCCACATCCTGGCCTTTGAGGGCGACAGCCGGGTGACGTTTTTCAACGGCAACTGGAGTGAATACGACGCCGATCGCAAAAAACGGCTCGGCGCCGACGCTGATCAACCCCACCGGATCAAGTACCGCAAGCTGACACGGTAGTTAAAAAAGTCCACATGAAACACAACACCAACAACATGCGCCGCATCCACGGCCTGAAAATACTGCTGTCGCACCATCCCGCCGTGCGCCGAATCAAACGCAACAACCCGCCGGCCCTGCACGGCAACAAAGTCTGGTCGTCGGGTTTACTGCTCATCGATTATCTGAAGCACTATGCCATCCCGGCCCGGTCACGGGTCCTGGATGTGGGCTGCGGTTGGGGTCTGGCCGGCATTTACTGCGCCCGGGCCTACCGGGCCGAGGTTACCGGCGTCGACGCCGATCCGCATGTATTCCCCTACCTGAACCTGCACGCCGAGATCAACCATGTGCAGGTCGCCACCCTGGCGGCCCGGTTTCAACGGATCACCAGGCACCACTTAAGCCGCTGTGATGTGCTGATCGGCTCGGATATCTGTTTTTGGGACGAGATGGTCAAACCACTGCGCAACCTGATGCGCCGCGCCATGAATTGCGGCGTGAAGCAAATCCTGCTGGCCGATCCCGGCCGGGGCACCTTTGATACATGTGTTCAGGATTTTGTCGACAAGGATAAAGGCGAAGTGGTTTCCTGGGAAATCAAGCGCCCGCGCTCCACCTTTGGGCGCATTTTTCGCTACGCTGCGTGAGCGGGCCGAACAACCCCCTGCAGCCAGTCGTCAAAAATGGAAAAATTCAACCTGCCCCTGCGTTAGGGCTCGCGCAAAAATAATTTCACATTTTAGGCGCCCGGATTTAGGTCAGGTTGATTCGGTCTGAGGTGCCAAAACCGCAGCCATAGCAAGCTATGGCGAGGATTTTGGGACCGAAGATCGGACCAAGATGACCTGAAGCCGGGATGTATAAAATGTGAAATTATTTTTGCGCGAGCCCTTAGATGGCCGCGCCATCACTGCGCCGCCGGCTTGAAATCTCGCAGCAGAAAATAGAAGATCGCGACGAACACCAGATTGCTCAGACCGGTGAGAACAAAACTGAGACGAAACCCAAGCATTTCAATCACCGGGCCGAGGGTTACCGCCCCTATCATCATCCCCAAAAAAACGCAGGTATTGTAGCCGCCCATAGCCAGCCCCCGGAAACCGGGCGGGGCGGCTTCGGCGATCAACGCGCCGATGGAAGTAAACGTCAACGCCAAACTGGTCCCCGTGCAAAGCGCGGCCAGTAGAAACTGCCAGAATTGGCGTGCCGGCCCGAAAGCGGCGATAGATAGCGCCATCAGGGCAATTCCCGCATTGGCAAAATATTTGCGGTTCGCCACCTTGTCGCTCCAATACCCGAACGGAATCCGCGCCGATGCGTTAATCGCCGAATGCACCAAAAACACAAGCCCGATCTGGGTGACGTCAAGGCCCTGGGCATCGGCATGAAGCGGAAGAAAAGTAAAAAACATGCCGGCGGAAACACAGGCGCCGAAGGTGGTCAGCCAACACCCGAGCAACGGACGAGAGGCGATCAGCCGCCGCAGGCCCGCCAGCAACCGGCCCCGCTGGCCGGTGTCCTGGTCAGACGGCGTCCGGAACGCCACCCAACGGATCAGCGCCCCTGTGGCCAACACTGCGCAGACGGCCGCCACCAGAAACACCATTTCAAATCCGAACCGGTCGCCCAGGCCCCCGCCCACCGCCGGCCCCAGGCCCAAGCCGCAGAAAATGGCCGTGGTGTACCAGCCGTAGGCCCGCCCCAAATGCGTGGCCGGAGAAATTTCGGCAACATAGGACATCATGGTCGGACCAAAAGCGGCGATGCCGACGCCGAGCAAGAGGTAGACCCCTAAAAGCTGACCATACGAGCGGCTAAAATACAGCAGGGCCAGGCAGATGGTCATGACAATCGCACCGGTCACCGCCAGTCGTTTGCGTCCGAACAGATCGGCCAGCAGCCCCGACGGCAAGGCCAGCAGCGCGGCCATCAGGTAGAAGGCCGAGTTGATCACGCCGATCTGGGCCGTGGAAACCCCGAAGCTGCGGGCATACAGCGGCACAATCGGCAGCCGCATGGCCGCGGCAAAATAACAGGCAAACGTCACAAGACAACAAACTGTCAATAACGCGGCAAAATTGTCGTCCGAACGCGGGTGTTGCTTGGGCATTGAAAATTCCTCGCGTCGATTCCGGCCTGGGCCAAAAGCATCTTGTTCAGACCGCCGGCATCGATAATAAAAAGTGTTAGGGGCTCGCGGAATGTTATTTCACATAAGAGAAAAATACTCAATGGCAGGACACAATCCGGTTGGTGGGCGCGGCCCACCCTACCTGCTATTTCCGGATGGACACCAGGTAGAGTTGTGGGCCATGCCCACCAGATAGCGCTGTTTATTTTAAATGATATCCAAACGCGGTTACCCTGACAATCCGGCCAGGGTAATTACATTTGAAAATTTGGAGAGAAAAAGCTGATGTTTGTCGGTTGCTACAAAACTTCACAAAGTGAGGCCGCGCCAGTATAGCGGGACGATAACTGCGATTCAAGTGATGCGTTATCGAAACTATAGCCGAAATACTCGATATCCCATTTATATACTTCAGCGACGATATCGCGCGTTTCGGGTGTATAAACACTCGTATAATGGGGTTGGTGCCCTGACGAGGTGCGGCGGTCGCGCATGAGAGTGAGAGCGGGTCCCATTGACAGTCGGTTCTTGATGTACTGAAAATCTTCATTCAGGTTCTCATAGAATCCCACAAAATCAACAATGATATCTTTTATGGCAGGATCGTACAAAAACCAATATTGCGGTATAAAGTGGACATACTTGAAAATGTTTTTCCGATTTAACCACCCTTTAACAAAACCGGTGAAGTTGTCATAGGAGGCAATATTGGCGTTTGCCCAGGCGCGATCGGTTTTGTTCATCCCGCCTTTTTTCAGAAAGCAATACGCCGAGTAGAGACGATCCCACGGATTGCGAATGAAAGTAAACTTAAAATAACTGTCAAAATCTTCTTTGGCAAAGACTAGTTGATATTCCCTGATCGGCATATGGCTGTAAGAACTGTTGCCGAACAAAGTTTTGCTGATGGACAGCCCCGCCGCCTTGGGAATATGCACGAAGATGCATTCATAGTCATCACAGTTTCTTAGCGTATACCCGTTGGGTTGTACAAAAGTTCTTAGTTTTTGTAGTTGGTTGAATCTTTCTTCACAGGCATATTTGTAGTAAATGCGACGCTCTTCATGCGGTATGGAAAACAGTTTTTCCTTTGATATCATGGCGCATCACTTCTTCGATTTTTTTTGGGATTATGATTTAGCGACGATACACCGGATCATCGTATCTTCAACGACTGCACCAACAACCTAAACCAAGTAAAAAAAATTGTAAATCAGGGTTTTCCTGAATTTGCGGGGTGAAAAACCTTAAAGAGCTGTTTCATTTGGAGATCAGTGACGTTTTATTCCTGGGCCTAAGCGATGAAACGTCATTAAAGGCTCGCGCAAAAACAAAAACAGAGGGCACCCTATTTGAATCTGGGCGCCCTCGTCTTCTCTTCACGGTATTACTTTAACTAGTGCCTGAGTTAGCGATTTTTTATTCGATCAACCGCCACTGCTTGTCGGCGTTGGTATTTGAGGATGTGTCAACCGCGCCATTCGGATCGGCATCGAGATACACGCCGCCGGCGACATTTCTCAACAAAAAGGCATCGCCAACAAGGATCAATTCCCACTGTTTATCGGCATTGGTGTTGCTCGACGTATCAACACTGCCGTCGGAATCGTAATCCAGGTTCCGGCCGGTTGCCACATTCTGCAAGATATACGCATCACCGCCAACCGGAATCAACTCCCACAAGGTATCAGAACCATTTGCGTCTGGTTTGTGAATAATGACGTTGCCCGACACGGCCAGATAGCCATTGGTGGACACATTTTGAATTCGCACCTGGCCGGGAGGAGTCGGGTCGGGATCCGGAGTCGGGTCGGGATCCGGGGTCGGGTCAGGATCCGGGGTCGGGTCGGGGTCCGGGGTTGGGTCAGGATCCGGAGTTGGATCGGGATCCGGTCCACCGCCCTCACCCAAATACGCCAGGGCCGCCGTCACCAAATCGTCAAAATAAGTCTCAAAGTTCTCCCTGGTCATCGGCATGCGTGCAACCGGTACCGCGGGATTGCCCTCGAGCACCTCCCCATTGGGCCGGATCGTATGCCCCACATTGTAAGAAAACTCATAGCCGTCAACCGTTTCATCCCACTCCCAGGTGTTGCTGTAACCACCGGCGGGCAGACCGATGCTATGGCCGATGTTATTGTCGATGAACATGGCGGCAAGCTGGTCCAGGTTGGAGCCGCCATAAGGAAAAAACAGGCCGACGATTTGACCGCTGAACCGCTGTGACGACGGCTCCATGATGCCGTCCGAACCACGGGCGAAATAGCGCAGTTTGAAGGGTTGATTACTTGTGTATTGCGCCCCGCCGCTGCAATCACCGAGAATCCAATCCTCAACCTGCCCCCCCAGACGGCGTGCAAGGTCATCGCTGATGTCGCTGCACCGGACATTGCCGAAAGTGGTTTTGAAGGGGGTGGCGGCCAGCCGTTGGATAACAAGCGGCGATCCCGAACCACCGCTGCTGATGGTGGCATCGAAAATAACATTGTAAGACAGATATCCGTTCGATGCGGCATAGCTCATCATCTCATTCAATGACTGCTCAACCTCCTCGAGGTCTTTCCACCGGATGATAACCGTGCGTGAGTCCGAGTTGGCCGTTGCCGGCACCCAGAACTCGAGATCGATATTATTGACCACCTGCCGGTAGCCGTCGTAACCATGCCGGGCCAGCGGATGATCACCGAGCCAGTTCACATTGTTGAAGCTGCCGTATTGATACGGCACAAGGACTTCATATTCCGTGCCGTTTTCGCGGCGCAGGCGGTAAAGGATCTGTCCGTCATCGCGGTACAGCGACGCTGAGCGAAACTCATAAAATTCGGCCAGGCCGTCACCGATCCGGCGAATCAATCCGTTGGCCAGTGTCGACATCCGGTACTCGGGCACCATCAACTCCAAATAGGCCGTCAACGACTGGCCGTTGACGCCGATAAGCTCATCGCCCACCGTGACGGCTGCGACCGCGCTGTCACTGCCCTTGCGGGCCGCGAACATGCGGACCTTGGCAATGTTGAACATGTCCGGATCGGAGAAATCGGGCAAAAAGGCAATTGGGGCGACACGATAGTCATACCGGCCGGGTCCCGTCACCCGAAGGTGGGTGTCGCGGCGCGCCGCGCTCAACAGGTTGACCGCCCCCATGACTTTCGCATCGGTGTCGGCTTGTGCAAAGCGGTCACGAATATTCAGATCGGCCACCCTGCTTTCGAAGGTAACCCCCCAGTTCGTGTCTTTGGGGCCGGAAAAGGCTTCGCGATCCAGCACGCGCTGATGCAAAGTATCAAACAGTTCGACCGGCCCGTCACCCGGATTGGGCGGGGGGTCATCGGGTGGATTCGTTACGCCGATCTGCCGCCACAGTTGTTCGTCACCAGTGTCAACGGAGGTGCCGACCGCACCGTTGGGGCCGGCATCAAGATAGACCCCGCCGCTTACATTGCGCAGCAGGAACGCATCGCCGCTGGGGATCAATTCCCATTGCTTGTCGGCGTTGGTGTTGACCGAGGTGTCGACACTGCCGTCGGAATCGTAATCCAGGTTCCGGCCGGCCGCCACATTTTGTAAAACATAGGCGCCGTTACCGGCCGAAATCAGTTCCCACATGGTGTCGGATCCACTGCCGTTTGCTTTGTGCAGGATCGAATTGCCCGCTACGGCCAAAAACCCGTTGGTCGCAACATTCTGAAATTGCACGGCGGACAGGGCCGGACCGGCAAGGACAAACAGGCAAAGGATTGCCGGCCAAATCGTTTTGAGGGTGAATACATTTTTTCGCGTCATGTCAATCTCCTTTTCAGTTTGAGTTCAAGCGTGTGGCACCAGGCCAGGTTCTACAACAAGACAATGGGAAGGCTGGTAAAGAAATCTCAGAGAATCTCTCGGTTCGACCGCAAACCGTGGCCCCTCGTTTCAACTCCCCGAAATACTTTCATACCTCTTTGGGGCGAAACAAAGATACACCTGGTTTGGGATTGGCGTCCTTGTTTGATTTTGAGATAACTTCTAATAAAACGCTAATGGAAAATCGACCGGTTATCCGTGAAATTAGGAAGGCCGCCTATGTTTTGTTTACCCGTCAAAGGGTTTTTTTAATCGCCGGCGAATGGCTTCGGCTCAGGCATTGACCTGTTGGGACCACAAAAGGGGCCCTTCAAGAAACCGGAAAAAGTGAAGCTTGTTTGGGGACCATACAACAGGGCTTTTGGCCGTGTCAACATCCCGGAAAGAAAAAATGGCCGGCCGGCCGTCAGGGTTGAGTAAAGACAAGGATAGCAAAATTCTAACCAATTCTTTTTCTCAACTTGGCGGCGGTGGCCTCGTTGCGATAGGAAACCACCGGAACGGAGGAGCGGCGGAAGATCTTCTCGGCGACCGAGCCGATGAAAACATGTTCCAAGTCCGTATGACCTTTTACTCCCAGGACGATCATGTCCGCACTTTCGCCGATGGTGATCTTCAACAATTCATCGATGGGGTTGCCGACTTTGATTACCGAGATTACGCGGTCGGCGTCAAAGCCGCTTTTTTGGATGATCGCCTCCAGGGCTTTGCTGCGCTCTTGCTTGGAGTTGGCGATAAAATGGGCGCCGTCCACATCGTAACCGAGCGATTCGATCTTGGCCACCGCCTCGACATCGCGCTCGTTGATGATGTTCACCGCCACAAGCTGCGCGTTCATGGCTTGCGCCAGCATGGCGGCGTAGTCGAAAAGGCCCTGGCTGTATTCGGTGAATGCCATGGCAACGAGAATTTTTTTTGCCGGTTGCATGCCGATCTCCTTGATTTTTACTTTTTTGTTCGCCCCCTCATGCGGGTGCGGCTGCGGATATTTCAGCCGGTTTGGGCGTTCGCGGCCGCTGCATCAGGTAGAGCACGCCAAAAACGGCCAGACCGATCAAATACGTCCAGTAACGTTGTTCATGCGGCAGCCCGATGACTGAAGCGATAAAATCGGGTCGCATCAGGTTGACGGTAACAAAGAGAAACAGCGGGATCTCATAAAACCGGTTGCGGGCCACGAACCAGCCCTGGGTGGCCGAGGCAAAGGCAAAATTGCCGACGCAGGCCATGGCAAAAATAAGCAGTCCCTGGGGCCAGGACGTGATGTTGTGCAGGATCAGGTCGCTGTTGAAAATAAACATGAAAGGCAAAATCGCCGTGCGGATGTCGTACATAAACCCCTGCAAACCGGTGGCCACCGGTGGCGATTTGGCGATGGCGGCGGCAGCATAGGCCGCAAGCCCGACCGGGGGCGTATCGTCGGCCAAAATGCCGAAATAAAAACAGAACAGGTGTGCGGCCATCAGCGGGACGAAAAAATCGTTGAACCCGCCGATTTCAACAATGGCCGGGGCGGTCAAAGAGGCCATGACAATATAGGTGGCCGTGGTCGGCAGCCCCATGCCGATGATCAGGCTGGTGATGGCGGTGATGACCAGCATCAAATAGATATTGCCGCCGGACAGAGTGTCGATGATGGCGGTGATCAGTTGCCCCAGACCAAGGGCAACCACACCGACGATGATACCGGCGGCAGCGGTTGCCAACGCCACGGAGACCATGTTGCGGGCACCGGTGGCCAAAGCACCGACAATATCGAAAACCCCCTGTTTAAAAGCCCCGCCTAGCGGTTCCTTGTTCAGATAGGCTTTGACCGGGTGTTGCAGGACCATGATAATCGCCATGACCCAGATGGCGTTAAAAGCCGCCAGTTCGGGCGAATGCCGGACCACGATCAGTTCGTACAGCAAGAACAGGATCGGCGCCAGAAAGTGCGCGCCGCTGATGAGCGTTTTGAAAAACGGCGGCAGCTCGGCCCGGGTCATGCCCCGCAACCCGAGCTTGGAGGCTTCGATGTGGGTGATGTAAAACAACGCGGCATACGAGGCAAAGGCCGGCACGGCCGCCGCCTTGATGACTTCCACGTAGGGAACGTTGACATATTCGGCAATGATAAAGGCGGCCGCCCCCATGATCGGCGGGGCCAACTGGCCGTCGGTACTGGCGGCGACTTCCACCGCCGCGGCCTTTTTAGCCGGGTAACCGACCTTCTTCATCAGCGGAATCGTAAAAGTGCCGGTGGTGACGATGTTGGCGATACTCGACCCGGAGACCAGACCGGTGAGCCCGCTGCCCATGATGGCGGCCTTGGCCGGACCACCCTTGAAACCGCCGAGCAGGCTCAACGCCAGCCTGATAAAATACTGACCGGCGCCGGCCTTGTCGAGCATGGCGCCGAACAGCACAAAGAGAAAAACAATGGTGGCCGACACATCCAGCGGGATGCCGTAGATCCCTTCGGTGGACATGGTCATCTGCCCCATGAAACGGTTCAAAGAGACCCCCTTGAAAGCGATCAGGTCCGGCATGTAGGGCCCTAGAAAAGCGTAGACGATAAACATCAGGGCAATCACCGGCAGGGCCGGGCCGATAACTCGGCGGGCCGCTTCGAGCAGTAAAAGCGTCAACGCCAGGCCGAAAATCAGATCTCTTGGAATCGGCGCGCCGTAGCGGGTGGTCATACCGGCGTAGTCGATGGCGATATACAGCGCCGAACCACAGGCGAGGATGGCGAAAAGGTAGTCCAGCACCGGAATCTTTGACTTGGTGGCGAGAAACTTCATGCCCAGCCGTGTTTTTTTGAACATCGGGTAGTTCAAAAAAACGATCAGCATGGCAAAGCCCAAATGAATCGAGCGGATAAAGGTTGAATCGATGATAAGCCAACTGGCGATGGAGAGTTGAAACAGCGACCACGCTACCGCCACGGTGGGGATGACAAACCGGGCCGGCCCCTTGGGCCGCCGCCCGATCCCTTCTTCTTCCTCGGCCATCCGTTTTGCGAGTTCGAGTCCTTCGTCCTTTTGATTTAGATCAAGTTCACTCATAAATGGGCTCTCCGAAAAGACTAAAAGCAAACACAGATCACCAGCACCCTGACGGGTGCCGGTGATAGCGGTACATTATCATTATAGACCGGCCTATTTAAGACCGGCTTCCTTGTAGTATTTCATCGCGCCGGGGTGAATCGGTGCGGACAGACCTTCCAGCATGTTCTTTTTGGTTAGAACCTGGTAGGCGGGATGCAGCTTTTTGAACGTTTCGAAATTTTCGAATACTTCCTTGGTTATCGCGTAAACGATGTTGTCGGGTTGGTCGGCGGAAGTGACGAAGGTCGCTTTGACGCCGAAAGAAGTAATATCGCCGGTGTTTCTTGCACCCGGATAATTGGCTTTCACCGGTACGACGGTTTTGGCATAATAAGGTTTGGTGCCAACGAGTTTGGTGATGCCCATCCCGTCAATTGGAATGAAGCTAACTTTGCGGGCACCGGCGGTGGCTTCCTTGAAGGCGCCGTTGGGATGGCCGACGGTATAGAAAAAAGCGTCGATACGGCCGTCCTGGAGCAGGCCCGGTGCTTCGGCGGCTTTGATCCCTTCAGCCTTAATGTCATTTTGGTAGTCGATGCCGAACGCCGATAACGCATCAATCGAATTTTGGCGTTGACCGGAACCGGGATTGCCGATGTTGACCCGTTTGCCTTTCAGATCCATAACGGATTTGATGTTGGCATCCACGGCAGCGACCAGGGTGATGGTTTCCGGATGAATGCTGAAAACCGCCCGCAATTTCTTTTGCGGCCCGGAGTTTTTCCATTCAGCAAGGCCCTTGATCGCCTGATATTGCCGGTCGGACTGGGCCACACCGAATTCAAGGTCACCGGACATGACTGCGTTGATGTTAAACACCGAGCCACCCGTCGATTCGACAGTGGCGCGGATGTTGTACTCCTTGCGTTTGGCATTGACCATCTTGGCAATGGCGCCGCCGGTGGGATAATAAACCCCCGTAATCCCGCCGGTGCCGATGGTGACGAACTGCGGCCGGGCCTGGGCCTGGTCCGGCATGCCGCCCATCACGGCGACCATTGCAAATAAAACGGCAACTCCAATTACAAACGTTCGTTTCATGTGAACCTCCTCTGGTTTAATTTTAGTTTTAGTTAGTGTCCATCCGGAAATAGCATCTTTTGGCCCCCGGCCGCGTTCTCGCATTTTTAGAATCCTCGCAATAGCCCGCTATGCCTGCGGTTCTAAAAATGCTCGGGCCTT
>JANQIE010000044.1 GCA_028282295.1 Desulfobacterales bacterium | reverse complement strand
CGCAAGAACGTGAATGGCTCCGCCATTATTTTAAAAATGTGAGAACGCCGCCAGGGACCAAAAGATGCTATTTCCGGAAGGGTACGAGCCTAACCGCGTTTGCGCCCTTTGCGTTTTTTGCCTTTGGTTTTGCCGGCGATGCGTTTGTTCTGTGCCTTGATCTTTTTGTCGAGTTGCTTGATTCTCAGAGCCAGGGTCGACATTTCAGCCTTGATTTGGATGCTGTCGGACTCAACCGACAGTTCTTTTGATTTTAAATCGGCAATCCGCTTGATATTGGCTTCCTTGTCACCGAGGTTGGCATTGTCGACGGCTTCCATTTTGCGGCGTTCGACGATGATTTCATTTTGTTTGACCAGTGTGTCGGCGAGCTTCTTATTGGTCTGCGAGTACTTTTCTTCCATTTCCGCCCGTTCTTTTTTCAGACCGGCCAACTTCACTTTCTCCTCGGCCAACCTGAGATTGGCCAGCGATTGCTTCAGATCGAACGACGCCTCTTTGACCGGTGCGCGCACCGCAGCCGGTGTTTGGGCATACAAGCCGCTCTTGGCCGGCTTCTTGCTGCGGGTTATCATTTTCTTCGGTGACGGCATGGAAGCACAACCCACAATCCAGACAAACGTCAACAGGGTTGCCAGACTGAATATTACTGTGCGTTTCATGATATTCCCTCCTTGTAAAATTCGGATATGCCCCTTTTGACAGGCGTGCCTCCAGAATCACAGCAGGAACTATGCCGATCTAAAAAAAATTATCAAGCCGGCTTTTTTTTTATATCTAACTGTAATTTATGATTTTTTTGATTTGGATGCAGTGGGTAGAGCTCAGGGGGTGTGCACAAAAAATCAACATTTATATCTTTTTACGCAAAGGCTCACGTGAGTTCGTGTCCATCCGGAAATAGCATCTTTTGGCCCATGCCGGCGTTCTCACGAATTTGAAATAATGGCGTAGCCATTCATGTTCTTGCGACGTAGCCTTGCTACGCCTGCGGTTTCAAATTCGCTGCGGCCTTGGCGCGAACCAAAATCTGCTATTTCCGGATGGACATAAGTTAAGAAAAAATGAATAACAATGGAGCAAAATTGCATGTCGAAGCCTGACAACAACACGTAGGCATTTTTGCGATATCTCCTAAATACCCGCCTGCGCGGGAATGACTTCTGCCCACGACGGGGCAAAACCGACGTCGTCATTCCCGCGCCGGCGGGTATCCAGGAAATTTCTCAAGACGCGCACATTGCTCGTTCCGGCGACCCGCCGCAACGTAAGGGCGTTTTGCAAATGTCGGCTACAGGCAAAAGCCTTGAGCCACTGCTTCAAGTTAATGGCATTGACTCTAAAGAACAAAAACGATTCATGCAAACCAGAAACCCTAACCGGATGGACACGAGCAAGGCAAAGAGCTACCCGCGTTGCGCCTGGTCGATTTTTTGCTGCCCGATCAATTCTTGAATCGCATGGCCGCGCTGATGCCCGGCCGGAAGCGTCGTTGGATCGCGGGCGGTATGCATAAAAAAAGCTTGATTGCACCACAAAACGTGCCATATTTTGTACTTACTAACCCGGCAATAAAATACCTTTAAAATTGTGATTCCGGTGAGCGCCGGAATCAAGCGTCAATTCTGGATGCCGGATCAAGTCCGGCATGACGAAGGCTTACGTATTTAGTTGCCGGTTTAGTTATTATGGATCCATAATTGAGGATGCAAAACAGAAAATTATCAAACGAGTTCTAAAATGAGAATTGTTTGGGCCCCTCTTGCTATAGATAGGGTTTCATAACCAAAAACACCTTTGGAAATTGCAGATGGCTACCCCCAAGGAGGTATGAAATGGCGCAATCGTATCGTCATACAATGCTCCTGTTGCCGCTGTGCGTGCTCGTTTTGGCATCCTGTGCGGCCATGGGATTTCACAGTTACCGGGATTTTCCGGTCGATCCGGTGGCTGAACGCATCACGCCGGCGTTGCTGGCGCAGTATCCGCTAACCTATGAAAAACTGGTGCAAGATCGGACCGGCACCCCGTTTCTGAAGATCACCTACACCTACAAAGGCCGCAAACCGGATGATCCGCAGTACTACGGTCCGGACTACAACTACCTGCGAACCTGTTTTTACGACGTGCGTTATGAAAACCTGACCGCGCATTCGATCCATTGGCGACGGGCAAGCCACCGCCAACATTTTCTCAAGACCATGACCCTGTGGCAAACCGATCGGCAGGGGCGCAAAGATGTGCGGGCGGTGCAGGCCGAGAGAACAACAAATCTGGAAGGCAAATCGGTCCGGTGGGGCGACACGTGGGCCGGCCATCTGCCGGGCAACGCCGGCCGGACCGTCGAATCGTTTTGCTACTCGGACAAAGGGGAGATTTTTTTTACCGACGTCACCGTGGCCTATCAGGGTGATGACTACACTTACACCTTACATAAAGTGGCGCATTAGACGGCCTACCGGTATGATGGCCGGGACGCTTGCCTGATACCGCCGGTACGGCTCGCCGTACTTATCTCCCAGATAAATCTCTTCCCTGTGAACCAGGCGTTTGACAACAAAGTACATCAGCAGCGGTGCGGTCAAGGCCAACCAGGAATAACACAACAGCGCAATGGCCGGGACAAAAAAGACCACCCAGGCCGCATACACCGGATGGCGGCACAGGCTGAAAACCCCGTCCGTGATCAGTCGGCCGGCGGAAAAGGCGCGATGTACCGTTGCCATAGCGATAATGTTAAACGGCACTCCGATCACCAAGAGCACGACACCGATGCTCAGGCACGCGCGATAGGGCAGGGGCGCAAGATCGAATACCGGCGTCCATAACCGGCTGACGACAATCGTCAGAATGCTGTACGGCACGGCCAGCAATGTGAAACGGGGCCCGACGCCCCAACGGGTCATCTTCATTATTAATCCTGGGCATTTTTTCCGCGGCCCTTAGCCGGTCCCATCCTCAATTTCTTCCATCTCCCAGACATCCGGCCGCGAGAGAATGTACTGCATCAACTCGTCCATAATTTTGTGAAACGTCGCCGGGACCTTGTAAAAACTTGCCCCCACCTGCACCAGCCGGTCGGCGGTCGGTTTGGTCCAGCGCACACGAACACGGCAGGTTAACGGCTCGGTCAACACCGGAAAATCGATCTCGATGGGCAGGATTGCGGACGGCGCCAGATGATCGGCCGCCAGATCGGCCCGGATATGAAAACCGATGCCGTCCTCGCTCAAATCGAGCAGCGGCGCCAGATCGCTCCGTTTAAGGGCAAAGGTCACCGGATCGGCTTCGGTATAGACCACCCGGCAAAACGGTTTTGTCCCCGAGCGGGTCAGCTCGTTGGTCAGATCCAGTTTGACGGTCCCCTCCTTGACCACCGCCCGCATCCCTTTGCGTTTCTCGATGGCGGCGGCCTGCGGCAGGACCATGGTCTGACGGCATTTGGGACACCGGGTGCGTTTGCCGGCGTAATCGGCTTTGGTGCGGTAAGCTGCCCCACATTTGCGACAGCGTATTTTAAGAATGGTAGGCATTGAAGTTCCGCTATAGAATCAGGAATGGAAAATCAGGGCTCGCGCAAAAACAATTTTACATTTTAGGCGCCCGGATTTAGGTCCGGTTGGTTCGATCTGAGGGGCCGGAACCGGCGGCCATTTAGTGCGTGTCCTTGGCCAAGACCTCTTCAACCCAGTGCAGCGCGGCGATCATGTTTGGAAAACCGGTGGTCGTGAGCCCCAGCAGGACCGCATGCCGTATCTCCTCTTTGGAGGCACCGGCCGCCAACGCTTTGCGGGTATGGCTCATGACCGCCCCACGGGAGTTGGCGCCCAGGGCGATGCCCAGCTTGATCAGATCCTGGCATTTTTCATCCAGCGGACCGGCTTTGCGGGTGGTCACCCCCAGATTTTTATAAGCGTCGAACACATCGGGGTATTCCTTCATAAATTTCTCGTAAACTTTGGGAAGATACATACCATCTCCTTTTTGGATCTGTTTCGGTTGGGATAGGGTTGTGGCAAGCGGTAAGCCGTCTCACAAATGAAGGCGTCACTTTAATTGAATTACTTAATGCGACCGTCAAAGTCAAGGCGGCTTTGTGTCTGTAGCTGTATGCGGTTGCCAAGCGCCGCTGCTTAGTTCCATCACGACCTCTGGAGGAGATCGAGGCCGACATTAAAACCCTGGAAAAAGAGATCCTGGAATTGCTGGGGGAGGTGACCAATGGCTGAACATTTGTCCGCTCCCAGTGACTTGATCCTCTTAAGAAAACAGACGCCTGGTGCATTCCATGCACCAAACACGCCATTGCGCGGAAGAAAAATTGTTGTTTGCAGGGTCGTCGTCTCTTTGGTGCGTGAAACGCATTCTACCTGTCGACACCTACGGAACCGATGAAACCAGATTCAAAAACGCCACCGATTTGGCCTAAGATTTCGGCTACCCGATGCGTTTGATTATCGCGAAAGAGTAGAAGTGCCAACCTGGGCATCGATTTTATCCGGACCACCATGGCCGGCCGGATGATTAAGACCTTTGAGCGAGCCGGCTCCCTGTCAGCGTTGTTTAATCGATAAATCCGTTGCGGCCCTCCGGTCAGCATCGACGAGACCCCGGAGTAAGTATTCAACGAATCCGATGTCGCAGGTTTGACAAGGTCATCAAAGCCATAGGCGGCCCACAAATTGAACCTTCAAGAAATATCTTCCAGCAGCGCCTTTGCGTCCCTCAGATCCGGTGTGGCAAATCCCTCGGTAAACCACTCATAAATCTCCGCCAGCATGGGTATGACCTCTGCTTGCCGGCCTTGCCTCAGTCGCAGGCGCGTCAAGCTCATCAGTGTTCGCAGTTCCCAGGATTTTGCTTTTTGCTGAATGGCGATATCAAGCGCTTGACGATAGTTCGTTTCAACTCCTCCCTGCTTCAACAACAGCTCGCCCTGCACTCGATAAATTTCCGCTTCGAGCCATCGTTCCCCGCTGCTTTGAACTGCCGTCAGCGCTTCGGTCAGGGTAGCCAACCCTGCTTCGGTTTGTCCTGTAACCGCATATGCCTCGGCTATAATCAATAGAAAATACGGACTAAGTAAATTCGCCCCTGCGGCCCGCCAATCGTCCAAGGCCTGCTGCATGGCGTTGATTTCCGCATCTGTTTTGCTCTGTTGCGTTAACGCCCAGCCCCTCTGTGCCAATGTAGGTGATTCTCCTACCCGCCCTACACTAATTATTCAAGGGGAAGGTGTCTCACCTACATTGGCACAGAGGGAGGATTAGTAACTGTTGCATATCCAGAAAGTGAAATGAATCAATCAAAAACAGGTTTAGAAACTGAATTCGTTAGA
This sequence comes from Desulfobacterales bacterium, assembly GCA_028282295.1. GTDB lineage: Bacteria > Desulfobacterota > Desulfobacteria > Desulfobacterales > JANQIE01 > JANQIE01. The sequence goes on along the minus strand of JANQIE010000044.1, from coordinate 3,959 downwards.
TTTTGGAATTATTCTCCAAGGCATAAATTCACTTGTGCATCGGCTCGCCCTGACGGACAAATTCAGGGATTCCCTGATAGTCTCCAAATTGCGCCTTTTGTGCGATACCGGTATGACGCAACAGGTTTGAATCTTCGCAACAGCTTGTTATTTCTTTGAATCGAACATTCATCCACCTTGATTCCAACTAAAACCGGCTGCTTTGGGACAACCTGCGCACATCATCGTCGTTGATAAAACGTGTGACGATGCTCAGGCGTTAAGGGATTTCACAAGGTATTTTCAGGTATTTCGACCCTTATTTTCAGAGATACCCTTATTTACCTATCATTGAATTTGTAATAATTAAATTTAAAAAGAGCTAGTGTCCATCCGGAAATAGTAGATTTTGGTTCCTGGCAAGGCCCGAGCATTTTTAAAACCGCAGGCATAGCGTGCTATGTCGAGGATTTTAAAAATGCGAGAACGCCGCCAGGGGCCAAAAGATGCTATTTGCGGATGGGTACTGACAAATCCCGGAGGGTTAGCGTGGAAAACTATCGCGTCAAGGATTTAATGGTCCCGCTGTCGGAATACGCAACGGTCGACAAAGGTGCGACCCTGTTCGAAGCGATTCTGGCGCTGGAGCGGGCCCAGGAAGAGTTTGATCACACCAAATACCGCCACCGCGGTGTGTTGATCCTGGACAAAAACAAACGCGTCATCGGCAAATTGGGCCAATTGGATGTGCTGCGTGCCCTGCAGCCGCGTGGCAGACAGATCAACCAGATCGATGAAATCGAAAAGTACGGCTTCAGCCCCGGCTACATTCATTCCCTGCACACCCAGCGTCGACCGGGCAGCCTTGCACTGGTGAACCTGTGCCGCGAAGCCGCCACCACCAAAGTCGAAGAACTCATGCAAACACTGGAAGAAGGCGAACACGTCGATGAGACCTCGCCCATCGAACTGGCCATCCACCAGCTCGTTTTCGGCCACCACCTGGCCCTGCTGGTCACGCGCGGCAAGGAGATTACCGGCATACTCCGGCTCACCGACGTCTTCGCGGCCTGCTTCCATACCATGAAAGAATGCGAACAAACCCACGATAAAGGATAAGCGATGCAAGCATTACAACAACTTTTCAAACGCATAATCCAAAGAGTCAATATCAATCTCAGGGAACTCGACTATGATGTCGATCCCTATACCAAAGACCTGATCCCTTTGGATCAAATGACCAAGTTCTACGCCTTTTACGGCATAACTCCGCACCATTCGCTGAACTTTCAATTCCGCCACTCCAATCTGGCCGGCAGCTATTTTCTGGGCAAATGCCGGACCACCAATTCGATTCTCTACAAAAGCGATATCCGGGGCGATGAGCTGAAGAAAAAAGGCGATGTCTACCGTTGCGGCAAATGGGAAATCCCGATCCAGCAGGACGAAGGGATCGACATCAAGGACAGCCTGCTGATTAAAACCCTGGTGCACAATTACTCCCATGATCCGGAAACACCGGAGCGGTTTTTTATCTCCAACACCGCCGCCGTCCACTACGCCAATATCCATGGATCCCCCACCGATGGTTCTTTCCTGGGCCCCTTCGCCACCGTCGACCTGACCACCATGAACGATTGCGTAATCGGATCCTTTTCATACGTGCAGGCCGGTGAAGTCAACCATCTTTACGTCGATCCGGGCACCGTGTGGGTGCGCTCCCCGGACAACTTCAACTTTCTCTACCGCTATCCCCAAGAGAAACTACGCCGCTACATCGACTTTTCCGCCGGCAGCCTGCCCCAGGGACTGCTCATCGATTTTGTCAACGATCGCAAGGAAGCATTTCAGCGCATCTTTGATGTTGTCAACATCGAGCCGTCCGTAACGGTTCCCGGCAGTGCCTCGCTGGACCGCTACGCCGTGGTCAAACCCAAAACCCAAATCAATGAGAACGTGCTGGTGTCCCAGCGGGCGTATCTGCAAAACGCCTGGTTGGGCAAGGGCGCCAACGCCCAGGAAAACTGCTACATCATCAACTCCCGGCTGCAAGGCAACAACGTTACCGCCCACGGCGCAAAAATCATCGAAGCGGACCTGGGCAAAAACGTGTTTGTCGGTTTTAACAGCTTCCTGCGCGGCCGGCCCAACGGCCGTTTGACCATCGGCAAAGACTGTGTGATCATGCCGCACACCATCATCGATATCCAGGAACCGCTGACCATCCCCGACGGTCACCTGGTCTGGGGCCTGGTGAACGACGCGGCCGATCTCGAAGCCAACAGCATTGCCCTGAAGACAATGGCCAGCGTCAGCGACCACATCACCCGGGGCAGCATGCACTTTGAAGGCCACGGCGGCAAATTCGTCACCGCCTTTAAAGAGCGCATCCACCACATACTCGAAGCCAACGGCGCTTTTTACGACGGCACGCAGGGCGAAGGACATGCGCAAAGAAATCAGAACATCTCCTTCAACACCATCCAGCCCTACCCCGAAGGCGATCAGCAAGGATTGTATCCGACGATCCTGATCAAACCCTGAAGGGTGGCCGTTTTAGCGGAACTGTAAAAAACAGAACGGCCCTTGCGAGCGCGATCAAAAGGGCCGTTTTTCAATCTGGGTAGACCCATGCATTACGAAGGCAACATCATCCGGCCCCCCAGTGAAGCCAACAGCATCCTGTTACAGGTCACCGTCGGCTGTTCACGCAACAAGTGCACCTTCTGCGGCGCCTACAAGGGGGAGCGTTTCAAAATCAAACCCGACGACATCATCCTGGCGGACATCGAATTCGCCGCAACCCACTGCCGCCGCCAACGCCGGGTGTTTCTCTGCGACGGCGACGCCCTGATCGTGCCCCACAAACGGCTCGTCAAAATCCTGGAAGCCATCCGCACCCGGTTGCCCTGGGTAACCCGTGTGGGGGCCTACGCCAACGCCAAGGCCCTTAAAATGAAAACCGAGGACCAGTTGCGGCAGCTAAACGATCTGGGACTGGCGATCCTGTACCTTGGCCTCGAAACCGGTGACGACCAAACCCTGAAGAAAATCAACAAGGGTGCCGACGCCCAAACCATGATCGACATGGGCCGCAAAGCCGTCCGGACCGGATTCAAGCTGTCGATCACCGTGCTGTTGGGCATCGCCGGCAAAACCCGTTCGCAAATCCACGCCCGTGAAACCGGCCGGGTCCTGTCGGCCATCGATCCGGATTACATCGGCGCCCTGAGCCTGATGCTGATTCCCGGCACCGCACTTTACGAAGCCCACGCCGCCGGCCGTTTTCCGCTGCTCGGCCCCGAAGACATGTTGCGCGAACTACGCACCATGATCGCCGCCACCGACCTGTCCAAGGGCCTGTTCCACGCCAACCACGCCTCCAATTATCTACCGATCAAGGCCCGCCTGCCCAAGGACAAGCAGGCCACCCTGGCCCTGATCGACCAGGCCCTGAACGGCGACATCGCCCTGACCCCGGAATGGATGCGGGCGTTGTGAGTGGAGGTTTGAAATTGGAAATTGGAAACTTGAAACTTGGTGGCCAATGCCATCATTTTCCCAATTTCAAGTCAATGTCATTAACTTAACCAAGCCGATGAGTCGAAGAGATATAGCGCAGGGCTTAAAGCTATAGCCATCAAGCTGAGAAAAAATGAATAACAATTGAGCAGAATTGCATGTCAAAGCCAAACAACAACACTTAGGCATTTTTGCGATATCTCCTGGATTCCCGCCACAGTCTACCCCGTACTTGATACGGGGCGGGATGAGCGTCTAAACACGACGGGGCAAAATCTACGTCGTCATTCCCGCGCAGGCGGGAATCCAGGAAATGTCCCTATATGCGCAAATTGCTCGTTCCGGCGGCCCGCCGCAACGTAAGGGCCGTGGAAAAAATAAATTATCCCAACTGACTTGTCTATGGGCTCGTCTTCTGCGTTGTGCAAAGCCGCGAATATCTCGATATGCACGACTTT
>JANQIE010000264.1 GCA_028282295.1 Desulfobacterales bacterium | reverse complement strand
ACATTTGTCGCCCAGGCAAACCCCGGATCAGTTCGGGACGGGGATGACGACGCCGTTTTTGCTCTTTCATGTTCAGGCGTCATCCCCGCGCAGGCGGGGATCCAGGAGATGTTCCAAGGTGGGCAGACTGCCCGTTCCGGCGGTCCGCGGCAACGTAGGTGCGATTTAAGTATTTCTTCAGCCCGACCGGCTATGCAAAGGGGGAATTTCCGGTAGGGAGTGTTTCCCTTTGTCGAACGCATTTGGGTTTAGGGGTAACTACATTAAGGTTTTTATCGTTCTGATTCTGGACCCCGGCTTTCGCCGGGGTGACGAAGATGAGGTTGTTGTCGTCTTGATTCCGGCCCCGGCTTTCGCCGGGGTGACGAAGATGAGGTTATTGCCGTCTTGATTCCGGCCGCTGGCCTTCGCCGGGGTGACGAAGATGAGGTTGTTGCCGTCTTGATTCCGGCCGCTGGCCTTCGCCGGGTGACGAAGATGAGGCTGTTGCCGTCTTGATTCCGGATCCCGGCTTTTGCCGGGGTGACGAAGATGAGGTTGTTGCCGTTTTGATTCCGTACCCCGGTCTTTGCCGGGGGCCGGGAGCAAAACGTTATAAACTTTTTTGCACGCCTTGCGCTCCAATTTTCCACATGCGATTGCCCTGCAATCACCACCAGGGCAATCGCATTAATTCTCACATTGACGGACCTTCTCAACGATTGTGGATTCGACCCAGACTGTCGGCTCAGCCTGCCGGTTTGAACCGGCGGATCCGGCGGATTGCTTCGCCGGCCGCCTTGGACAGTTTGGGGTCGGTGCGGGTGATGCCTAAAAAACGCCGGGGCGCGGCCAGCGATTCCAACAGCGGCAGCGTGTCCAGATCGCCGATGGCGCCCAACGCCCGGCAGCTCTGTAAATGGATTTCTTCGCGCAACGCCGCCGAAGCAAAGTTTTTCGATTGCAGCAGCGCTGTCAGCGGGGCAATCGCCGCCGTGCTGCGTAACGCGCCGAGCATGCCGATGACGTGAACCTTGAGGTCGTCCCCGGCTGTATCGAGCAAGCCGAGCAGCAGGTGCTCGCGCTTTTCGCCGCCCAGGTTGAAAATGCTGTTCAACGCCTCGCGTTGCAGACGCAGGTCCTCGTGGGTCAGAAACGGGATCAAAAGCGCCTGATCCCCGGCGGCGCCGGTTTTGCCCAGAAGTAAAATCAGGTTGCGCAGATAAAACCATTCGCCGCCTTGCGCGATGCGGGCCTTTAGCTGCGCCGCCGCCGCCGGGCCGATCGCGGTCACAACCTGGATCAGCTTGACCCGCAGGGACCGCTTCTGCGTTTTGGCCAGGGTTTGCAACACCGGACCCACCGCCGCCGCGCCCAGGGCGGCCATGCAGTCGGCCGCGTCGTCGCGCATCCGGGGACGCGGCGCCTCAAGGCCACCCAGCAACCACGCAAGCGATTCCCCCTCAGCCAGACCGGCCAGAGCCGCACGCACCCTGGAAGTAATCTGCGCATCGGCGAACACATTGCCCGCAGCACGGTCTGTTCGCAGTTCTTTTGCCAATCCGGCCAGCACCGCGCGGCAGTCGGCAAACCGCTGACGCCGGATCAAATGCACCGCCAGCCGGCGCAGTTGGTCCAGCAGCGCCCCATATTCTTCCGAAAATTGTTCCTGGCTGCCAAGCCAGTCAAACAGTGCGCCGCAAAGACCGCGTAAAGTTTGTAATTGCCCCCGCTTCATCAACACCGCGCAAACCCCGGCCAGCGCCGCGGCCGCATGGCGGCGCACCGTGTCGTCTTCGGCGCTTAAATTGGCTGCCAGCCGGGCAATCAGCGCCGCGGCAAGATTGAGACTGCCTTTGGCAAACAATTTGTCGATGGCGCCGGGCAGGGCCGCTGTCAGGCCGGGGTCGCGGCCGGCATTGCGCCGGCCCTTCAACAGCGCATCAATACCTTCCTTTATATTAACGGGGGCTGTCATTTTTCTGACGGCAGTTGCCGGTGGCGCGGACCGGCGCGACCGGGCGTCGACAAGCCGCTCATACGCCCGCTTTAACGCCGCGCGCTCAACATCGCCCGCCATTGTTTTAAGATGCCGCGAGACGTCGCGGACCTGTTGCGAATCCAGCCGCGCCAGCACCTGCGTGAGCAGTTCGGCCCCCAGGACCCCCGGCGCGTCCTGTAACAAAATCTTGCCCCACAGCGCCGCGTCCGCCGCCATGACCGCCCCGGCCATTTCGCGGCCGAGTGTTTTTTTGCGCGCATCGGCGATCAACCGGTCAAGCGTGCGAACAATCACGGCAAAGGTTGCCGGCTGTCTGCCGGCATCCGCCCGCGCCAGCCCCGCCAGCCCCGCACCGAAAGCGTCCATCACCCACTCGACGTTGCCGGCCAGCGCCTTGAGCGTTTGCGGATCGGATTGCTTCAACCGGGCCAGAATTTCACCGGCGTCCGGGGAGGCACCGGCAATCCGCTTGCCTTTCGCGCTCTGGACGACGAAAACCTTGTCGTTGACCCGGATGTGGCTAAGATTCTTTTCCGCCACCTGTTTTTGCAAACCGCCGGCCGCCGCGATTTCTTCCGGCGTGTGGCTGATCATGTCGACAAAGCGCCCCAGCTCGATGGTGTCGACCCCCTGATAAAACGAAACGCTGTGAATCTTAAAATCGAGCAGCAGGCGCACAAAGCCCTTGAAATGCGGTTTTTGCAGGGCTTTGGCGCTCACGGCCGAGCCGTTGATCAGCAACTGTTTTTCGGACTCGGCCAGATTCAGCGCCTTGGTGTGGGTAAACACCGCCGTGAGGCAGTCGTGGGTCCGGGCCAAAGACCGCACGATCACCGCGCTGGCCGGCGGATACAGACGCATGTTGCGAATGGACGTGTTCAGCGCCACCAGGGTGTTGGTGACATGTTCAAATAAAGATTGCTGCGCCATGGGCCATGTCCGGCGCGGTTTCGGCGCCGGCCGGTTGCAAAACAGGTTAAGTGGTTGAAAGTTTTTACAAAATTAGGCGACTAAATACCATTTGTCAATTTATAATGTGCCCGCCAACATGATCCGGACAAAACCACTCAGGTTTTTCGAACCCCATTTTCAGGGATTTCGAACCCCATTTTCAGGTTTTCCCCGATTTATTTTCCCTTTGACCTATACTAAGTTCAATCTCACGATCAAGTGACTTACAGCATCCTCAGATGTAATTAACGCGGCAATCTTATTCAATTTGAAGAATTGATTTTTATTCCATTTAACTGTTTTGCACTATAAAACCCAATTAGGTTCATTTCAAAACCAGGAGGAGGGGAAGATGGCAAAGGTAAAAAGCAGTGATAAATCCAGCAGTAGCAAACCCAAAGATACAAGTTCCAAAAAAACAGAAAGCAAGAAATCAACAGAAACCAAAAAATCAACAGAATCTAAAAGCTCAAGTAGTAGAGACTCATCCCCCCCGGCGGATAAGGAAAAGAATCAATCTAACGTAAATGGCGCCCCAAAAGACTCTGGAGGGCCCAAAAGTGGCAGTGCCAGCCGCAGTACCAGCAGCAGTGCTTCCGGCGGTTCCAGCAGCAGTGCCAGCCGAAGTAGTAGCAGCAGTGCCACCGGCGGTTCCGGCAGCAGCACCACCCGCACTTCCGGCAGCAGCACCACCCGCGCTTCCGGCAACAGTACCACCGGCACTAAGCTAGAGTCCAACAACGAACAATTTAAATCGAAATTATATGAGGCCGCCAACAAGCCTGTAATCGATACCAACCGCAATATGGAAAATTACAAGAGCGTTATGAATAGTAGCGCCGGCAAAAACATTGCCGGAGCTGTAAAGAACCTTGCAAATTCCGTTGCCGGCGGCCCCCGGACGACCACCCAAGACGCCTCGTCAAGAAACGTGCAGACCTCGGTAAGCGGACAGGGAACCGCCAGCGGCACGGCCACCACAGTGACGAGCTCGGAGGGGATGAAAACCACGAGTAAGACCACTACCGGAGATGGCACTATTGCCCGGGGGGCAAAAGCGGACCCCGCAATGTTTAATGCCGCTCGCGGGCCTGTGATCGACGTTAAAGGCCAAGTGGAAGATTTCAAGAACAACAAACCCGTCCAGGACTTTGCAAAGGACTTTGTCGCGAACCAGCGCCAGAAAGAGGAGTTGGGAGGTCTTGTTGATTCTTTTATGACTGCCAAAGCAGATCCAAATGTAAAGATGCCTGATACGAGGTTGAACTTCTCCCAAGAAGAAACGAGTCGCGTACAAAGTGCTTTTGACGGCGCTGAACAACGGGCTATGGGAGGAGAAGTTCGCCGCGGAAGATTGCAACAAAGCGCTGCAGATCTGCAAGGTGCGGTGATGCCTGCGTCCGATATGGAAAGCGCTGCGGGAGCTGCAGATGCAGCTTTGAAAGCGGCGGGTCGAGAATATCTTGGAGTTGCCAGTCCGTCTTCTGCCACTGAACCCATAGGCGTTCAGGCCCGGCAA
>JANQIE010000250.1 GCA_028282295.1 Desulfobacterales bacterium | reverse complement strand
GACAGCGGTACGACGTTTAAAATAACGCTGCCTGCGTGCAATGATTTGCAGGTCGAATGACTATTTTTGGGCAGGGGTGGATAAAACGTCATCTCCGTGCGGGCGGTTTAAAGGAGGCCGCCTGCGCGGGAATGGCGGATCTTGCAGGTTAATTGATGGTAGGCGCCTCGGCCTGCGAATCAAACTGATCGGTCACGAAAAAATTGTCCGGAATTTTGCGATCCAGGATCAATCTTATTTTTTCGGCCAGCTCGGTGGAGCTGAATGGTTTCTGGATAAACCCTTTGCAACCTTTCTTAAGCAGATTGTCGACGTCTTCATTCATGCTGTAGCCGCTCGATAGTAAAACCTGCACATCCGCATCGATGAGTTTGAGGCGGTCATATGTCTGCACGCCGTTCATCCCCGGCATGATCAAATCCAGCAGGATCAACGCGATTTCATCTTTACGGGATTTGTAGATTTTTAATGCTTCGCTGCCGGAATTGGCCGTCAGCACCTGGTAGCCCATTTTTTTTAACATCAGGCCGCCTACGTTGATGATCATTGTTTCGTCGTCGACCAGCAGTATTGTTTCAGTGCCGCCTTTGACTTGCAGCGGCTTGATGGAGGCTTTGTTTTCATCGGGGGCTTGATCGGTGGAGGGCAGGTAGACATTGAAGGTCGTGCCGATTTTCTTTTCACTGTAGACATTGATCAGACCACCGTGGTTTTTTATAATCCCGTAAACACTGGCCAAACCGAGACCGGTGCCCCGGCTTTTGTATTTCGTGGTGAAAAACGGTTCAAAGATCTTACTGCGCGTCTCTTCATCCATACCCAGGCCGGTGTCGGTAACCGAGACCTTGATATAACTGCCGGGTTTGATTTTAAAGGGCTTCAGTCCGATATAGGTGTCATCGAGCGTCTTGTTCTCCGTGGAGATATAAATTTTGCCGCCTTCGGGCATCGCCTGCCAGGCATTGACCAGGATGTTCATGATGACCTGTTCAATCTGGCTGTGATCGCCCGCAATCGGCCACAGGGCGGCATGGAAGCTGGTTTTGATTTCGACTTCTTTTTTGGCCCGCCCAAACATGCGCACGCATTTGTCGGCCAATATATTGATGTTCATGGGACGGATGCGGTATTTGCCCTTGCGCGCGAAGCCGAGCAGTTGCTGGGCCAGGTTGGCGCCGCTGGCAACGTATTGACTGATGTTTTCCAGATTCTCACCAAAGGGGCTGTCTTTGCCCAGGTCCAGGGACATGAGATCCACGTTTCCCTGGATTCCCATGAGCAGGTTGTTGAAGTCGTGGGCAATGCCGCCTGCCAGGGTGCCGACCGCTTCGAGTTTCTGCGCCTGGCGCAGTTGGACTTCCAGTTCGCGTTTACGCTCATTGGCAAGTTTAAATTCGGTTATGTCCGCCCCCACATGCAGTCTGACCGTGCGGTTGCCCAGCCATTTGATAATGCGAATATAATTGATAAACCATTTGTTGACGGTGGGATTGAATTCTTCCCAGTTTTTTATTTCCGTGGACCATTGACCGGATCCGATCAGGCAGCACGTGTTGCAGGATTCATTGTACGGCCTGAGCGTTTCCTTGCATTTTTTTCCGATCAGGTTTGCACCAAAGCATTCGGTCATCATTTTATTCATGAAGATAACTTCACAGGTTTCGAGATCGGTCACAAAGACATGGGCCTGAATGTTGTTCAGAATTTTGACCAGCAGATCCTGTGATTTGCGCAACCGGTCTTCGGTTCTTTTATGCCGTTTGATTTCATGCCGCAGTTTTTCGAGCAGGGCGTTGTTCTCCAACGTCAGGCGCCTTTTGGCAAGGGCCTGGTTGGCGCTGTGGGACAGATGCTCGATGTCTTCCAACGGTTTGGAAAGAAAATCAAAGGCACCGTTGCCGCGGAGCAATTCAATGGCTTTGTCAACGGTCGCGTAACCGGTAAGCACGATGATTTCCACATTGGGGTCTTTGGCTTTGCCTTTGGCGACAATCTGTTCTCCGGTAATCTCAGGCATTTTTAGATCGGTGATAATTAAGTCGAGGTCTTGCGTGTCGATGATTTTCAGGGCCTTGTGACCGTCCGTGGTCATTGTGAGATCAAAGTTGGATTCGCCCAGGATTTGTTCCAAGGTATTTAATACGTTGGGATCGTCATCGACTAATAGTACTTTGGCGTTCATTGATTTTTCTCCACAAAAAGCTTTTTTGTGTTTGTTGCCGGCAGGTGGATAATAAACTGTGTGCCGCGCGCGCCGGTTTCGCCAACCCGTAATTCGCCGGCGTGCTCTTCAATGATGCGATAGCTGATTGAAAGCCCCAGTCCGGTACCCTTGCCGACCTCTTTGGTTGTAAAAAACGGGTCGAATATGTTGGGCATGTCGTCAGGGGCGATGCCGCTGCCCGTGTCGCTTACAACGATCATGAGACTTTCGCCCGGCCCCCCGTTTGGTTTGATGGTGATGTCGATCCGATTGTCCGTGCCCTTACCGGAGGGGCTGGCCTCGACTTTGGCTTTGATGGCATCTCTGGCATTGGTCAGCAAATTCAGGAAAACCTGCTCAAGTTGGTAGGGCCGGCCTGAAACCAACGGTAATGCGGGGGCCACTTTTTTTTCCACCTTGATATTGCTCAAACGCATTTGCTCGCCCACCAGCAGCAAGGCGTCATCAAAAACACGATTGACATCAACCAGGACCGATTCCGGGGTCGATTGACGCGAAAACGCCTTCAAATGGCGGATGATCATCATCATACGCTTCGTGTGCCGGTTGATCCCGTCCAACTGCTTTTCCAGCGTCGCCGGGGGGATCGCGCCACGGTTGAGTTGGCGCGCCAGCAATTGCGCCGTACTGCGGATCACCATTAGCGGTTGATTCAACTCGTGCGCGATACCCGAGGCCAGTTCTCCAATGGACGCCAGTTTGCCCGATTGAATCAATTGTGCCTGGGTCTCCTGCAGTTCTTTAAAAGCCCTGCGCAAACCGCTTTCGGAAACGATCAACTGGTGCTGTTTGCGGACCAGGCGTTTTTGGATTCGGTACCGGACCGCTTCGAAATTCGAGGCTAAAAACACAAGCAGGGAAACCGAAAACGCATAGCGAAGCGTAAACCCATGCTCATATTTTGTAGCCGTCAATCCAAAAAACATCATAAACAGCGCTACCGGAATAAAGATGGCCAGCCAGATGGTTCCTTCCTTCAGGCCGCACAAGAAGTAGACCAGCATCGGAAAGAGATACGTCCACAGAATCCGGCCATAGTGGGCGCCCGGATTGGAAACCAGAAAAATAAACAGCAGCATGAGTGAAGCGATGACCAACCGCGACAGCAGCAGACTGCGGGCCTTGCGCCTGAGCAGCACCAAGCTGAGCAGGGCGACGGTCGCCGTAATGGAGTTGACAACAACATCGGCGACATGGCCTTGCCCTAGATGAAAAAACGTGTACAGTCCCAAAATCGGCAAGGAAGCCAGGATAATGTTGCGCAAGATGCGTGCGCGGCGCTCTTGTTCCAATCGTTCGGCAATCAGATCCGGCGACTCGATTTTCGAGCCGGCGGTTTGTTCATTGTCGCGGGACATACGTGATTCCTTGCTGCGCCTCCTGAGCCACCTTTTCCGGATGGACACTTGTTAAAGTGTCGCGGCCAACTTTGCGGTGCTGTCTGCCTGCGGTTCATCAGCGAAGGCGCACCAGCGGTTGCGCCCGTTTCGTTTCGCATCGTATAGAGCCTTGTCGGCCTGCTTGATCAATGTGTCCTGGTCGGAGTTGTTTTTAACACCGTCAAATACGGCACTACCAATGCTGATGGTCAGTTTGGCACTACGACCATCAGCGTCGAACCTGCATTCGCGGGTGGCTTCCAGAAGCCGGCGCGCGGCGGTTGAGGCGTCGTCCGCACTTGTTTCCGGCAACAGGACGGTAAACTCATCGCCGCCGTAGCGAAACACAATGTCGGTTGTGCGCAAGGTTCGACACGCCAGGTCGGCGAATTCTTTCAGAACAAAATCGCCGAATTGATGACCGCTGCCGTCATTGATGGCTTTAAAATTATCCAGGTCGATCATGAAAAGGCAAAAATGCCGCTCATAGCGTATTGCTCTTTCGATTTCATTTTCCAGACGCTGCTGCAGGTGCCGGTAGTTAAAAAGGCCGGTTAACGGATCTTTGTTGGAAAGATCCTTCAGCTGTTGCAGCAGGGCTTTGTTTTGCTGTTCAAGCGCACGTTTGCCAAGGGCCCGGTTGATGGCGACCAACAACACGTCGACATCTTCCAGCGGTTTCAACAGGTAGTCGTAGGCGCCGCGCCGAATACACTCGATCGCCGTCGATTCATCACTATGGCCGGTGAAAATGATCACATCCACGTCGGAACCCGCGTCTTTGATTGCCCGCAAGACTTCCAGGCCGTCCATGCGCGGCATCTTGACGTCCGTGATCACCAGGTCCGGTGAAATCGATTTGAATTTGGCCAGCCCTTCAACACCATCGCCCGCCGTCACGACATCATAGCCTTCATTGACGAGCATCGATGCGAGTATTTCTACAATGTCCACTTCATCGTCGATCAACAAAATCGTGTGTGTCATAGGTGTTTCCTGCATTCAATATTTCCGGATGGGCCCTAACGCGTTATGAAATAAGCTTCTCCAGCGAACTGATCAGTTTGGACGGCCCGAACGGTTTTTCAATAATGGCATGCACATTGGCGTCGCGCGCATCCAGCCGGATTTCATCAGTTAAAAATCCCGAGATCAGAATTTTCAGGGTTGCCTTGAATTTTTCTTCCAGGGATCTGAAAAACTCCACCCCGTTCATGCCCGGAAGATGATAATCGCAGATAATTATATCCCATTTGGCATGCCCCCACAGTTCCATGGCAACCTCGGCGTTACGGGCGGTGCATACGGTTCTGCTCTTATTGCTCAGATAAAAGGCCATGGAGTCGCGTAGTGATTCGTTCTGATCAATTAGCAAAATTCTTTGTAATTGAATCTTCGATTCCATACGTTTACTCCTTGCGATTGGTGGACAAGAGCGCTTCGGCCAATAGCTCGGCGCGTGATACAGACTGGTTCTGCGCCCGCACCGCATAGGCGTAGGAAATGTTCAGGCCGCGTTGCTCGGCATTCGATCGGCAGGCTGTTTTTTTTTGACCCGGCACAGGCGTAACATCTTCAAAAATCTCGGCCGCGAGTTTGCCCGCCGACGCAATAAAGGGTTGCACCTCTTCAACCGCCAGGTGGTAGCGCAGGGTCAGGGCCCGCTTGATGTCGTTGAATTCACCGGCAATCCTGGCGCCGTGATAAAATGAGGCGATCCGGTCGGCGAGGATCAGCAGACCGGCTGTTTTCCTGATGTTGGCCGGGGCCTGTCCGGTTGCGTGGTGATACCGGATCGGCACGTAGATGTTGCGCGAAAACCCCCATTCTTTAAGCTGGTCGGCCCCCAACTGCTGGTGATCCGTGTGAAATATCATGTCCTCAAGGGCCTGGACCGGTTGGGCGCCGCAGGCTGCCTGTTTTAGTATTTTCGAGTATGCGCGCGGCCGGGCCAGAAAGAAAATCAACACACCGATGTCTTGCAACAAGGCGGCAACGAACAGCGCCGGTTGGTGCAGGCCGTTTTTACGTGCCAGCATGCCGGCGGTGGTTGCGGCTGTAAATGCGCGCTGCCAGAAAAAAGTGAAACCGAAATCCGTGTCGCCTGGTTCGTGCAGATCGCTTGTCACCGCAAGCGCCAGAGCCAGGTCCGTCACCAGGCCGCTGCCCAGGATTTCAATTGCTTCGTCAATCGTGTTGATGCCGTCAGTGCCTGTGATCAAGCCGGTGTTAACAAGCTTCAGAACACGACCCGTCAGGTCCGGATCGCCGGTGAGAACTTGCGTCAATTCATGCAAAGACGTTTTGTCCCTGACAGCGGCGTTCAGGATTTTCGCGGCGGTCTGCGTTGGCGTTGCAAGCACCATTTCGTTGTAGCGAAATTGTATTTTTTTGCCCATTTGCAGCGATCTCTGGCGCCCTTGCGATACGTCATCCGAAAACAGCGTTTTGCGTGCGAAAGTGATGTTGGACGTCACGTTTGAGTGTTCGATATATCCGGGTATGTTGCGGTTGACATTTTCTATCGCACAGATCATACCAAGAATAGGTTCGTTTGAAAGTGCCGTAATTATAGTTGGTTATGACTTGTCGGGCTTTCCGGCACCCTGGGGTCGATTTACTTTTGGTTATTTGGCAAAGG
>JANQIE010000244.1 GCA_028282295.1 Desulfobacterales bacterium | reverse complement strand
GGGTCAGGGTGTCGATGCGTTCGGTGTGCTGCCGGCCCACGTGTTGTTCGTCCTGCAGGCGCGCCAGTTCACGATCGGTTTTTTCGATCCGGCGTTGGCAGGCTTCGATGTGGCCGTCAAAGCATTGCGTCAGACCCCGCGGGGCCGGCGGCAAGGTGCCTTATCGATAGGAAGTCGACTTGCCGAGGTAGTCAAATAGTGAATCGATCATCGAGGCTGCGCTGATTTCAAAAGGGCATAATTTTTCCGGGGAAGCATAAAAGCATTTAAAGTCTTTGCGGTCATCGAACGAAGACGCAAGGCTCAGTGCGGAAATAGGCCCGAGGTAAAGGTGTTCCGGCGACCTTGGGTCACCGCCGGCCCCCAACAGCATATAGACCTTTAGCCCGGTGCTCGCTTCGTACGCCTCATAGCGCTTATACTGACGATATTTTATCCACTGGATTTTTTTTTCGCTGGTATCCGTCTTCTGGTAAACAGATCGGTACTTGCACTCGATGGAGATCAACCTGGGTCCGGTAGCGGTATAAAGTTCGAGCAGAAAATCCGGGTCGCCGTTGCTTTGAATGTAGATGCCCTCATTGATCCCCTTGTCGGGCGTCCACGTTTGTATGGTGGTTCGCCTGTCAGCATGCCATATATTTGCGGCAAAAACTTCAAACAAGCGCCCCTTGACCAAACCGGGTATTTTGGAACTGTCGAGGTCGACCCCTAAAATTTTGGCATCTCTTTTCTGGCGCTCAAATTCTCTATGCATATTCTCGGCGGCAAGTTCCATTTCTTCAATTCGACCGCGATATTCAATATTAAGGGCTTTAAGGAAGACTGTGGATGCATAAAGTTGGTCTATCTGGTTCTGTTTAATCGCATCTTTTTGATCAACGCCCGGCGTCGGCCCGACAGCACCTAGTGGTGGAACAGGCGCGGGCGGACATATTTCCGTTGAGGGCCGCTCAGGTATCACGGGTATCACAAGCGGTTGTCTTACCGTTGATGTGAAAGCTTCGGGAATTTGCGTAAGAATTACAGGATTGCGTCGGCGGCGAGCGAGCAACAACGAAACAATGCTGAATGCAACCCCCAAATGAACCCAACGGATATGCCCGGCCACCCAAACCCGATACCGTTTGTACCTTGACGTTGGAACCGTAAAAAGGCCATAGAGTCTTGAATACCCCAGATCGAATCGCTTTTTGGCAATGGCGTATTTTTGATTTTGATAGACAATGTGCGCCCAACGCTTACCTTCAGCTCTAACCGGGGCGAACACGCCGTCAGGCAGCCATGCAATTACCGGCAGGCCCTGATCGGCATTTTTTCTCAGGCCGACACTGCGCCCTTGCCGGTTGACACCACCATTTACAGCAGGAAAATGTTTTGACAAATGGTAGTCGATTTCAACAGCCAAGCATGCCGCTGAGGCCAGCAAAGACAGAAAATACACTTTTTTCATAACCGTCCCCGGTTTATACAATCGTGTTGGACAGCTCAACAGGCGAGAAATTTTGCGTGCTGCGCGATGAGATCCTCTAAGCGTGCAATACCATCATGTATAAATCGCCTTATAATCCTGCCACTGAATATTTTGATTTTGTTTTTCCAACCATTTAACGGCATCATCAAATGACAATTCGTCGGATTCGAACTTTTCAATCTCTTTTTGATCATATCTTTGTTCTTCCAAAATTTGGATAAGTCTTGGACAATGCCTGGACCAGGGGGCATCTTTTAAAAAATTTGGGGGGGCTGAAAAGCTGATCGTATAAGGCCTACCGTTTTTTTTGGTGACGCTTGAATTTTTGAAACCTGAGTTGTCGTCGGTATTAAAATACTTGATTTGATAGTTGTACATCTTCAGAATCGGTGTGCCGTCCCAATTCCAGGGACACCGCACTTAATTCGGATAAATAAGTATTGTCCCCCGAACTCTAAAGTACTTTTTATTCGGCCCAGGTAGTGGCGGCGATGGTGCGCAGTTCGCCCCTGGCCAGGGCCGGTTTGAGCAGGTTGGCGGCATCGGCGGCCCCTTGGGCGCCGCCGGCGCCGATCAGGGTGTGGGCTTTGTCGATAAAGGATGAAGTGTAGATGGCCCTATAATTTCAGAATTTGATGGATGCTGAGGCGTTTCTTCTATCTTCCTGCCAAGCGTATGGTATTTAAAATAGAATCCCAAAGGGCAATTTTTTCGTCAAGGTCGCTGTCTTGTGATTGCATGTCTATGATCACATTCGGATTGTGAGGGTCATCTTTTTTACCCGCGAATTCCCATTTGAAATATAACTCTTTCTCGTTATCATCTTTTTGTGTTGTGCGGTAAACGACCTCTTCTCCATGCATGCCCGCAATAATACGCTTTTGTGTCCTGATTTTATCGATTTTCAATCCAGGCGCGTAAGAGGTTGCTATTATTGCTTTCAATTTGTCCATTAGTCCAGTTTCTTCGACTTCGTTCAGAACCACTTCGGTTTCTATATCTAGTTCTAAATACTTATCCAAGGCATGGCCTTTAAATCCAACCGTTACACTCTCTTTGTATTCAAAAGGCAGATCAATTGCACCGTATCTCAGATAAAACGAATCTATGCCCTTAAGTACGGTCGCCATGCCTCGCTGCTGAACGGGTGGCCGGTATGCTTTGGCAATGCCCAATGCAAAATCCCACATCGTGTTCTTATTTTCGATATCTCCAATTTCATAGTCACCACTTAATTTAATCCAAAGACCCGTTGTCTGCGTCACGACCAATATATCCCAGTAACCTGTTTGGGGCATCCATTTGTCCCCATAGTAAAAAACGCCTCTGCACCAATTCTCTGAGTGCTTGATTTCTGAAATAGCTATAATTACTTTGCCATGTTCTTCTGGTGGTGTTAGCGCTTCAATTTCGTTAAGTCTCTTTCGCCATTCAGCTTCAACGGCCTTTTCTCGTCCGCTATCTGGCCATATCACTTCTTTGAGATCACAATAGCGCATAGGATATGTCCCACCGCTGTACCGCATTGAAATGGGTATATCGATTACAAAACGGCCTACGCCGTAGGTAACAGTCTGCTCTTTTGAATTTTCCATGGCTCTCTTTTCATTGTTTTGACTGCAGGCAGCAAACAGTATGATCGCCGCGATCAACATGGCAACCGTGCTCCTGCAGATAGCTAAGCTGCTCCGGTTTCTTTTTTGATCTTTGTTTTGCATAGATTCTCTATCGCGTTGAATGTAATTTTTTGAGCTGATTTGGTGTCGTAAACTGCGTCATGCTGGCGATCAAACCAGTTTTCATCACAATGGCCGATATGGGCGGTTCCTTCCGGGCCGTGGATATATCCGGTGGGTAATGCTTCAAGTGCACGGCCGGAGGAATCAGGTACAGTGCCGTCGCCTTCACCGTTGGGCGGCGCTAAGGTGAAAGCGTATAGTACCGTATCCTTATAAGTGTCTTCGCTAAAGGCCGATACGAATAAAACATCATGTAAAGTCAGCCTTTTGCCTTCTCCATCTTCTATCTCCAGAAAACCCTTGTGCCGGCATGCCTCGACATAATACCCTTTATTTTCAGCTACGCGGTTGCAAACGATCTCGGCGTTGTCGGCGGTCTTGATTTTCGTGCTGAAAAATTGAAAGGTCTCGGGGTGCAGGGCGGCCTGAAGGTTATTATGAAAACTTTTTGCGCATTCGAGATTCCTAATATATAAATTCCATGGCTTTTTAGTTTTTGTTTTGAAAGGCACCTTTTTATTTTCGGAAATAAACCCCAGCCACTCCTCATTAATTAGCCGATAAGGTGCCTTTCTATTTTCATAAATCTCTGTATACGGGTCACTTTTGGGCAGATCCACGGTGGCGCTGTGGCGATTAGTAAAGCGAAGCCACTTTCGTGACCCGTTGTTGGTTTTGTACAGCTTGTTGGGCAAAAGTTCAAGGCCTCCCGGTGAATTTGCCAAAATAATTGTGACATCTTTGCCGCTATTGCCCAATACAGTTCTAGAAACATGGCCTTTTGCCTTATGCTTTACTATTCTCAAAGGGGTACGAAACCAATCCCATGCCTCGCCCGTAGGGCTATCCGGAGGCTCAAAGCCGTTTTTCATTCTAAGGTAGGCGGCTGGCGAACCGGTGGCCGGCTGCACGCCATGCACCACCCCCAACACCTTGCCTTCGGCCCCATGCAGCATACACGCTGACCGCGCGACCAGTCCGCCCATAGAGTGGGTTACTAGGATTACATGGTTACATAGGTATTGTTTGGCGTTCTCTGTGATTACCTTTTCGATATACCCAGCCAGCTTCTTACCGGACTCGTCATTGGTAGCAGTCCAGTTGTAGCCGAAAGAGTATACAGGGAAATCAAAGCACTGGCGCAACGGCTCTGGCCATTTACGTTTTTTCAGAGCCTTGAGAATTTTGCCATAAAATGTCAAGGAAACGCCACCCCATCCATGCTCGGCCATACCTTTGGGAAGCTTTTTGTTGTGTTTGGTGTTTTCGTTGTCCACCTCAAGATATTGGCTATTGTGGGGTTGGTCGCCAATCAAGTTCTTTTTGCGTTTTTCTGGCGAACTATTAAAGCCATGCTTAAAAACCATAAAACCTTTACTGTCTGGATCCCATGCTTTTTTGTTACAGCTTGTGTACTTCAGTCGGCTTCCCATTATCCCCGGTACGAAGATAATGGGGATGATTTCCGGTTTTATGATGATCATGTTGGTTAAAGGATCAGAGTACGGGCTTGTTTGCAATCCCGGAATCGGTTTGAATAATTCTTTCCATTCGATCTCAATGCGATTGACAGGCTCTTTTTTCATTTCTCTTCCTTAATTTCTTCGTCCAAGCTTGCGTGTTCTATACTGAACCCCTTGAATGTCAGAGAATAGCTGCCGGCAGGTGTATTTAAATATGTGAGGGAACAATAACGATTGAAATTGTTTTTTTTCTCCATCTTTTTCGGGCCAGTCATGTTATATCCGGCCTTTAGATAAAGTCGTTTTCTGGACTGACCATCTTGACGGTACAATCGAACGAACAGACAGTGTAACTGCGACGGTTGTGTAATAAATGATTTTTTATTTTCCCTGGACGATTTTTGCGGGGCCGTACCTTCTAAAACCGCCGGCCGCTTTCGGTCTTTTTGCCTGATCCACGCCTCGATGTGGGCGGCCAGCAGTTGTTCGGTTTGCTGCGGGGTCGGCCATGGCGGCGGGACGGTTTTGGTAAAATCGTCCACCGCGCCGGTGATCAGGGTGTCGAGAGGGTAGTGGTTCACGATGTCCGGTGCGGTGATGCCTAAAAGTTTGACGGCGTTGAGGAGTACCTTGCCGGTGGTGTCGGGGGCTTGCCAGTCTTTGGGGGTATGAGGCAGCAGGGTGATGCGGTTGGCGGCTTGGTGCATTTGGGGGGTGGGGGTGTATTGGGTGCTTTGGGTGGTGGTTGTT
>JANQIE010000243.1 GCA_028282295.1 Desulfobacterales bacterium | reverse complement strand
GAAGTAATCGATCAGCTCGTCCGGGCTGAGCCGGTTGAGCGTCTGCGGGTCGATGTCCAGCGCATCAGCCAGAAGCTGCGGGTCGCGCAGCCATTCATCGAGCAAGGCGCGGGCCATTTCATCAAGCTCGAAGTCTTCCTTGGCCGGGAGTTCCACGCCCTCGAAATGATGTGCAAACACTTGGTCAAAGCGGTCGAAGTAGCGTTCGCTTTTGACCAGAACCGCCCGGCTGGTTGTGTAGAAATCGTCCAGGTCGTTTACCAGCCCTTTGTCGAGCGCGCGTTGCAGCGTCAAAAAGGCGGTGGGATTCACCGGGATACCGGCATTGCGTAGTTTATAGAAGAAGTCGACAAACATTGTATCTCGAAACTTGAAATTGTGAACTTTCGATCAGTTATTCGTCAAAATGTTCGTTATAGGCGATGCTCAATATTTCTGGCGCAATATAGAATTTTGACGGCCCATGGGGTATTTCACTTTGCGCTATTAGTTTTAATTTAATTAGTTTCATCACATCATTTCCCTCAAGTTTCAGAACAATCGGCGACGTTGGGTTTCTCGGGCAGCCCTTGTGAAATCCTGACTTTTTTTGAACAGCACCCCCAGGTACGGTACCGCGCCGTTTTTCAGGTCCTTGAGTTTGAAATCCGGGTCGGCTTGCAGGGCCCGAATCCAGTTGATCAATTCGCGGGTGGCCGGGCGCTTTTCGATGGTGTCCAGTTCCCGCAGGGCGTAAAAGGTCTGCACGGCCTGATCCATCAGTTTCCGGTCGATGTCGGGAAAGTGTACCTGGATGATTTGGCGCATGAAGGCCGGCGCCGGAAAGGCGATGTGATGAAAATTACAGCGGCCCAGGAACGGGTCGGACAGGTCTTTTTTGGCGTTGGAGGTGATGATGATCACCGGCCGGTGTTGTGCCTTGACGGTTTTGTCGATTTCGATAATGTCGAACTCCATCTGGTCGAGAACGTCGAGCATGTCGTCCTGAAAATCGGTGTCGGCTTTGTCGATCTCATCGATGAGCAGCACGCAACGGCTATCGGCGGTAAACGCCCGACCGATTTTACCCATTTTGATGTAGTCCTCAATGCTGCTCACGTCGCGGGCGGTGTCACCGAAACGGCTGTCGTTGAGCCGGGTCAGGGTGTCGTACTGATAGAGGGCGTCCACCAGTTTCATGCTCGATTTGACGTTGAGCACAATCAAGGGCATTTGCAGGTTTTCGGCGATGGCATGGGCCAGCATGGTTTTGCCGGTGCCGGGCTCGCCCTTGAGCAGCAGGGGCATTTCCAGAGCCATGGAAATGTTGACGATTTTGGCCAGTTCGGCATCCAGTACGTAGCGGGAGGCGCCTTCAAAGGCGTTCAAGGCATTCATCGTAATTGCTATCCTTGTTGACGTATTTGGGCGGAGACATCGCGGGTCAATTCCAGCACCCGGACCGCCAACGTTTCGCTCAGCGAGCCGACGCCGCAGCTCGGGGTGATCAGGCTTTGGGCCTGGATTTGTGTTTTGTCCAATCCCAATTCGGCGAGCTGTGCGACCTTCGCATGCCAGGCGGCAACCAAAGTACTTACGGATTCTTTTTCGATGACTTCGGCATTCAGGGTCGGGATCAGACCCCAGGCGATCAGGTGGCCGGCGTCGACAAAGGCTTTAATCTGTTCCGGGAACAATAGAAAGCGGTCAAAATAAGCGTAGGCATCGAAATTGACGATATCCACGCCGGATTCCAGGATCATCCCCCAATCCGTGTTGGCGCAGACATGAATGCCGGTCAGACCACCTTCGGCGTGCACCGCCGCAATGATTTCTTGCAGACAGACCGAAACATCCTCCTTGGCTATGCTGATCATTTCGGATGTGCCGAATCCGGCCAAAGCCGGTTCATCGATAAAGACAATGACCGGGCTCTGCCCCTGCTTCAAACGGCGCACCTGCCAACTGGCCTTAAGGGCCAGCAGTTTGACTCCGGCGTCGCGCAATTGATCGTTGTAAAAAATGGCCCGCCCATCCTGATCCTTCAGTCCGGTGCAAAACGTGATCGGCCCGGTCACATGCCCTTTAACGGCTGCAGGGGGCTCGTCGCGCCGGTCGATGTGTTCGGCAAAGGCGTAAAACCCCCGGGCGATTTCGGGAGTCAATCCAAAACGTGAATTTTCCAGTTCCAGGGTACCTGCCTCGATGGCCAGGTAATCTTCGTAAAAGGCAACCAGCTCGGTATCGAACTGCGCCGTCGTCGCGTCGACAAACAGCGTGTCGTCCAGAGCCATCAATCCGGGCATTCCGGGTGCGTATTGCGACACCATGCCTTCTTGTTTGTAGAACGGCAATTGGGGCCAGATCGGAATTGCCGGGACATATTTTTCGATCAGTTGAACGGCGGTCGCCGGATCTTTGTGGGGCAGACTGCCGATAAGTGTGGGCAGGGCATGCGGTTGAAATGTATTTGGCATCAAGGGGTCTCCTCTATAGTATGGGAATTTGATTGCATATCGGATAAGCTCCGAGAATAAGTCGTCGGCGCTTATAAGGCAACCGAATTTTTAAGTGATCACGCCGGTCATGGACAGGTGGTTCAGGCCTCCGGTCGACGCGCTGTTTTGGCTCGGTTGCAAAGCGTTGACAGTGTATAGGCCGGGTGCTATAGTCGTTTTTCTTGCAAATGTGGGTGGGACGATCTTATAGACCCGGCGGATTTGGTTGAATGCGAGGAACCGAATGGCGCCGGGTTGTTTTTTTCTTTTTCCTTATTTTATCACTGAAAGCGGTTGACTTGGCCGACATTATTTCCATAGATAGCAAACGAACCGCAATTCGATCAAAACAGGCCGATCAATTGCGGCGGCGCAAACTATTGGCCGTGCGCAAGGTATTTCAATGCGCCCATTGCGTTCTGAAATGCGAAAAGTGCGGTACCCAGATATCTGATCAGACATCTGATCAGACATCGGGCCGGGCACCGGGACAGCCGACAAACGACGGCGGTGCCGATACCAACCCCGTGAATAGTCCGCATGTGCCCTATCGTTTTTGCGAGAGTTGCGCCTTGGAATATCTCGATTATATTGACCGGCTAAAAGGCAATGCGTCGGATTGTTATTGGCACAATGATGCCTGGCTGCAATCCTGGCATTGTTGGATCGACTATCAAAGTGCCGTCGACCGGTATCTGAATTCAAGGGAATTTCAAAAACTTTTAGACGAGTTAAAACAAACCGGTCGGGACCGGTAGGAGGGTTTTATGTTTGGCGGACTTGGCATGCCGGAACTGCTGATCATTCTTGTGATCATCCTGATTATTTTCGGTGCGGGGAAACTGCCCCAGATCGGCGAAGGGATGGGCAAGGCAATTAAGAATTTTAAAAAAGCCACCTCGGATTCCGAGAAAAAAAAAGAACCTGATCAGATCGAAAATGACAAGCAAGCCTGAATATGCGGTCGACAGCTGTTAATTCTTCACTGACAATCGAAGATGGCAGGGGCGTGTTTGCAAAGCGGTCGGTGTAGCGAGACACCGCGGGCCGGTCTTTTTTTGTCGTCAAACCGTTGCCCCGGCCAAAAACGCCCGCTACACACACCATTTTCACTTTTCACTCTTCATCCAGATCAAATCCCGGCGCCGAATCCCCGGTTGGCGCCGGTTGCACCGGATACCCCCCACCAGATGCCTGCTTTTTCGGTTTTAACTGCAACAATAATCCCTTGCGCCGGGCGGCAGGCTCATAGGCCCCTCGGACCAGACGCAGTTCGCCCTGGGGGATCACAACGATAGCGGCCCGGCTGCGGACCGGGCAGTAGTGTTCACAAAAGCCGCACCCGGCGCAGCGATCCTCGTTGACATGAGGGACGGCATAAGGATTGCCGGGCTGACGCTTGAAATCGATGGCATCGTAAGGGCAGACCTCGTCGCACACCATACAACTTTTCTGATGTTCCCAGGCCAGGCATTTTTGGCGGACAATGTAAGCGGTGCCGGTTTTGGCCCAGATGCGGTCCGGCGCGTCGAGTTCCCGGATGGCGCCGGTGGGGCAGACCCGTCCGCAACGCCGGCAGTTCGGGTCGCAGTAACCGCGCCTGGGGGTCAGGGCCGGGCTGAAAACCCCGACTATCCCTGATGTCAGCCAGATCGGCTGCAGGGTATTTGTGGGACACGCCACCATGCATTCGCCGCAACGAACGCAGCGGGCCAACAGCTCCTTTTCCGGCAAGGCGCCCGGTGGCCGGATCAAACCGGCCGGTTGGACCTGCCCCTCACCGGTGCGGGCATAAACCGAATTCAGGCCGGTCAGGCAGAGTGCGGCGCTCCCCGCCCCGCTCAAACTTGCCGTAACAAACTGGCGGCGTGTGAACAAACTGCGTGGTGTCGCAGGCATGACGCCGCCGGCATCAGTTACCCGTCGGCGGGTAAAGGCAATGACGTTTTCCGGGCAAACCCGCTTGCAGGTCCGACAAACGACACATTCGGTAACACGGGTGGCCATGGGGGCGGCAGGATCGATGGCATCCATGGGACAGCGCCGAACACACTTGCCGCATTGGGTGCAGCCTTCACTTACCCTCCGGCGAACAAGCGGCTTGATGCCGATCAGGCCCAATAAGGCGCCGGCCGGGCAGAGGTAGCGGCACCAGAAACGGGGGGTCAGTCGGGCGCACAGCACCAGGGTGACGAAAAAAAACAGGATAAAAAACTGGGTGGCAAAACGCGGGGTGTCGATTTGGGCGTAGGCGATCGTACGCCAGTCGAAATAGTCCGCCAGTGGATGGACCAGCGCCACCACCTTGTCGGCGATGAGCGCCACGATCGGATAGATCAGCAAACCATACAGCCGGGTAATCAGCGCCAGTGGCGAAGCCCAAAAGACCCACGCTATCCCGCAGAGCGCCGCACCGAACAGGAAGAACAGCACCAGATATTTGAAACCGGTGTTAAGGACAGGTGGTGCCGGCTGTTTGCGTGGGGTGCGCATCAGCCAATCCGTGGCATCCAGGCTGGTCCCCATGGGGCAGACATAACCGCAAAACAGCCGTCCCCAGAGCACGGTGGCACCAATGACAACAAGGACGACGTAAAAGCCGACGGTCCAGGTGCGGGCGCTAACCGCCGTCAACAGGACCAGGGCCGGATCAAGGCGCAAAAACAGGTCAAGGGCCCATCCGGCGGTGTTTGCGGCGGCAATCGCCAACAGCGCGAGAAACAGCAACAGACAACCGATCTGAATCAAACGGCGCACAAGCAATGATCTCTATGTGAATGTGTTAAAACCACGAAGGTTGCTGACCTTCGTGGTTTAATTCTATGGATGGTCGTGAGAACCGCGTTTTAAAACGTGGCAAAGCGACTCTAAACGCGGACCGATTTGACGCTGAGGTTTTCGACATCCATGCGGCCCAGACCCCGTGCGTGGGCTTCGCGGATATATCGCACCTGACGCGGTTTGAAGCGGCGGCCGTACCATTCAAAGGCAGAGACCGCATAGGCGTCGGCGGCGACCATATCTTTGGCGGCGATCACCGTGTCCGGTTTCAATACGCGGCCGGGCCCGCCGGGCCCGCCAGTGGACAGCACCCTGGTGGCGTCGATGACAACCAGGTCCGGTTTCAGGATACTGGCAAGATCGACGATAGCGGTGTGCAGGTCCATGCCGTGCATGATGCCCCGGTCGTAAATCAGGCCCATCATTCCTTTCATCGACAGGCTGACCCCGGCCCCCGAGTGGGATTTGGCCACCGGCGCGGCAATCAGGACATCGGCCTTGAGCACGTCTTTCATGACATCAGTTTCATCCAGGGCCCCGGCGTTCGGTATGCGGACCTGTTTGAACAGCGAGGGCCGCCGGACCATCTGGACCATTTTGTCATCAATGCCGGCACATGCGTCTTTTACCCCCGAAAGCTCCAGGCACATTTCCGAGGGACCCAACGGATTATCCAGGATCATGATCCGCGTGGCCCCGGCTTCCTTGCACATGGCCGCCAGTTCGCGTACGACGTCCGGATGCGTGTTGGACGCGCGTTCGGGGGGGGAGGTGAAGCTCATGTTCGGTTTGATCACCACCCGTTGCCCCGGTTTGACAAAGGCGTTCATGCCGCCCATCAGCCCCACGGCCGCGCGGGTGGCCGCTGCTGCCGCCCCCTTGGCCACGGCGATGTCGTACCCGCCTTCGGCCCATAAGCGGTCGGGCAACAGCAAGCCGGAAGTGACGGCCGACATGGCGAGCATGCCTTGAAACTGGTATTTTAAAAACTGTCGACGAGTCCATTGTGAGGGCATTTTGGACCTCCTTTGGCGCCGCAACAGGGCAAGCCGCGTTAATGCAGTCGCTGCTGCGGGCAGGCAATTTTTCATTTTTGGTAAAGTGCCGCGATTGTAACACTTCAATAAAATTACCCGCAAGCTCTTTTATGCATTCCAGCTTGTGCCCATCCGGAAATAGTAGATTTTGGTTCAGGCCAGGGCCGCAGCGAATTTGAAACCGCAGGCGTAGCCAGGCTACGTCGCAAGAACATGAATGGCTACGCCATTATTTCAAATTCGTGAGAACGCCGGCCTGGACCAAAAGATGCTATTTCCGGATGGGCACAAGCTTA
>JANQIE010000241.1 GCA_028282295.1 Desulfobacterales bacterium | reverse complement strand
CTGATATGTGATACTCTATCAGAAAACGAAACCCTATCGACAGATCAAACCCCAGGTGCATTCAAAGGATGGGGTCGATTTTGCCATATTTTTTACCCTCCGACTTTTGCAACATTGGGGTATACAGCGGCGCAAGCCGGACAAAAGTTTTTTTGAACTATTTTCTCTCCTGTTGTTTTTCAGGACAGGGAAAAGACGCCATCAATGAAGCCGTGCGCGATTGGAGCAGAAAAAGGCCGGTAGATCAGAAAAACAGCATTTGGAAAACATCCCGTTGGCGGGCACCCTCATCACCCCACTCTGCGCATGCCGTCGAATAGATCGTAGGGTGGGCCGTGCTCACCGTACTTATCTGGGCCAGCCAAAAACAGGCAAAATTCCTTTAAAATTTTACGGTTCGTTCTTTGAAAATTATCATTTTAGCAAGTGTCCATCCGGAAATAGTAGATTTTGATTCCTGGCAAGGCCCGAGCGTTTTTAAAACCGCAGGCATAGCGCGCTATGTCGAGGATTTTAAAAATGCGAGAACACCGCCAGGGCCCAAAAGATGCTATTTCCGGATGGACACTAGCAAAGTAAAGACGCAAAAATCCCAGAGCCTTGTATAAAAGGCGTTTAGTGAATGCAGCCGTGGTTGAAATGTGAGGCCGGACATGTAAAAGTGAGGTTTGGGGCTCATGCAGGCATAAACTGATTTTTGGATTTTATTGATTGTGATGTTTTATATTAATATGCATATCCGTATTCCGCTTGACGAAATTGCGCTCAAGGGTATTCGCGCCCAGGGGGCGGGGGGGCAGCATGTCAACAAAGCCTCCACGGCAGTGCACTTGCGCTTTGACATCGGGGCGTCTTCGTTGCCCGATGCGATCAAGGCTAAGCTCAAGCGGTTGGGCGACCGGCGTATTTCAGCCGACGGTGTGGTGGTAATCAAGGCCCAGTCTCATCGCAGCCGGGAGCAAAACCGTGAAGAAGCGTTGCAACGTTTAAGGCAGCTTGTTTTGAGCGTGATGCACAGCCCTAAAAAACGCAAAGCCACCAAGCCCTCCGCACGCTCTTGCCTACGACGTCTGGAACGAAAAAACAGGCGCAGCCGGTTGAAAAAATTGCGCCGTCGCGTTGTCGACGAATAGCCTTAGGGCTCGCGCAAAAATAATTTCACATTTCAGACGCCCGGATGGATTTAGGTCAGGTTGGTCCGATCTGACCTAAATCCGGGCGCCTGAAATGTGAAATTATTTTTGCGTGAGCCCTTAGATCACCTTGCGCAGCACTGCCAGCAGCCGGTCGATATCTGCCGGGGTGTTGTAGACGTGCGGCGCGATGCGGATGGCGTTGCCCCGGATGCTGACAAATATTTTTTCGGCTGCAAGGACGGCGGCGATTTTTTTCGGCAAGCCGGCGCGATGGCTGATGCCGATCAGATGCGGTGTGCGATACGCGGCTGCCGGTACTGTAAAGCCCATACGCTGTGCTTCGGCGGCGATGCGGTCGGTGTGGTGCTGCAGGGTGGCGGCGATGGATGCTGCGTCCCAGGATAGTATCTGGTCCAGTGCGGTGGCGGCAATCGGCGCCAGGATGAAGTGACTCCCTTCGCCCATGTCAAAGCGTCTGGCGCCGGGTTGGTAGTCGTCGCGGTAGTCGATCAGGCCGGTGAAGTCTTCCGACCCGGCCCGGTTGAGCCAGTTTTCTTCCAGCGGCCGGCCTTGACACCATTGGGGCGCGACGTAGCAAAAAGCATAGCTGTAGGGACCGAGCAGCCATTTGTGGGCGATGGTGACCAGAAAGTCGGGTTGCACGCGGGTGACATCAAAGGGCAGGGCACCGATCGATTGGGTGCCGTCGATTACCAGGGCGGCGTTGACCTCGCGGCAGCGCGCACCGATTTTTTCCAGATCGATCCGGCTGCCGTCGGTCCAGTGGCAGTTGGCCAGGGCGGCGACGGCGGTTTGCGCGTCCAGCGCGTTGAGCACGGCCGTGGTCCAGTCGCTGTCGGGCGGCCGCGGCACGGTGTGGATGCGGGCGTTTTTTTCCTGCGCAAGGCGTCGCCAGGCATAGATGTTAGAGGGAAACTGCTCGGCCAGGACCAGGATTTTTTGATTGGGCGGCACCGGCAGATTGGCCGCGGCCAGGGCGATGCCGTAGGATGCGGACGGGACAATGGCGATGTTGTCCGCCGCACTGCCGATCAACCGGGCGAACAACGCACGCGGGGTCTGCATGGCGTCGAAGAAATCGGACGGGGTGATTTGCCACGGCTGCTGTTTTTGCAAAAGTGCATCCTGTCCGGCCTTGACGGCGCGATGCATCAACGGCGATGTGTAAGCGCAATTTAAATAGACCACACCGTCCGCCAGATCGAAGAGATGTTTTTGACAGGGAATTATAGTATTGATGACATAGCCTCCATTTAAAGCTCCGGTTTGTGTGTCCAGAACGCAGGACTGCTTCCCAAAAGGGCGACGGCGATGGAAATGTCGAGTGTCGCCACGCCGATTAAAAACGGGTAGTTCTGGTGGGCCAGCCGGGACAGTGTGGCTCCGGTTGCGATCATGAGCGCGAGAAAACCGAAAAAGCGGGGCCGGTAAAATTGCCAGATGCGCGGGTGTTGCAGCGCGTCGATGCGTTTGAGGTTTTGGCGGCAGGCGCGTCGAAAGATAAGTGCAGCTTTCAGGCCGCCGATGACCATGCCGCCGGCGATCGCAAGACAAGGCCCGGATTGGTCCGGCCGCAGCTCATGGGCCTGGGCCAGTAACCGCGTTCCTTTTAGTATTAAAACGCCGCCCCCGGCAAACCAGAACAGGGCTGCCAGGATTTTGAGGTTGCGTTGGGAGGTCTTGGGTATCAGGGGCATATTGCTTTTAGGGGTCGATGTTGTTCTCTGCCTGGATGGCTTTGAGAAAAAGGTCGCCGTATTTGTCCAGTTTGCTTTCGCCGACACCGCTGATCTGCAGCATTTGGGCTTTGGTGGCCGGCCGGTGCACAACCATTTCTTTCAGTGTTTTGTCGTGGAAGATGAGATAGGGCGGAAGGTTGTTTTCCCGGGCCAGTTCCAGACGCAGTTGCCGCAGGGATTCCCATAACAGTTGCGAGGACGGCTCGCTCATGTCGAACTCGGGTTCGACCGGGGTGCGTTTGGCTTTTTTCCTGGACGGTGCGGTTTTGGGGACAATTGGGTCCTTGCGCAGCCGGACGGTTTGCTCGCCTTTTAAGACGGCCCAGGCGGCTTTGTTGAGCCGGAAACCGGCTTTGGCGGCCAAATCGGTGTCGAGCAGACCGGCGGCCAGTAGTTGGCGAAACACGGAAAACCATTCGTCCTGTGACAGGTCTTCCCCTACGCCAAAGGTTTTGATTCGGTTATGACCGAAGCGTTTGATGCGATCATTGGCTTTGCCGCGCAGCACATCGATCAGATAGGCGGCGCCGAAGCGCTGGCCGGTGCGATAGACGCACGACAGTGCTTTCTGGGCCGCAATGGTGCCGTCCCAGGTTTCAATCGGATGGTTGCAATTGTCGCAGGTGTTGCAGGGGGCCGGGTAGGTTTGCCCGAAGTAGCGCAACAAGGTTTCACGCCGGCACGTTGCGGCTTCGCAAAATCCGAGCAGTGAACCGAGTTTGCGTTGTTGGATTTTTTTGAAGGCGTCGTTGCCGTCGGAACCGGCCAGTAGCTTGCGCATGGCCACCACATCGGACAAGGAGTAGACCATCCAGGCATTGGCGGGGGCACCGTCGCGTCCGGCCCGGCCGGTTTCCTGGTAGTAGGCTTCCATGCTGGCAGGCATGTCCAGATGGGCGACAAAGCGCACATCCGGTTTGTCGATGCCCATGCCGAAAGCGACGGTGGCTACCATGACCACGCCGTCGTGTATTATGAATCGTTGCTGATGGGCGGCGCGGACCTTTGGCTCCAGGCCGGCGTGGTAGGGCAGGGCCGCAATGCCCTGGGTTTGCAGCCAGTCGGATATGTCATCGGCCCGTTTGCGGGTGCGGACGTATACGATGCCGGTTTGCCCGGCATGGTCGGTGCGGATGAAATTGAGTAGTTGTTGTTTGCCGTTTTTCTTCAGCCGTACCTGGTAGGTAATGTTCGGCCGGTCAAAACCGGCGACAAATTGGTGGGCCCTGGGCAGGTCGAGTTTGTTGATGATATCTTCACGGGTGACATTGTCCGCCGTGGCGGTCAGAGCGATGCGCGGCACGTCGGGGAAACACCGGGTGACGTCGTTGATTTTGAGGTATTCCGGCCTGAAGTCATGGCCCCATTGGGAGACGCAGTGGGCTTCGTCAATGGCGAACAGGGCCACGGGGATTCGTTCGAGCAACCGACGGAACCGGTTGGTTGCAAGCCTTTCCGGTGCTACGTACAACAAATCGCACGTGCCCGCCGTCAGCCGGGCTTCCACCCGGGCGGCTTCGGCCGCGGTCAGGCTTGAGTTCAAAAAGGCGGCATTCACGTTGTTTTGGCGCAGATCGTCCACTTGGTCCTGCATCAGGGCGATTAGCGGTGAGATGATAATTCCGACACCGGGCCGGATCAGTGCCGGTATTTGATAGCAGATCGATTTGCCGCTGCCGGTGGGCATCAAGGCAAATACATCATCCCCCTGGACCACACTGTCGATGATGTCGGCCTGCAAGCCACGAAATGTTTTGTAGCCGAAGACTTTTTGCAGGATGGCGGCGGGGGCTTCACCTTGATAGTGAAATGTGTCTGTATCCGGGGTATCCGGCGGCGATTCGTCGTCCGGTGCGGGCCAGGTGTCGGCTGCCGGTGAAGCGGCGGCTTCGAGGGCCAGTACATACTGGTGTCGGCAATTCGGGCATTCGACTTGGGCGGCCTCGTCGTTTAATTGGGTTGTGTCTATTTCAAATGCCGAGCGGCACTTGGGACAGGTCAGGTTCATGCAGGTCGATTCCGGTCACGGACCGGGGCATTTGCCCGGCGCGGCCCTGGTTGCGGTTGATTGTTCAAACAAGCGCGATGATGCTCAAAGCGTTTATCACATCGGTCCTGCCTGAACAAGATGGTAGCGGTAGTAATTATTCAGGGAGTGTCCGGGATGGACCTGGCATGGGCTCTTCCGGGCAGGGTTGGATCGAACGTGTTGGTATTGCTATTTCCGGATGGACAATAGCGCGGTGTGTGGTTGGTTCATGTCAACGTCTGAACGTATGCGGATAATTCGTCAACGGCGTCGCGTAGCGCCGCCAGGGTGCGGCCGGCCTCGTCCAGTTCTTCCTGGCGGCCCATTTGTTCCAGCGCGCAAGCCAATTCGGCGACCTGATCGGCGGTCAGGTTGGCGGCACCGCCCTTGATGGCATGGGCCTGGCGGCGGACCTCGTCGGCCTGACGGGATTCAACGGCCCGCTTCAGATTTTCCAATTGGGGGCCGAGTTTGGTGATAAAGCCCTCGACAACCTCGATGAGAAACTCACGATCGCCTTCAAATTCGTCCAGCGCGCGGTCATAGTCAAAGGGGTGCTCCGAGGTCGGTTTGGTGGTGTTTGGGGCCGGTTCCGGCGGTTTTTGTGCCGCCGGAGCACCCTCGGTGGTGTACGCCCATTTGTCGGCCATGGCGATGAGCGCTTCGCGTTTGAGGGGTTTGGACATATAGTCGTCCATGCCGACTTGCCGGCATTTGTCACGGTCGTCCTGCAAGGCATGGGCGGTCAGTGCGATGATCGGAATACGGCAATATTCGTGTTTTTCGTATTTGGCATGCACCTTTGCCTCGATTTGACGGATCTTTTGGGTGGCTGCGTAACCGTCCATCACCGGCATTTGGATGTCCATGAAAATCATATCGTAGTGCTTGTTTTGCCAGGCGTCCACGGCCTGTTTGCCGTTTTCCGCCAAATCGATTTGATAGCCGGCGTTATACAGGTGATGCAGGGCCACCTGTTGATTGGTGGCGTAATCTTCAACAAGCAAAATGCTTACATTGTGACGGGCCGGTCCGGTCCGGGTATAGCGGGTAACCAATTCGTAGCGATTGTGCGGTTCACCGGCGCTCGCCTGGGCCAGGACGGTTTTGATGGCGTTTTGTATTTCGCCGGGCCGTAGCGGTTTGCTTAGGTAAGCTTCGATGCCGATGTCGCGGCATCGTTGGCCGTCGCCCCGGTGACCACCGGTTACACACAAAACGATCGGTGTTTGCCGCAGTCGCTGGTCAGAGCGGATCTGGCGGGCCAACGCGAAGCCGTCGGATTTGGCTGAGTTGAAATCGATAAATATCAGATCAAATGGCTGGTTCGATTGCTGCGCGTCGATGAGTTGTTGCAATATTTTTTCCGGGACTTCGCCCGGATGCGTCTGGCAGCCCCAGCTTTGGAGCATATGCGCGGCTGCAATACGGTCGGCTTCCCGCTCGCTGATCACCAGGCATTTTTTGTCACGCAGATCGCTTGTTCGTAACGGATTTATGTGCGAACGCCTGCCGGGCGGTATTTCAAAGGGAATTTCCAGCCAGAAGACACTTCCCAAGCCGGGGTGACTCTCGACCCCGATTTGTCCGCCCATAATCTCGGTCAATTGTTTGGCGATGGTTGTTCCCAAACCGGTGCCGCCGTATTTACGGGTCGTTGAGCCGTCGGCCTGGGTGAAGCTGTCAAAAATCAGTTGTTGTTTTTCCGGAGCAATGCCGATGCCGGTGTCTTCGATCTTAAATCGCAGGGTCACGGTTTGACCGGCTTGGGCTGTTTGTTCGATAACGATGTGGATATGTCCGTTGTGGGTGAACTTGAGCGCATTGGTCGTCAGGTTGGTCAGGATCTGGCGCAAACGTCCTGGATCGCCGATGAGCCGTTGCGGCAGGTTTTTATCCTGGATCACTTTGAAATTGAGACCTTTTTTGCCGGCCCGTAGCCCCATGCTGTTTTTGATTTCCCGGATCAACCGGACCAGGTTGAAGGTCATGGTGTCGAGATTGAATTTACCGGCCTCGATTTTGGAGAAATCAAGAATGTTGTTCACCAATTCCATCAGTGCGTTGGCTTCGGAATCGACGGTGTTGAGAATGCGCCGCTGATAATCGTCGATGTTGGTTTCCATGGCCAGTTCATTCATGCCGATAATGCCGTTGATCGGTGTGCGTATTTCATGACTCAGGTTGGCCAGAAATTCGCTTTTGGCGCGATTGGCCTTTTCAGCAGCAAGTTTGGCGGTGTGCAGTTCGTCGATGAGTTTACTTTCGGTGATATCGCGTGTCACGCCGCGGTAGCCGGTGACGGTCCCGTCCGTGTCGGCAATCGGGGTGATGGAGGTGTCGAGGTAGCGTTTGGTGTCGTCTTTAAGGGTGAAGGTCCAACTGAAGGTTTTGGTGGTAGGCGTGTCTTGCGAATAGTTTTTTATTTTTTGCCGCAATTCGTCCGCGTATTTGTGCGGCATGAACTCGAAACAGTTGCGGCCGATCAAGCGGTGACGGCTCATTGTCAGGATATCGGACAGGGCCTGATTGCAGTAGGTATAACGGCCTTGGGCATCGGTTTCGTAATAGCCGTCTTCGATGGTTTCGACGATGGTGCGGTAGCGTTCTTCACTTTTGCGCAGTTGGGCTTCCACCTGCTTTTGATGGGTGATGTCGGTGGCGATCTGCAACCGCACATAACGCGCGTCATGCCAGCGGATGGCCCGGTCGAAGTTGGCATACCATTTATTGTTGACGGGGTTTTGGCATTGCCAGGCGATTACACCTTTGGGCCTGCCGTTTTCGTCGAGTAATTGATCATTGGTGCAGTGGGCACAGCGGTCGTCACTGTGACGAAATGCTTGCCAGCATATCTGACCGGTCATGTCGGCGTTGAAACTTTTGCGCATGCTTTGGTTCATCAGCAGGATTTCGCCGGTTTGCATATCAGCCACATAAATATCGGCGTCGATGCTGTCGAAGATTTTCTCCAGCCGGTTGTGGGCTTCGAGTACGCTCTGCTCGGCTTTGTGCCGGTCGGCGATTTCCTTGTTGAGCTGGGCATTGATATCGAGTACCTGCTGCTTACTGCGGCAGGCGCGACAGGCGCGGGCCAGTTTTTCATTAACCAGGATGAGCGACCGGAGGGTTTCATGACCAAAGGGCTTGCCCCGTTTGACCAAGGCCAGCAAGCCGTACTGGGGCAGATGCATGATGTAAAAGTGCGTGCCGTTGTCATCTTCGTGGTGTTGCGGCAGATCGGCCCAAAAGGCGTTGAGGGGCTGTTGCGATTCGCTGTCGGGCAGCAGGTCGATGATGTGCCGGTAGGCGGGGTTGCGTTTAAGGTTGACCGGCATGGTGAATTGGGGTTCAAAGCATTCATGCAGGTCCGAGGCAACGGTCTGCTCGAATACCATGCCGGCGAGGCAGTTGAGTTTGCGCAGGTAGGTTCCGATGCATTCCTTGAGCATCTGCCGCAGGTCGAGACTGTTGCCGATGGACATGGCGATTTCATAAAAAATCTGGATCTGAATGAGATCCTGATTCATTGATCCTCCAGAATCGCCACCACCGAGGTCTTGTTGAAAAACTCCAGGTAGTCGTTGCCGCTGTTGGCGATTTCACCGATGGTGCAGGCGCCGATCAACGGTCGGTCTTCGCCATGGACCGCGGCGATCTCCTCCTCAAAGCGGGTGCCCAGAAACAAAACACGGGAGATGCAGTCGATAAACAATCCGATTGTATTGTCCCTGGTGTCGCCGTAGGCATTGCGGCTGCGGGCCAGGGCTTTGCCGGCGGCGTCTATGAGATCATCGGGCTGTGAATTGAGTATATCGACAAAGGAACCTTCCGGTACCTCGCCGACACAGATCAGTGTGTTTTGGTCACCTAACATCAATGGGTCGCGCACGACCCGTTCGGCTTCCATTTTGGCGATGCCGAAGGGGTAGGCTTTGGCGATATCGAAAAAATCGGTCTCATCGAAATTGCGCCGGGCGTGCGGTTCCACCGCCTGGCGGTAGACCTCAAAGGCCGGTTGCCAGTTCAAGGTTTTGATGACGTTGCGATCCGATTCGGTGACGCGGTAAGGGCCGCTGATCGATTGCCAGCCGTGACACACACCCACACCGCTTTTACGATTCAGGGGTGCCAGAAGGGCGGCATCGCCGATCAGGCCCTGATTGGTAAACAGGCATGGTTTGCTTTCCAGGCTCAGTGAGCCGGCACCGCCACCGATATAATTTAAATCCAGACCAAAGACATTGAACAGCGCTTCGATAAACGAGCCGATTCGCTGAGCCAGGCCGTCAACGAAGGTCAACATGGTCGGGACCGGCGCCGCGGAGCAGAATTTGTCGTCGATCAACTGTTCGTAGTCGATGTCCGGTTTGCTCAGGCCGGGAACGATCTGGTAATCGACGGAATCTTCCAAGCCGAGAACCAGGGTCCCGGTTTCCAGTTTCTGCGGGCCGTGAATGATGGCCGGGAAAACGCCCCCGAAGACGGGGCGTGAAATCGTTTTAAGTATGGGATCGACGTTTTGCGGGGTGAAATGATTTGCATCACAGGCAAATAAGCAGAGGCTTGCGGGCTTGTGGTCGGCAAGCATCGCCGTGATCGCCTGCTGTAATCCGTTTATACTGCCGGTGGGTTCAAACATAATATGCATGCGACACCTTCTTTTTTTGCAAGATTGTCATGCACGGTCACGTGCGCCTGGTTACGGACGTAGCGGTACATGACGACCGCCGAATTGCGGCGCTTCCTTTAATAGTTCGGTATTGCGAAACGTTTTCTTGAGTCGACTGGCGGGTTTTGGTGGCAGGGTCCGGGGTGTATAAAAAAGGGGGGAAAGGTAGATCGACGCGGGATAATCGGGGCGGTTTATTGCAGTGCAGAGAGCAATAGGCGATCCAGAATCAGGCCATGGAACTGATCCCGGCTGGTGGAGATAAACAGCCATCCCAGATGAGTCCGGCATTGGCCGCATATGGCAATCCGCCAGCTATATCCGGCGAACCAGGCGAATTCGTCACTGGTGGGGCCGACGTGCCCGCAGCCGGGGCTGGACCGGAAACACCCGATTTCGAACACAATGCCCATGGGGTTGGCGAACGTATGCATGTGCGCACCGTCAATGTCGATCCGGTCCGAAGGCCGGGTGATGATGGCCCGGCATTGCCTGCACAGCAGCAGGTCTTCGTGACCGGGCGCCTTCGCATCCTTTGGTTCAGCGTCCGGTTGCGCCGGCGCGGACTGCGGTTGTTGGGGGTGCGGCTGTTTTTTTAACAGCGTTGTGGTGGCGATGGCGTCGGTCATCATGCGTATTTTCCCGCGTGGTTCAACCTTGGATTGTCTTCCGGGCGTCGCGGCGCGTTGGTGTTTGTTGGAAGCGTAATGAGTTGATGGTGCTGACGAGCGATTATAATCGAATAATGGAATGCCGGATGGTCCTTGTCAAGGACCACATTGACGGGCAATAAGAATGTTTGGCTGCGCAAGCCCTGAATGTGAATTTCTAGTTTTGAAGCGGTTTGGCGATACCGTCGGCGTTCATTGTTTGAGTGACAATTTGATAGCAAAGAACTTTTTCGGATTTGTTCTTGACCGAAACCTGGCCGCGCTTGACGGCTTTGAAGATCTCCCGGATTTGGCTGTAGGTTTTGGCGCCGATGATGATTTCGCCGCCCCGTGCGATTTTTTCCAGTCGCGCCGCCGTATTGACGCTGTCGCCGATGACGGTGTAATCCATGCGGTTTTCCGACCCCACATTGCCAACGATGGCGGACCCGGTGTTGATGCCGATACCGATCTTGAATGTTTCCAAACCGCATTTGGTGCGGATTCGCATCAGGTCCTGGACCGCTTCCTGCATTTTGATCGCCGCCCGGACGGCATCCTGCGGTGCGCTGCCGTCGTCGGAAATCAAGCCGAACACCGCCATGATCTGATCTCCGACGAATTTGTCCAACACGCCGTTATGGCTGAAAACAATGTCGACCATGGTGCCGAAAAACTGATTGAGCATGGCCACGACATCTTCGGCCTGCATCCTTTCCGCCATGGTGCTGAACCCCCGGATGTCCGCGAACAGCAATGTCACCACCTTGCGCTCGTTGGAGATCAGGACGCCTTCCTGGGAATTGACGAGCATATCAACCAGGTTTTTGCCGACATAACGGCTCAGTCGGTTGCGGATTTCTTCTTCTTTGCGCGCTCTTTCCGTGGACAGGGCCAGATCGCGCGCATAACGCATTAATTGGATGCCCTGTTCCTTGATCTCGCGATTGCTCGATTCGAGTTGCCGGAGCATTGAATTAAAGTTGTCGGCAATGTCGGTCATCTCCTGATCGGCATTGATGTGCAACGGTTCCCATTTTCCATTGGATTCCATTGCGGCGGTGAGTTTGGCCAGATTCCCCAGTTGATCGGCGGACCGGCGGATTATCATGAAGCCGAAGAGAATCGACAGCAATGCAAAGGCCGAGAAAAGCACCGCTGTTTCCGTCAGGTTTATTCTTTCGATGACAAATAAATACACCACCAGCAAAAACGGGATAATGCCCAACAGCGACAAGCTGGCCCGTGTTTTTCCTGAAAAGCTGTTGTAAGTGTTGTATTTGGTTCGCATACGACCTCTTTTTTTGAAGATTTGCTTGAGCAATTCATCACCTTCAGCCGTCGACTTGCGCTTGATCATCCGCTGCTGTTTCGAATTGCAGCGGGGTGTCCAGCCTCACGGCCACATACCGTCCCGGTCCGTTTGATGCCGGCCCTCTGGCCTTTCGTGTTTCGACGCGGATCACCCGGCCCTGGGTCGACATATTCGCCCGCACATTACCCGCAGCGGGCAGGTAGATCGTCATTGCAATTGTTTGCCCCGCAAAATAATTGGTCGGCAGTTGGGTTGAAAACTTGGCGCCTTCACCGGAAATATCCTGCAAGATGGTTTCTTCGGTAAATTGCCGCCCTTCGGGGGTAGACCCATCGACGATCAATTTAAATCCCATTTCGTAACGTTCAAACGCCCTGCTCTCCGAATTTTCAGACTTGTAACGGCCTGTCACGTTTATTTCTTCCGCTTTGATTACTGCGATTTTAGATTGAAATGATGCGGGCAAATCATGCCTGCGGTACACGATGCGTCCCCGCGACCGGATTCTAATTGGTGTTCATTAAAAAAAAATGCTGTTGACCGGATCTGTCAAAACCCGATGCTAAATTGTTGCTAAATGGGCTTTTACGATGTTGCGTGTGCGTGTTTGCCCGGCCTTAGGGATTGTGTCTGCACACGCGACCTAAGACCTTTATCGGCCGGACAGTCGCCGAGCTTTAATTATTTACCACTTATGATCGTGAACAGGAAAGGAACGCATCCATGTATTGCAGTAATATAAGAGCACTGGGGTACTTCGGCAAACCGCATACTTCCGTCGCCCGGCTTAAAAGCGTGGTTCGGGCTTATAGTTTGGATCAATTTATGGAACTGGACGCGCTGTTGACATCCCGGGGCCTGATGCCGGAAGTGCGCGCGGTGTTGCAGGCGGTTTTGCATTCGCAGCGGATGGATGGATCACAGGGATCGAAAGGGGGCACGGATCAGAATGCCTCGGCCATTCTGAGGGGCTTTATGGTGTTGTTCGATCGTCACCGGGTGACCCTGAGTCTGTACGTCAAAGCCAAAGGCGAAACACCGCGAAGTCTGACCACTGTCATACCCGGTTTGGCGCGGATGCGGCAAAAACGGCTGCATTGATTGGGATTATTTTATTTTTTCCGTGACCCAAAAGTTAACCTGACCGTGCAGCCGGGGCCGTCGTTGTTGACGGCGCTGACGTTGCCGCCCATGGCGGTGACGTATTTTTTGACCAGCGCCAGCCCGATACCGGTACCGCCGATGCGTTGCGAGCGGTCCTGGGTGGCGCGGTAAAAATCGTCGAATACTTTCTTGAGCGCCTTTTTGGGAATCCCCGGACCAGTGTCGGACAAGGCGATTTGCACGTTTTGCGAACGCCGCTCAAGGCTCAGGGTGATTTGCCGGATCGGGGCGGTGTGGCCGAATTTGAGGCTGTTTTCAATCAGGTTCATCAACACCTGCAACATGATCTCCCGGTCGAATTTAAACGGCGGGCCGTCGGCGATATCGGTTTTCAAGGTAAAGCCTTCCTTAGTCAGCTTGGCGCCCATCAGGGCCTGGATTTCGGCCACGACCTGCTCGAACCGGTGCGGTTTCAAATCGACCGGCCGTTGCTTTTTCTCCAGGCGGGACAGTTCCAGCACGTTGTGGATCAAGCGTGACAGGCGGGTGCTTTCAGCGCCCAGGATCTGCAGGTAGTCCTGCTCTTTTTGTGGATCACGGGCGATGCCCTGCTCCAGCATTTCGATGTACATGCGAATGTTGGTCAGCGGTGTTTTCAGTTCATGGGTTACCGAAGAGACAAACCGTGAGCGCCGTTCGGACAGATCGACCACGGTGCGCACACTCTGGTAGATGGCCAATAGGCCCAGCAACAGCACACCGGCCAGCACGGCCACCATGATGTTCAGGGTTTGGCGGCCGGTGGCCGGTGGAATGCGGTCGCACCGGATCACGGCGCTCAAGAAAGCGAACGGCGGCGGAAAAACACGCTCCAGGGCCAACTCGGGCAGATTCGAGGGGCGGCCGGCGCGCACCAGGGTGTTGGTCCGGGTCTGGTTCAGAACGTTCAGGCGCAGTTCGGTAAACTGCGCCATCGGTTCCAGGGCAAAGTGAGTTTCGGCCAGATGTTGCAAAAAAGGGCGCATCAGCAGGATAAAGCCCTGGCGGTAAATCCGGCTGTCGATCACAATGCGCCGGAACACAAACAGTTCGTCATCGTTGATAAATACCGCCTGCAAGGGGGCGACTTCCGCTTGAAACTGAAGATACCCCCCATCCGTTTTAGCGTTGATTTGGCGCCGGTCTGATTGAAATCCCGCCGCCGGCGACGGGGAGCGCCGACCTTGCTTCGCCGATTTGGCTTCCAGGCGTTCGAGCACAATGTCCGCGGGCGCCTCTTCGGCTTGGGCAACCATGGGGGCGGCAACCGGCTCATTTTCTGACAGTGCCTGTCTGGCAATGTTTTTAGCCTGACTCAGGGTGATCTGCTCAATCCGTTTTTCCTTCTGCCCCAGACGTGTTTTGGCTTGGGACCGTAGCGGCCGTTTCAGGTATTTGTCGGCAAACCGGTCCTTTTGTTCCTTTTTGACCGTCTTTTCTTTTTCGAGGGGGGCCTGGGGGGGCGGACGGATCCGGGCGGCGATCCGGTAACGTTTGGCGTTGAACCGCTGATTGGCATTTTCCAGGCGGGCCACGATTTGCCGGCGATCCTTGGACAGGGGGCGCTGCGGTGTTATCAACGGCGATTGAAACGAGCCGTCCGGGTTGTTTTGAAAATAGCCCAGAATGTACGGCACGCCCGGCAACCAGGACAGGGGCGAACGGCGATCCTGCCGGGCCTGTGACGGGTCGTCGGGGATGTAGGTGTAGTTGTATTCGTCCACCGCGCGGGCTTCTTCTTTTAAAACCATGGCGGTGAGTTCGCGTTCCATTTGATCGAACAGGGTATCGGCGAAAAAGCGCAGCTTGGCGCTTTCTTCCTGTTGCAAGCCGGCGTAGGTGCGCAAGGTGACATACGCCAGCGGAATGGCCAGCGCGGCGAAAAAGATCAGCAGATACCATTTGAGACGTTTCATGCCGGTTGCTCCAGACGGTAGCCTTCGCCTCGAATGGTTTGAATTACGGGTTTCTGGTCGACCAGGGCGGCGATTTTCTTGCGCAGTTTGAGCATGTGGATGTCGACCGTGCGGGTTTCGATATTGGCGTCGGCATAGTGCCACACCTCGGTTAGAAGTTCGCCTTTGCTGACGATGCGATCCTTGTGGCGGTGCAGGTAGGCGATGATGTCCATTTCCCGCCGGGTCAGTTCAACCACTGCTTCAGCCGCATTGGCCCGCAGGGTTTTACCATCAAACACAATGCCGTGGGTGCATACCTGCGCATCGGCCGGGTGCTTGCCGGCCCTGCGCAAAAGCGCCTCCACTCTCACCATCAGCTCACGCAACGAAAACGGTTTGCTCACATAATCATCGGCGCCGGCCTTGAAACCGGTGACCACATCTTCTTCCGCGCCCTTGGCGGTCAGCATCATGATGGCCTGGGCCGGTTTGCGGGTCCGCAGAGCGCGGCAAATCGCAAAACCGTCCATGGTGGGCAACATCACGTCCAGAATAATCAGATCGTAGTGGTCGGCCAGGCCCTGCTCCAATCCCCGTCCGCCGTCCGGCACGCCCTCGGCGGCATACCCGTTGAACACCAGGACATCGAGCAGACCGTTGAGAATGGCCGGGTCGTCTTCCACTATCAGAATTTTTGCTTTGGGTGCGGGCATCGTGTCGTTTCTCCGTTGTTTGTTTGAAATTCAGGGCTCGCGCAAAAATGAGAATTAGTGTCCATCCGGAAATAGTAGATTTTGGTTCAGGTCAAGGCCGTAGCGAATTTGAAACCGCAGGCGTAGTCTAGCTACGTCGAGGATGTCAAATTCGTGAGAACGCCGATCTGAGCCAAAAGATGCTATTTCCGGATGGACACGAATTGTTTTTGCGCGAGCCCTTAGCAGCATCTTAGCGCAGAGAACCCCGCATGCAAAGTAAAACTTATGTAAATTACACCTCTTTGGATTTTGCTTTTCTTTGAATTGTCTTTCGGTGCCGGGCAGTTACAATTCGCAATAGATACTGGTGAGGCAATCAATTTAAACCCCTAGCCAAAGGAGCAAATCCATGCAATCAAAACACCTTCAAATTCTTCTGATCGTTACCTTGATTTTATTCACCTTTGCGGTCATGGCCTATTCCAGCCGTGTTGCCGGTTTTTTTAACGCGTCCGGCCGGTCTTCCGGGGCCGGGGCGGCCGAGGGGATTCCGGTAACGGTGACGGCCCGGTTGGTGCAGGATAAAGTGCTCTATGAGTCCGACGGGCGGGTCACGCTGCAACTCGATTTGACCGCTGCCGAAGTGCTGGTGCCGGAAACCGCGGCCCAGCCGGTGGACATGGTGGTCGTTTTGGATCGTAGCGGCTCGATGCAAGGCGCCAAGATTCAAAAGGCCCGGCAGGCCGCGGTTCAACTTGTGGATCAACTAACGGCCCGCGACCGGCTGGCGCTGGTGTCCTACGCCGACGGCGTGATTACCCATAGCGTCTTGTTGCCGGTAACCCCTGCAAACCGGCGTCTTTTTAAACAACAACTCAACCGGCTGGCCGCCGGAGGCAGCACCAACCTGGGCGGTGGGCTGCAAACCGGGCTCGATCTGATGCAGGCGGTGCGCGGCAGTGGTCGTGCGGGGCGTGTCTTGTTGATTTCGGATGGTTTGGCCAACCGGGGGGTGACGGCACCGATGGCATTGGCCCAACTGGCCGGCCGGGCCATCAGTGGTGAATTCGGTGTCAGCACCGCCGGTGTCGGGAGCGAATTCAACGAACAACTCATGGCCCTGATTGCTGATCACGGCGCCGGCAACTATTACTACCTGGAAAACGCCAACGCCTTTGCCGAAGTCTTTCAAAAGGAATTTCAAACGGCTCGCAATGCCGTGGCGTCCAAGTTGGCCGTTCGGATGACGCTCACCGACGGGGTGCAACTGGTTGACGCGGCCGGCTATCCCATCAGCCAAAAAGGTTCGCAAGCGGTTTTCTATCCGGGCAATCTGCACAGCGGGCAATCCCGCCAGTTG
This sequence comes from Desulfobacterales bacterium, assembly GCA_028282295.1. Lineage (GTDB taxonomy): Bacteria > Desulfobacterota > Desulfobacteria > Desulfobacterales > JANQIE01 > JANQIE01. The sequence continues at coordinate 14,556 of JANQIE010000241.1, read as the reverse complement.
TTCCTGACGTTCAAGGTTCCCACCCATGAAGCGGTAAGCCGGGCGCTGGGCAATCTGCAGGTCGATTTCACGAGCAAGGATCAGGACCATCAGGTTCAAATCCCCCGCAACTTTCAGGTCGCCTGTGTCAAGGAGCGGCGTCAGGTGATGTCGTCGATCAAGAAAGACGCCTGGGAAGATAAAGTGCTCAAAAACGATTACAGTCGTTTGAAAAACGAGGTGGCGGCCGACATCAAGAGCGGCCGGAAAGAAAAAGCGCTGCAGCGGATTCGGACGTATCAGCAGGATCAGACGGCAGCCAACGCCAGTGTGGGATCGGCTAAAGTGCAGCAGAACCTGGAAGTCGAAGTGCGTGAACTCGAAGCGGTTGTAAATGACAGTTTCGCCGGACCGGCTCCGGAAGCGGCGATGAAGCAGAAGAAAGCCGCCAAGAAACTGCAATACCAGGGGTATAAGGGGCAGCGGTCGTTGACACCATAGAGGGGGCAATTAAGAATTATGAATTGGGATTTAAGCATTAAGGTTGGTTTGCATTTTATTAAACCGGCGGCTAATTAAACAAACCTTCGTCATGCCGGACTTGATCCGGCATCCAGAATTGACGCTTGATTCCGGCGTTCGCCGGAATCACAATTTTAATGGTATTTTATTGCCGGGTTAATATATGGATGAACGGTTGGGGGGGATTGGTTATAGGCTTGCATAAAATGTGAAATTATTTTTTTACAAGCCTTTGGGCTGCATTCGGCTGGTGTGATGTCAAAACTCCCTCGGCGGTTCGGATTAATTCAGGGATAGTATTATGCGAAGTACTACCTATATGTTGGTCATCACAGTTTTGTGCGGGCTTGGCGGTGCGGTTGGAATGATTTTTTTGGTGTCGGTGTTTGTGCCGGTGCTGCCTTTGGCTTTGGTTGTGCGGCTTTTGATTTGGTGCGGCCTTACCGGTTATCTGCTATTGCTGGGGGTATGGTCAAAGGGTGCGGCTCAGTCGCTGGTGCTGCCGGTTGTGCTGCTCCTGGCGTGTGCTGTGAGCGCGCCGACGACAATCGGTTTTTTTATCCTGTGTGTCGTTGCAGTCGGGTGGTTGCGAACTCAGATGAATCCGTTGGCGGGCGGTTGGTTATGTTTGTGGGTTGAGCTGCTGTTGGGTGGCGGGCCGGTTTTGGCGTTGTTGTTTGTATACCCTCGCTCGGTAGATATGTGGGCTTTGACGGTCTGGTTGTTTTTTCTTTTTCAGTCGCTCTATTTCTTAATATTGCCGGTGGGGCGGCATCACGTCCTGACCGACGAAGATCGTTTTGAAATCGCAAGGCTGCGCGCTCAGCGGTTGTGTCGTCGTTTGGGTGAGCTCGAAGGGTAAGGGGATGGTTATTCTTCGGTCTGTTCTTCCATGTCGTCCAGACGCTCCCGGCTGTCTTCCTGCAGGTCGCGGGCCTGGCGGATCGGCGTCTGGATGCGGCGCACGGCCTCATCGGCGACCTCCTCGGTCATTTGTTCGATAGGGCCTTTTTCAGGCGCTTGCTCTTCGGTTTTGCCGCAGGCATTCATGCCCAGGGCGATAACGGTCAAGGTTACCGCGAAAAGTTGTCGCATCATGGTGATCACCTGAATTGTTGCCGGATTTGTTCCTGTTCGGACGGGCTAAGGTCGTCCCAGTGTTCGAGTTTGTTTTTGAGCCGTTTGCGTTTTTCCGGTGGAATGTTTTGCCACTGCATCAGACGTCGGCGGTACAATTCTCTTTCCAAGGGGGACATCTGCTTGTATTTTTTCATTCGGTTGCGCAATTCACGGCGTTGTTCGGGGGTCAGCGATTTGTACTTTTCAAGGCGGGCTTTTTCTTCGGGGGTCAGTTTGCGTTTGGCGTATTGCTCCGGGAGCCGGGGGACGGTAAAAAGCTGTTCATCCGCGAAGGCGTTTTCGAGACCGGCGGGCAACGGCGTGGAACCGATGGCGGGCTTGGCCGCCATGCAGCAAAGAAGGAACAGAATCATGCCCGTCAGCCATTGTCTCGTCGGTCGTCGCAACAATTTACACATATCCTTTCGCTTGTTTCCGGGGGCCGGCCCCTTCGAGCAGGTCATGGGGCTTGGGGGGGCCGTATTCGTAAAAATCGACGGCTTGCACCAGTTTGTTCAGTGCATCCATCTCCTTTAGCAGGTATAGATTGTTGATGATTTCCAAATCTTCTTTTGGAATTTGTGCTGTAATTACCCCGCCGGTGTTGGTCACGCCGGTCGGTTTGATAACGGTATAACCGAACCAGGTGAGCATAATCAAGCAGACCGATGCTGTGGCCAGGGCCGGTATCCAGCGCGGTGTGGCGCGGCCCAGCCATTTGCGCCACCAACCGCCCGACGGTTTGGCTGTCAGGGTTAAAATGTTACGGGTCATGCTGTCGGCCCGGTCCGGTGCGAGGGTGGCTGCGGGGATCTGATCGCAGACATCGCGCAACATTTTTTTCATCGCACTGTGTTCGGTTCGACATCCCAAACAATGTGCCAGATGCGCTTGCCATTCAGCCTGTTCCCGAGGGCTCAATTCGTTGTGCACATCCAACATTAGCTTTTCGTATTGATCAGGACATGCTTTCATAGTTGCTCGTCTCCCTTGTTGCTATGCGTTGGCCCAGTCTTTGAGCGACTCGCGCAAGGCGCGTGTGGCCCGGAATAAATGACTTTTCACCGTCCCTTCGGATAATTGCATGATCTTGGCGATTTCGGCGATACTCAATTCGTTAAAAACTTTGAGCTGAAATACTGTCCGCTGCTGTTGGGCCAGATTTTCCAAAGCACGTTTCAGGTCCCGTGTAATCTGTTTGCCTTTGAGATTTGTGAACGGATCACTGGCAAAGCCAGGGTCTGGTTGATCTTCCAAGGTGCGGTCATCCGGCTCCCCATCGGCGCGGTGTGTTTTTAAAAAGCCCCGGAATTTGCTGCGTCGCTGGCGGCGCCTGCGCCTATCGAGGCAGGTGTTGACCACGATGCGGTAAAGCCAGGTGTAGAAGGAGGACCGGCCCTGAAATTTGCTCAAGTTGCGAAAGACCTTCAGGAATGCTTCCTGGGTCATTTCCTCGGCAACTTCGGCGTTCTGGTCGCACATGTGATACGCCAGGGCGTAAGCTTTTTCCTGATAGCGCCGGACAAGTTGCTCCTTGGCCCAGGGGTTGTCTTCTATCGCCCGCGCAACCAGATCAGTGTCACTGTAAGCGTGTTGCGCCGGACTTTTTTTGGCGGCACCGCAGCCGTATGGTCGATCAGCGGATTGGGCAACCTTGGTGGCTTTTTGAAACACCGATCTGCTTTCCGGCCCTTTGAGGGCCTTGATGGAAGTGGGCGTCAGCGAGCTAGTGCCCATCCGGAAATAGCATCTTTTGGTCCAGGCCGGCGTTCTCACGAATTTGACATCCTCGACGTAGCAAGGCTACGCCTGCGGTTTCAAATTCGCTGCGGCCTTGGCCTGAACCAAAATCTACTATTTCCGGATGGACACGAGTTAACCGAATTTTTCAAAAATTTCCTATAGTTCAATCGGTTAAAAAGTGACAGCGTTTGTTTTTCATAACACGGCGGCTGTCACGTTTACAAGTATTGCCCACCCTGATGCCTGACGGCATCAGGGTGCCTTGGCGTTTAAGGCTTACCAGTGGCTCGAGGTCGAAAAGCTGATGGACCAGCCCGGATCGTGTGATTTGACTTTATAACGGATATGCCGGTCATGCTTTTTGTGGTGGCCGTACGGCACCGCCTGGTGTTTATAACCATGGTATTTGTGGCCATGGTGTTTTTTGCGGTGCCGGTAACGATCGGCGCCGTCATGGTACCGGTCGAAATCCCGCAGGCTGTGACCGTAGTGCCTTTTGTGGCGATTGTGCTTGGCCCAGCGGATGTTTTTGCTGGCCCGGCGCTGCATGTAGCGGATTTGCCGTGCTTCACGGCGTGAGATGTAACCGTCGTGTCCGGCCCGGCGGATGGTTTTGCGAATTCGCCGCTGCTCCTTTTTCAGATGTTTATACTCGTGGTGGGTCAGTTCGCCGCTGTGCAGACCCTGTTTGATGCGTTGATGCTGGTTGAATTTGCGTTGTCGAAAGTCGTCATGGGCCAGGGCAACCCCGGCGGTTAACAAAAACGCGGAAAGTGTTGTAACCATTAGGCTGATTTTTCTGAATGTCATGGCAAAACCTCCTTTTTGTGTTCGGTTTTGCCCCTTTAGACGAGTGGTTATTTCAAAGGTTTACGAAAAGGTAGGCTTGTGGAAAGTGGTTTAAAAATGGAACAATTTTAATCTGTTATGAAAAATAGAAAGATATGATGTGGGCGCTCGCAAAAAAAAAGGATGCGTTGTCGCCGAATTTCAGGTTGCCGTTTGGCGGTTTAAAAACTGAGTGAAATGCCGACAAAGGGACCGGCATTGACGTAATCGAAATCGATGTCGTCTTCATCGACGTTGATCAAAAAATAGCGGTAGCCGCCCTCAACCGCGACAAACGGCAGGGGCGTGAAGGCCAATTCGGCTTTACCGTCAAAAATGGTGCCGTTGCCGTAACCCATGCCGGTGGCAGCCACACGAGCCTCGAGCATTTCTTTCAGGATACCGAAATTCAAACCCAGCCCGGCCATGGGGATCGGGATGGTGAAATCTTCGCTCTCGTTCACGGTGGCGGATTCGATTTCGACCGAACCGTCGTAAACCTGGACCCGGCCGATCAGGCCGATGGACACGCCGGCTAAAATGGTATCCACGTTGATCGCATCCCAGCGATACTGAAAATCCCAGACGTCATATTCTAATTCGCTGCTGATCGGTTGGCTGGCGGTGAATGTTTCGCCGTTAAAAGTGAAATTGAAGGCCAACGTGGCATCTCCGTCGGCTCTGGCTTTGTAGTAGCCCAGGCTCAGCTGGTGGTTGCCGATGCTGGCAAATACCTCGGCGCCGGGAAAGCCCTCGTTTTCGATGTCCAGGTCGTCTTCCAGGTCGAGTCGGGTACCTTCGATGCCGCCGGCGTCCACGCTGATGTCGCCGGTCACTGTGGGGGCCCAGTACTGTCCCCGGACACCGAATTCAACGCCGTATGCCGGCAGGGTGGTTATAACTATAATGGTAAGCGCAAAAATCGATTTTTGAAAAGGCATGCTTTGCTCCTTTCATCGCTATCGTTTCGCTTCGGGGATGTTTGGGGTAAGAACAAGGGCGATCTTAACACATTGGGTTTTGGATTGCATATTTTTTTTGAGCACAAAGCGCCCCATTATAACCAATGGTGTTGTTTGTTATTTCAGCCGGCACGCGCGGGCATAGATGTCGATCACTGTTCGGATTTTGTGCCGGATCATTTCAACAGGTGCCGGCGTTAGCGTGCCGTTGCGGATTGCGTTGTATTGTGCCGGCAGATACTGGCTTAAAAGGGGCAACGGTATCGGTGCGCGACTCAGGTTTTGAATCAACTGTTCAACCGCCCCGGCAATTGCGGAGTGTGTCCAGTAGTAACGCAGTCGGTCCAGATAGCCATATTCCAGGGGCATTTGGATTTGTTCCGGGGTACCGCTGTAATATGCGGCCCAGTGGGCGGGCTCGCGCCGCAGGGTCGTGGTCAGCACCTGGCGTAGATTTGAAAGCGTAACGGCTTTGTCGCTTTGCAGCCATTTTGCTTCAATGGCCGCCAGAGCATACAGGGCTTCCCGCAGGGCAAAGGTCAGCCAGGGGCCGACTTTCAATATACCAAAACCGTGCTGCACCATTGTCGCCAGGTTTTGCGGTAATTGGTAGTCGGTGGAGTGGGCTTCCAGTGTTACTGTTTCCCGGGCAGCCCATTGTTGCAGTTCCCGTGTGGCGTGGGGCTGGTAGGCGCTTACCCGGTTATCGCCAAAATCAGCGCCGCTGCCCACGGCCGCGGCGATGATTCTTTCCGCCGCGGTGTCCATGCCCAGGGCTTCAAGCTGCCGGCGGGTCATTTGCAGCATATGCGCCAGGCGAGGCACCGGGGTTATGCCGGTCCTTTTGACACCGCCACCCGGATAGGGGACCTCACAGCCGATCACATACACCGGTGGGTGCGCATTGTCCGGGAGCGCGTCTTGGGCGGTGCGGATAAGGGCCACAGTGCGCTGGACGGTGAGTTCCAGGGGCAGTTGGCCGTCTGCGGTTTGGGGATCATCCCGGCAACACCGCTCCGTATCCAGGTGCAGTTTGGCAAAACCGGCTTGTACATATGCCGTGACCATGGCCATTGCCTTGACCATGGCTTTTTCAGCGGTCTCGCCACGCCAGATGTGGGGACCGAGATGATCGCCGCCGAGCAGCAACCGTTGCTGTGGAAATGCTTCGGCGCGGGCCAGGGCGGCAAGTCGGGCCTTGAATTCGGCCGGAGTGTGACCGGAATAGCCGCCGTCCTGGTTGACCTGGTTGGCAGTGGCTTCGATCAACAGGGGCGTGTCGTCGTCGATGGCCTGGCGCATGCCCGCGGCCAACACCATTGGATGCGCCGAGCAAAGGGCGTAGATACCTTCCCGCTTTCCGTTTGAGTCTGTTGCAATGATTTCCCGCAGTCGATCCGGCATGGGCGTATTTGTTTTTCTGTTTTAGGGTGCAGGTTGTCTGTTCTAGGTTTTTTTCTGTTTTTTCAGCGCCATTTGGAGTTTCTCACCCAGAGCCCCGAATGCGCTGTCACCGGATTGGCTAAATTGACGCCAATTGGCCTCGCCGTCACTTTGCTCGCCGATCGGCCCCAATGAAATTTTGCGTTCCGCGGCATTGATCGTTGCGATGTTGACTTGGATCGATTGACCGGGACGCAGGCTTTCAAGCGCGGAGGCTTGTGAGGATTGGCTGATTTTGGATTTGGGCAGCAGGCCGGTGATTCCGGGTGCCAGGCTGATAAAAAAGCCGAATTTCTCCTTTTTTTCGATGGTTCCGGCCACGGTTTGGCCGACGGTGAATTTTTCGCCGACGGACAACCACGGATCGCCTTCGGCGTCGCGGATACTCAGCCCGATGCGTCGTTTGACCGGATCGATCTCCTTGATCATGACATCGACGGTTTCGCCGCGGGTGAGCACATCCTCGGGTTTTAAAATACGTTGGGTGTAGCTGATCTGACTGATGTGCACAAGGCCCTCGATGCCCGGTGCAATTTCAATGAACGCGCCGAAGGCGGCCATGCGGGTTATTTTACCGCGCACTTTTTCACCCGGCTTGAATTGCTGATCGATGGTGTCCCAGGGATCGCCGTCTACTTGCTTCATTGATAGTGCGATTTTTTTCTGATCCGGTTTGTCGCTCTCCTGAACACCAATGACTTTGACGCGTACCGCGGCACCGGGGGCAACCACGTCGGCCGGATTCTCAACCCGTGACCAGGAAAGCTCGGAAACGTGCGCCATCCCCTCGACGCCATCGGCCAGCTTGACAAAGGCACCGTAGGGCATCAGGCGCGTTATGGTGCCGTCATAGACATCTTCCATTTGCAGTTGTTCGTAGAAGGCCTGGCGCGTCTTGGCTTGTTCTTCCTGCAGCAGTTTGCGTCGGGACAGGACGATGTTGCGCCCGTTTTCCTCAAAGCGGGTGATAATGAAGTTGTAAATCTGGTCGGTATAGTCTTCGGGTTTTTCGATGTAAACAATATCCATTTGGCTGACCGGGCAGAACGCGCGTCGCTGCATCACCGCGACGTTGAAACCGCCCTTGCAGGGCCCGGTGACTTTGCCTTCCACCGGGACTTTGTTGGCAAACGCATCCTTGAGCATGTTTAATCCGCCGATACCCGATAGGGCTTTGGAGAGTCGTAGCTCGCTTTCGGTGGCCGCCACGACGTACAATTCCAATTCATCCCCCGGTTCGTGCGGCATGTTGCCTTGCTCGTCCAGCAGTTCGGCCAGGTCCACGGCGCCGTCGATTTTGGTGCCGGTATCGACAAAGACCGTATCGCGTCCGATACTGATTATTTTGCCCTGGATTTTATCGCCGATTTGCACGTCTTCATTCATGCCGCTGCTGTAGGCTTCAAACATTTCGGCAAAGCTTTCTTCTTCATGGGGGGATTGATCGGGGGTTTTTTCGTCGCTCATTTTACGTTACTCCGTTAGTTTTTTTGTTGGCATTGGCAGTTAATTGTCAGTGCGTCTTGAGATGCCGGTCGGGGTTGGCCTAATTGGCGGGATTACGAGAACGGCCGGAACGTCAAGTTCGGGTGTTTGCGATTTACCGGTAGCCAAAAGTAACAAGCTCCACGCGATTTTGCAAGCCGGTTCAGGCATCATTTTCAGTAATCAAGGCTGTGTTTGGAGACGGTCAGAGATAAAGTTGGTGGGCACGGCCCACCCTGCGCCGAGCAGGATTGCAGGGTGGGCCGTGCCCACCGGATCGAGCTGTTTTAGCCGGATTTGCACCCCAAATTTCCAAATGCGGTTACTCTGACCGCTGGCGGCACAAATGTTGACAATCAGCGCTGGCGTCGCTTATACTATGAATATCTTCAACGCTGCTGGCAACAAGCTTTGAAGCCATTATACAATCCTAACTTACGTTACAATACCAGCTCAAATCCAGTTCACCTGTTCATACCGCCGCTTCTCGACGAACAGTCGTTATTCATAAGCCATCGTTTACATGTGGTGCAATCCGTCGGGCTATGGCGATATTCGTCTTGTGTGCCACTGATTGTCACCGCCGGGCGTGATTTCACCGGGTCATATTTGTGTTTTTGCAGGCATACCCGAAAGGTATCGGCATGAAGGTGATTCTTAAATTTTGCATTTGAGGGCTCGCGCATAAAATGTGAAATTATTTTTACGCGAGCCCTTAGTTCCCGCCGGGACATTTTTCAGCAGAAAAATACGTAACGGCTGCGCCCGGGGGGAGTTGTGCCGACGAAAAAGCGACACGGCGTAAGACCACGGCTAACGCAGTGCCCGCATTGAGCCGGTTAGCTATATATATTTGGGTGCCGATATTCCGTTGTTACAAACCCCAAACAACATGTGCCTACAAAGGAGGGGTTATGGAAAAAAAACTTATTAGTTACGAGACATTATTAAAAATTACCGAGGCGATCAGCTCGACCCACGACCCGGAAGAAATTGTTTTGGTAACGGTCGAGGCGGTCAAATCCGCTCTGGATGTGAAAGGGTGTGTTCTGTTTTTAGTTGATCGCAAGACCGATGAGTTGAAAATCGCGGCCGCTTATGGGTTGAGTGATGAGTATCTCAACAAGGGCCCGGTGAGCGCCATTAAATCGATTGCGGACTCGCTCAGTGAAGGGCCGGTGGCGATTTACGATGTGTCCGACGATCCGCGCATTCAGTATCCCCAGGAGGCCCAAAAAGAAGGGATTTCATCGATCATGTCGGTGCCGATCGTGGTGCACGAAAATGCCATTGGCGCACTGCGGGTTTATACGGAAAAACCCTGGGAATTTACCATCGATGATGTCAATTTTGTTCAGGCGGTGGCCCAGATTACGGGTATGGCAATCGATTTATGCCGGCTCAATCGCGGTTTGAAAACAAGTATCGAAGTTCTCAAAACCATCCGTGATCCAGCCAAGGTGAAGTCGTTGCGCGCCAAACAAAAGAAAGGTGCCGCGGCCCGCGGCGGTGCGGCGCCACCGCCGGCATAGCTGCACGGCTGAAATTCTAAAAAAACCGGCGACTTGAGTCGAATCAGACCGCCGGTTTGTTTTTTATTGTATCGGGCGCCGCCGTTTTATTCCGCTTTGTAGGCAAGCGGGTCCAAGGGTGAACCGGCGGGAAAGGCGCGTGCGGCCAGTTCGCGGTCAAGCATCAACAACGCGGATTTGTCGTCACCGATCATGGTCATTTCATCGGCAATCTTGCCGGTGGACGCCTCTTCTTCGATTTGTTCATCCGAGAACCAGGCCAGAAGCGGTTCGGAGGCATAGTCTTTTTCTTCCCGCGCAATGGTGGTCAGTTCGTTGATTTTGCCCGTGATAAACTGTTCGTGTTGATAGGCATCCTGAAACGCTTCGGCCGGCGAAGACCAATCTGTTTTTAGCTGTTGCAGATTCAACAGTTCGACTTTGCCGCCCCGATCGACGAGGTGGTCGAAAAACTTCATGGCGTGGATCATCTCCTCATGTGCTTGACATCGCATCCAGTGTCCCATCCCGTCCAGGCTGAGGCTGTGAAAGTAGGCCGACATCGACAGGTAGATGTAGTATGATTCCAACTCGTTTTTGATCTGCTCATTCATTGCCTGGGAAAGTCTGTCGCCAATCATGGTTTTCCTCCTTTTAGATCCTGCAGTTTACAAGTTTGTTTTCGAATTAACCGGCTTTTGTGGGCCCTAAGATGCGAGCCCTAAAGCAGGCTAATTCTTATCATCGGTTGGGGAGTTGTCAATCCGGGCGGGGCAACATACGGCGATAGCCAAGACGGGCCGCCATGGTACCTTGGGATTGACCTGTTGTAGATGCATCAGGCAAGAAGACATTCAATTACCGCGAAAAATTTGAAAAACGATTTTTTGATTGAAATTTGGGGATTGTGTGCTAATGGTAAAGTCAGTGAGCAGTGACCACGGGTCCAAATACCAGGGAACTGTCACCGTCCTGGGGCGTCAGGACAAGCTCATATAAGAGCCTCAAATCCTGTTGTCAGGAGCGCCAACAGTATTGTGGCACTGCTCACTATCTTTTTTTGAATCAACGCAGACGGCGGTTATGGCATCACAGCCTCTACCGCCGTTTGTGTTTTATGCGAACATGTGAGGTCATCAAGACAGGGGCAGACCGCGTGGTAGTGCCGGGTTTGGTCCCTTTTATGCCGTTTTACGCAAACCGTATGTTCACCTACAACGGTTGCGTGAATCTGACCGCAGTGGAAGGAATTAGTATGTATCTGTGTTTTTTTCACCTTCGCAGACTTCTTCGATTTTTTCACTGATCAATTCACCGCGATCCCAAACGCGTTTGGTCACTTTGCGGCACTGGGTACTCTGATTCTTCGGACCGGGGATCGCCTCCACTGCGCCACCGCGATCATCGTAGTAGACGACCCGTTTGTTGGTTGCGGCAGCTTCGCGTGCGATTTCGTAGTCCTGGTCGACCGCATTGCCGATGATTGATCCCAACAACGCACCCACACCGGCTCCGATCAAGGTCGACTCGGGATTGTGGCCGATGGCCTGGCCGGTCAGCGCTCCCAAGCCGCCGCCAATCAGGGCGCCTTTTTGGGTGTTGTAGCGTTCACGGGGCACCGAAGCGCATGCGGCCAAGGTTAGAAACAAACCGATTGCAATTAGGCTGACAATTTTTTTATACATGTTAGGCTCCTTTTTTTTAAGGCCGTGTCCATCCGGAAATAGTATCTTCTGGCCTGGATTCTACTATTTCCGGATGGACACAAGGCAACAGCGCGCAGACGAATCCGCTGCATTCGTTTTTAATTGCTAAGACGCAAACGGCGCAGATCGGTTTACCTGCCGGGTAAAAAAACGGTCCTGTTTTTTTGTATGGCCAAAGGGGCCAAGGTTCGAATACCGGAGAGATTGGATGGTAAAGGGGTATCTTGGTATTGTCATCGCTGCTTGTTTGTGGGGTGTTATTGGGCCGATATCACGGCTGGCGTTTCAGCAGGGTCTCGAGCCGCTGGAAGTGGCGTTTTGGCGCGCAGTTTTGGCCTGGCTCTGTTTTGCGCTGCATGCCGGATGTCGCCGCGAAATTAAAATTGAGTCAAAGGATATCCTTCCGGTCTGTGTTTTCGGATTAGGCGGGGTAACCTTTTTTTACGGCGCTTACCAGTTGGCCGTAGCCAAGGGTGGCGCGGCTCTGGCGGCAGTACTGCTTTATACGGCGCCGGCCTGGGTGGTGATGATGGCGGCTTTTTTTTTGCGAGAGGCGGTTACGCTGCCCAAAATTGGCGCGCTGGCACTGACGTTGGTGGGAGTGATGGGGGTGAGCTTGGGCGCCGGACAAGAGGCCCTGGTCGCCGGTGGCGGGTTGGACCTGATGGCCCTGTTGTGCGGGCTGGTCGCCGGGTTTTGCTATGCGCTCTACTATCTGTTCGGCAAGTATTTTGCCGGCCGCTACAGCTCACCCAATCTTTTTTTGTACATACTGCCCATCGGCGCACTGGGTCTTTATCCCTGGGTTCAGTTTCAGACCAAAAATTCGACGGCTTGGTGCGCCTTGTTCGTTCTGTCCGTTGTTTGCACATATGGGGCTTACTATGCCTATTACCACAGCCTGAGATACCTGGAGGCGTCCCGGGCATCAATCATCGCCACGGTGGAGCCGGTGGTGGCGGCCGTGGTGGCCTATGTGTGGTGGCATGAGAAATTCAATTGGGCCGGCTATCTCGGCAGTGGCTTGATTCTTTCAGCGGTGGTGCTGGTTGTGCTGGAGAAAGGACCCAAGCTCAAGAAAAGTTCGTAGCGATCGATATTTATATATGCTAAGTTGTTGAAGATTCACTCAAAGGTCGGGAATCTGGAGGAAATGGCGGTTTGTCGCGCTCTGTGTTCGTATATTCGTTGAGTCGGTGCAGCCATTGTAAAGCGGTGCATCAGTTGCTTGACAAATATCAGGTCAAATACGATTTTACCCATGTGGATCTGTTGGAGAAAGAGGCGCAGATTCAGACGCTGCAAGAAATTAAACGGATCAATCCAACCGGGGCGTTCCCGACGATTCTGATTGGTGACACGGTGATTGTGGGTTATAAGGAACGCGAAATCATACTGGCATTGAATATCAAACGTAAGATCAGAGGCAATCCGCTGATGGCCTTTTTGCAAAAATGGTTCACACGGAATTGATGGACGGCTGATTGTGGGGATGATGCCGGTTCCCTTTAGGTGTTTAGCCGCTACCGAGTCACTAGTAAAACTTTATATCCGAAATCAAGCCGGCCGGTGAGTTTGAATGGCAGGAATAGCATAATGTTTCAAGATTCAAGCTTGCCGCCCAACTTAACAGATCGCGCAAAAGATGTTGTTGTGGATAGCCGCCAGCCGGAGAATACTATGTATCGCGAAAATTATATGAATTCGCTGCGTAATGAGTTGTTGGCAATGGTGGAGGACTATCTGTCACCGGTTGCGCTGCATTATGGGTATAGCGAAGTTCCATTGGAATCGAACATTAAATGGCGCCCCCTGGTGTTGGTCCTGGGCAATTATTCGTCCGGCAAATCAACCCTGATCAATGAGTTTCTGGGCGTTGAAGTCCAGGCCACCGGTCAGGCGCCCACCGATGATTCCTTCACTGTGATTACTTATGAGGAAAGTTCGGATGACAACACTGAGATTCGCGTCACCGATGAGCGCGACGGTAAGTATTTGCTCAATGATCCGGAGTATCCCTTTGAATCTTTGAAAAAGCATGGGCAGCGTTTCAGCTCGCATTTTCGCTTGAAGAAGGTCAATTCGCCTTTCCTGAAAAGCCTGGCGATTATCGACACGCCGGGTATGCTCGACAGCATTACCGAGCGGGATCGCGGCTACAATTATCAGGAGGTGATCGGCGATTTGGCGCAGATCGCCGATCTGGTGTTGGTATTGTTTGATCCGCACAAAGCCGGCACTGTCCGTGAAGCCCATACCAGCCTGCGCGATACTCTGCCGGCCCGCACCTTTGAAGATAGGGTTTTGTTCGTTTTAAACCGCATTGATGAATGTAACTCGCTGCCGGATCTGTTGCAGGTATACGGCACCTTGTGTTGGAATTTATCGCAAATGACCGGCCGCAAGGACATTCCCCGGATCCATCTGACCTATTCCCAACGCGCCATTGCCAAACGTATGTCTGCTGACCGGGATAATGGATTTTTGACTTATTTGGAGAATGAACGTGAAGCGTTGCGCAACGCCATTTTGCAAGCGCCGCGCTACAGGTTGGATCATTTGGCGTCGTTTGTTGAAACCCATGGCGAGCGGCTGACGCATTTGCTGGAAGCGCTCAATGGCTATCGTAAATACTTGTTGATGTTCCGACTTAAATTTTCAGCTCTTGGTTTGTTGTTGAGTGCGTTGGGTGGGGGGGCCGCGGTCGCGGCGTTGATGTTTACCGGGATATTGTCCGGTGCGGATCTGGTGGGCATGACGAGTGCCGGCGGTGCGGTTGCCGGACTGCTGTCTGTTTTATGGATGAGTTTACTGCTCAGATTTTTTACCCGCAGGTTCCACCAGCGCCATCTCACCCATATCGATCAATTGACCCCGCTGGAAAACCAGACCCGTCGCGATAGCTGGCAGGCGGTGCGAGATTTGGTTTACATTTATCTTAAGAAGACCCAAGGTCGCTTTTCACTCAAGCGTACCCGTCATGAATTCACCGAGGTTAAAAAAGTCTATGTGAAGGGATCCAAGGAAATTCGCGAGGCCCTTAATGAGCTGTCCACCATCGGCGACGATGCGTTGGTTGAGTCCGAGACCACGGCCGGCGCCCAACTGCATTCCTTGCGCCCGGCGGGTAATCAGCCGATTTACTAAGGGCTCGATAGTGTCCATCCGGAAATAGCATCTTTTGGCCCAGGCCGGCGTTCTCACGAATTTGAAATAATGGCGTAGCCATTCATGTTCTTGCGACGTAGCCTTGCTACG
>JANQIE010000146.1 GCA_028282295.1 Desulfobacterales bacterium | reverse complement strand
GGACGGCAAACCGGTCACCCCGGCGCTTCAGGGCACGGACGCAGCCGCCGAACCGCCCAAGGCCCGCTGGGAAAACGCCAGGCTGCAGGACGACGAGCTGGGACCCGACGGCGCGTGGCCCGACGGCACCACCGATGCTGTTATCGCGGTGCGCGATAAAAAACTGCCGGTCAAGCAACTGCCCGACGGCATGCACGCGGTCGAAGCCAAGGGGCTGGCCCGGTCCAGCGAGGGCAAATGGCGCGTGGCCAAAGAAGGCAACCGGCTGCGCCCCATCGATCCGCACGGCAAGCCGATCGATGGCTATATCGTGGTCTCGCGCAAGCAAAAAGAGGGCGACGGCTATGACTACTTTATCTCCTTTAAGGCCAAGGGGGGCGGGAACTCATCTTCGAGCCATTCGGACGACGCGGCGATTGTAGAAAAGTTTATCGAAGACAATTGGAAACGAGTGGTTGAAGGCGTTGGGCCTAGTCCATTAAAAATCGGAAATTCCCGGGCGGCAAAAGAGTTAATGCGGCATATTGATGAATTAGACAAAGTCCCCGGGGGTATTCGCTATCGTAATTATACCCCCGAAGACGGCAGGGCCATACGCCAGCTATTCGAAAATATGCATGCCATGCAGGACCATTTTCCAAGGGATCTGCCTTTGGATTATAAATGGAAATTGCTGGACATTATGGAACGCGCCGAAGGTTTTTACGGAACTCAGCCTGGCAACTCGAAGATCATGAGGATGCTTGATGATCTGGAAGAAATAAAATTTAATGAGCTCCTCACGGTTATCCCCAAAAATAAATTCGGCAAGCCGATTGACTATATTACATTTGATAATCATATTGGAAAAATTTTCTCTCCACAAGGCGCGAGTATGAAAGACTATCGATTCATCTTGAATTCGATTAACCAGAATGATCTCTATGTGCGCTACTATAAAGATTTTAAAAACAATTTGATTACTGATCTTGTGGATCGTCTGGCACATGATTCAAGGTTAAAAAAGGCTTTCGATAAACTGGATGAGGCCCTATCCATGGGTGGCAATATTGACAGAGCAGCACTGTCAATGGGTAAAAAAATTAACGCCACCATGGAAGGTCTTACCAAAAACGCCTTAAGAGCCGCTGGATTGAAGGATCCTGATTTGGTTTTAAAACGTCCAATTATCAGCCGCTTGGAATTTAAAGATTACGAACCGAATGTGCTCGGCGGATTTGATATAACAACAAATGTGATCAGTCTTAATAAGCGGTTGAGAGAAGATGTCGATCGTCTTGTGGCCAGAATTGTCCATGAAAACATCCATGGTATGCAAGCATACATAAGAGAATATGTGGATACCGTCGCAAAAGGAATTCGCAGAGGTGACCCTGATCCGGCCTTTGTTAACGCGCGCAATAGCCCCTTGTTCAATGCGCTCTACAGCCAGAGTCGTCTGCTTTGGCAGGCGTACAATCGAAGTGGTATCGAAAGTAAAGTTCTCATTCAGAATACACTTCAACGGCTTTTTGGCGCAAAAGGCAACGTGGCCGGCCTGCCCCTGGACTATGTCCGCAATCTTTTGGGCATGCGGCACTATGTTTTAACATTTGACGAATTAGATGCCTTCATAACTGAAGCCGATGTTATGGTAAAATTGAATCTTTTATCTTCTTGATATTAACCCGGCAATAAAATACCTTTAAAATTGTGATTCCGGCGAACGCCGGAATCAAGCGTCAATTCCGGATGCCGGATCAAGTCCGGCATGACGAAGGTTTGCATAGTTAGTCGCCGGTTTAATAAGAGGGCAAGGTGAGGTTGCGTCAGCCCGGCCGCGCCGGGCTGACGCATCATCGCATCTATAGAGGGGCAGGTTTAGATGTCGTAGTAAAGATAGAATTCGTGCGGGTGCGGGCGCAAGCGCACGGGGTTTACCTCGTTTTCGGTTTTGTATTCGATCCACATGTCGATGGCGTCCTGGGTGAAAACGTCGCCTTTTTTCAGAAAGGCGTGGTCTTCTTTCAAGGCATTGACAGCTTCTTCCAGGGAACCCGGTGCGGAGTCGAGCTCGGCCAATTCTTCCGGCGGCAGGTCGTAGATATTTTTGTCCAGCGGATCGCCCGGATCAATTTTGTTTTCGATGCCGTCGATCACGGCCATCAACATGGCCGAAAAGGCCAGGTAACCGTTGCAGGAGGGGTCCGGGGTGCGGAACTCGATGCGTTTGGCTTTGGGCGACGCCGAGTACATGGGAATGCGGACCGCCGCGCTACGGTTGCGGCTGGAATAGGCCAGGTTAACCGGGGCTTCAAAACCAGGCACCAGACGTTTGTAGGAGTTGGTGGTCGGGTTGGTGAAGGCGCACAGGGCCTTGCAGTGCTTCAGGATTCCGCCGATGGCGTAAAGGGCTTCCTGGGAGACGCCGGCGTATTTGTCGCCGGCGAACAGCGGGTTGCCGTCTTTCCAGATACTGATGTGGGTGTGCATGCCAGTGCCGTTGTCTTCGAACAGGGGCTTGGGCATGAAGGTGACGGTGCGGCCGTCGCGGGCAGCCACGTTTTTGAGCACGTATTTGAACCACATCAACTGATCGGCCATTTGCAGTAACGGTTTGAAGCGCATGTCGATTTCAGCCTGGCCGGCGGTGGCGACTTCGTGATGCTGGGCTTCGACGTCGATGCCGAGGTTTTGCAGGGTCAGCAGCATTTCCGACCGCAGGTCCTGGAACTTGTCGGTGGGCGGTACCGGGAAATAGCCTTCTTTGTGACGCGGTTTGTAGCCCAGGTTGGGACATTCTTCCCGGCCGGTGTTCCACTGGCCTTCAACGGAATCGATTTCGTAGAAGGCGCGGTGGCGGGACGATTCGTAACGGATGTCGTCGAAGATAAAGAATTCGGCTTCAGGTCCGATGAACACGGTGTCGCCCAAACCGCTGCTTTTTAAGTAGGCTTCGGCTTTGCGGGCAATGTTGCGTGGATCGCGGGAGTAGTTTTCACGGGTAATCGGATCAACGATGTCGCCGATCAAGACCATGGTCGGTGCTTCGAAAAACGGGTCCATTTTGGCGGTGGACGGATCCGGGATAACCAGCATGTCGCTGGCGTCGATCGGCTGCCAGCCGCGGATCGATGAGCCGTCAAAGCCGTAACCGTCGTCAAAGCTCGACTCGTCAAGCTCGCCGACCGGCACGGAAAAATGCTGCCATACGCCGGGGTAGTCCAAAAAGCGGATATCCACGATTTTGGCACCATTTTCTTTTGCAAATTCCAATACTTGTTTCGGTGTCATGTTAAACTTCCTCCATTTTTTGTAAGTGAGTGTCTATTAAGATCAAATCGCGTCTTTGCCCAGCTCACCGGTACGCACGCGCACGGCCTCTTCCACTGCGAAAACAAATATTTTGCCGTCGCCGAGTTTGCCGGTGTTGGCGGCTTCGCGGATGGTGGTCACGGTTTGTTCGACCCGGTCGGACGGCAGCACGATTTCGATTTTGATCTTCGGGATAAAATCGACCACGTATTCGGCCCCGCGGTAGATTTCTTTGTGGCCTTTTTGCCGGCCGTATCCTTTGACTTCGGAAATCGTCATGCCTTGGATGCCGATTTCGTTCAAGGCTTCCTTGACATCATCCAGTTTAAACGGTTTGATGATCGCCTCGATTTTCTTCATTACTATCCTCCTGTTAACTGATTTCAAATGCCCGTTCGCCGTGAATGGAGCTGTCGAGTCCTTTGACTTCGCTTTCTTCATCGACCCGCAAACCGCCGGTGAGCATTTTGGTGATGTAAACGATGATTAATGTGCCGACTGCGGTAAAGGCTGCCGTGGCAACAATCGAGACAAACTGGATCCACAATTGCTTCGGATTGCCGTAGAACAGCCCCCTGGCCCCTTCGGTAATGGTGGGCGTGGCGAACAAGCCGGTGGCTAAAGCGCCCCAGACACCGCATATGCCGTGCACGCCGAAGGCGTCCAGGGAATCGTCGTACCCGAGTTTGGGTTTGACTTTGACCACGGCGTAAAAACCGATCAGTCCGGCTACCGCGCCGATTACCAGGGAGGCCGGCAGGTTGACGAAACCGGCCGCCGGTGTGATCGCCACCAGACCGGCCACCACGCCCGAGGCAACCCCCAACACGGTGGGACGCCCCTCGAGGGCCCATTCGGCGAACATCCAGGACAAAGCGCCCATGGCCGCCGAGGTGTTGGTGACCAGAAAGGCGGATCCGGCCACGCCGTCGGCGGCCAGTTCACTGCCGGCGTTGAAGCCGAACCAGCCGAACCAGAGCAGCGCCGCGCCCAGGGCGGTCAAGGTGATGCTGGACGGAAACATGGCTTCCTTGCCGTACCCCTTGCGCTTGCCCAACACCAGGGCCAGCACGAGACCGGCCACGCCGGCGTTGATGTGCACCACGGTGCCGCCGGCAAAATCGAGCGCGCCGAAATCTTCGCCCATCCAACCGCCGCCCCAGACCCAGTGCGCCACCGGACAATAGATCAGGACAAACCACAGCGTGGCAAACACGATCCAGGATGAAAATTTCATCCGGTCGACAACGCTGCCGAGCACCAGGGCCACGGTGATACAGGCAAAGGTCATCTGAAACAGTAAAAAAACAAATTCGGGGATACTGCCGTTCAGGCTGTTGACCGTAATGCCGTTTAGAAAGAGATGCTCCAGTCCGCCGACAAAGCCGCCTTGGCTGGGACCGAAGGCCAGGGTATAACCGCAGACCACCCATAGCACACTGCCGAGGCAATAGGCAACAAATGTCATGGCAAAGGTGTTGAGCAGGTTTTTATAGCGCGACATGCCGCCGTAAAACAGGGCCAACCCGGCCGGCGTCATCATCATCACCAGGGCCGTGGAAACGATTATCCAGGCGGTATCGCCGGAATCGAGTTTGTCGGCCGCCAAGGCCGGCGCTGCGGTTACCAAACCAAGCACACATGAAATAAAGAGGGTTTTTATTTTCATTAGATCTCCTTAATCTACTTCTTCCGGATGGACATTAGGTAGAAGCAGTAATTACAGTTAGCAGCGGCCGGGGCCGCTTATTTGGATACAGCCGTCAAAGAAGATCCAGGCAAGACCTCGGCAATGGCGGCCTGGATCGCCATCACCTGGTCCTTGTCATCTACTTTCTGACCGTCAAAGTCCCTTACATAAAATACATCGACAACCTGTTCGATTTTGGTGGCGATTTTGGCCACCCAGATATCAAGACCGCAATCATGCAGCGCGTGGGTCAGGCCGTACAAAAGACCTGCAAAGTCATAGGTAAAGACTTCCACAATGGAGAAAAAGCTCGATGCGCTGTTGTCAACCACGATCCGATGCGGCCGCACAGTGCCTCGTGGTTTGCGCCGGCGGTAGACCGACATTTTCTCTTTGAGAGCGATTTGCAGGTCGAGCTTGCCGGCGAGCACGTGTTCAAGATGTTTTTCGGCCCGCTGCCAGCGTTCGTCTTCCCGCAGCCGGTCCGGCGGCGGGGTAACCCGGAAGACATCCAGGGCGATATTGTTGCGCCAGGTAAAGATCTGCGCGTCGAGAATGTTAACCCCGTTCAAGGTTAAAACACCCGATATCTGCGAAAACAAACCGGGCCGGTCCTTGGCGCACACGGTCACCAGCCGGGTGTCGGCTTCGGCGGTCTTGGCAATGGTCCATACAAACGGCCGATCCGCCATTTGGCGGTATAAGGCGATGTGGCTTAAGATGTCTTCGGCGCCGGCAAACAGAAGATAACGCGGTCCCATATACGTGTATAGTTCGGCCGCGAGCGCTTCGGTGTCGTTCTGGCGGGCCGCGGCCAACACGGTGTCCTTCTTGGTCGCCATGGCCGCCACGGCTTCGCGGCTGGCCAGTTCATCGCTGGTGATAATTTTCAGGACTTTGAAAAACAGGTCGCGCAAAAGGGCCAGGGACCAGTCGGTATAGGCCATGGGGCCGGTGGCCATGGCATCGGCAACGCTTAGCAGGTAGAGCATCTTGAGTCGCTCGGGGTCTTTGACTTCCCGGGCCACGGCAATGGCGGTTTCTTCGTCGTTGATATCGCGCCGGGCCGCGGTCTTGCTCATCAGCAAGTGGGTTTCGATCAAAAAGACCACCGTTGCCACGGCTTTGGGGCCGTACCCTTTGGCCCGCAGAATATCGGCCGCCACCGTGGCACCGCGCCGTGAGTGCCCGCCGGCGGTGTCGGATTTGCCGATATCGTGCAACAGCGCCGCCCACAGCAGTAATTTTTTATTGCGCAGTTCCTGGTAAATGTCGCCGCACAGGTCGTCGCGGGTAGGATCTTCTTTGGAGCCGAACATTTTAATGGTCTGGACCGTGCGCAGCAGATGCCGGTCGACCGGAAAGAGATGGTATTCGTCGTATTGAATGCGATTGACAACACTTTTGAACGGCGGAATGAATTGAACCAGAAAGCCGCTGTTCAACATTTCCGATAGAACGTTGAATGTGGGGGCCGGGGTGCGCAGAATCCGCTCGAAGCTGCGCACCACGTCGGCGCGGTTGATAAATTGTTCATCGACAAGATGGGTCAGATCGGCTTGCAGCCTTTTGGCTTCCGGGCTCAGTGGCATTTTTAAACGCGCGCTTTCTTCAAAAATGCGAATGAGCAAAAGCGGCGCCTGCAAAACAGCTTCCGGCGACGTGAACCGCAACATGCCCTCAAAGACTTCCAGTCCCTCGATTTTGCTCTGTCGTCCGCTGCCGGGTCGGCGAAACCGCAGCGGTTTACGCTTTTGCTTCTGGGCATATCCTTCGGCATACAGGAACATCAAATGCTGTTGCTTGATGTAGTCCATCTGCCCGTGTAGTTCGCCGAGAAAAACTTCCACCGGCTGCTGGCCGTTGTCGCCTTTGTAGCCGAGTTGCTCGGCCAGCTTGATCTGATGTTCGAAATGAAGTTGGTCACATTTGCGGCCGGTCAGGTCGTGCAGGCGGTTGCGAACGTTCCACACGAAGTTGAGCGCCGTTTGCAAGGTTGCGTATTCCTGATGTGACAGCCGGCCGTAGTATTCCAGATCGCGGGTCTGCTTCAGGTCCATGGTCACGCGGCAGATCCATAAAATGGTGTGATAGTCCCGCAACCCGCCCTGGCCTTCTTTTAAGCTTGGTTCGAGCCGGTAGGTCGAGTCACCGAATTTGACATGCCGTTGCCGGTTCGATTCCACCAGCCAGTTGATCACGCGATTGGTATGGCGTTTGAGAATCTTGTCGCGCAGTTGCCGCATCATGTCCGAATAGAGGAACGACTGGCCGCAAACGAACCGGGCGTCCAGCAATGAGGTGAGCACTTCGTAGTCATCGGCCGCCAGTTGGATGCATTCTTTGATCGACCGGGTGGCGTGCCCCACTTCAAAGCCCAGGTCCCACAGGGGGTAGACAATCTCACGGATCAAGTCTTCGGCTTCTGCCGGAATCTGCTTGTTGAACAGGATCAGCAGGTCGATATCGGACTGCACACACTGTTCCTGCCGGCCGTAACCGCCCAGCGCCACGATGGCATACGGGTTTTTGATCAGACTCATCCGCGGCCCGATGGCGCTTTGCTCGAAACGTTGTAAAAAATAGTCATCAAACAGTTTTGCGTGCCGGCTTAAAAACCGGGTTGCCCGCCCGTCACGCAGACGCGCCAGCAGGGTGTCCCGTTTGGTTTTCAAATCGGCGACCGCTTTTTCGTATTGCGTTTTGGCTGATGACTTTAAAATCATGGTGACCTTTCGTTTTTAATTTCGGTGACTAGCTGAGCAAGCGGTGTGCCAGTCGGGTTAAAGGCTGAAATTAAGCGTATTTACAGGTAGATATAAATTCCAGAGGGTGGATCGAAAACGACCGGCTTCAACAAAAATGTAATTTTTTGTGAATATTTATTTACATTTTTGTAATTATCAAGGTTGTTTTGCAAAAAAACGGTCAGCGCGCCAGTTGAGTTCAATCTTCAAAACAATCCGGTTTAAAAGCAAACGCCTCGCAGGACCGGCAGTTTTGGTAAACGGTATCCTGTCGTTTCGATTCCGGCCCCGGTGTTCGCCGGGGTGACGGGGTATTTTCCCGTGTCATTGCGGCGAGTCCCGGATCTGGTCCGGCGCAGGCTTATAAATCCGGTCCACCTTGAAGCATGCCGGCTCATTTATTACAATTTTGTAGATATAGTTTTTCAAGTTCAACATCGGAAATGACCCCACCGCGACAACGGGCCGCCCGGCGGACCAAGGGAAGCAGGGAACGGGCTTGCCCCCGGCTGATTTTGCGGCCTTGCGCTCGCAGTTTGTGCCGCACCAGAGTCGAGCCGCTTTGCTCGCCGACAACCAGCACCGTGTCCGATGCGCCCACGGTTCGCGGTAAAAACGGCTGGTAGCTCAGGGGATTCTTTAGCAGCGCGGCGCAATGGATGCCGGAGGTGTGACGAAACACATCCGCCCCCACGATCGGCTTGTTGCGCGCCAGGGGCCTGTTGACAGCGCGGGCCACGAACCGGCTGATTCGATTCAGGTGCGCGAGCCGGACCCGGCTGGCCAGCGGCGTGGCTACTTTAAGGGCCGTCACCACTTCTTCCAGGGCCGCATTCCCGGCGCGCTCGCCCAAGCCGTTCACCGTGACACTCAGGGCGCCGAATCCGCCGACAGCGGCCATGACAGCATTGGCCGTGGCCATGCCCAGGTCGTTGTGACCGTGAAATTCCAGACAGTGCCCCGGTACCTCCGGCATGCGCGTTGGTAGCTGTTGCACCAACACCGGTGTGGCCGTGCCCACCGTATCCGCCAGACGCACCCTGGCGGCGCCGCACGCGACAGCGGTTCGCACAAAATGTGCACGCACGGCCGGTTCCGCGCGTAGCGCATCCTGAGCGCCGACCGTGACATGGTCGAACCGCCGGCGCGCTGCCGGAACCAATTCCCGGAGCTGTGTCATTACCTGGGCGATGGTTTTTCCCGACGCCGTCAACAGCGTCGCCGAGAGTGGAAAACTCAGATGAACGCTGTCGGCGCCGCAGTCTTTGGCCGCATCGAGATCATCGCGACGGCCCCGGCACCAGCAGGTCACCCGCGCCTTCAAGCCCAGGCCAACGATTTGGCGAATTTCACGCTGTGCCGCCGCGCCCATGGCGGGAATGCCGGCTTCGATTTCATCGATCCCCGCGTCATCGAGCATTGCCGCCAAGGTCAAGCGCTGGTCGCGTGTCAAAGATACCCCAACCGCCTGGATCCCGTCCCGCAGGGTCGTGTCGATAATCCGGATCGGTGCCGGTTCGATTTTCTCAGATCGCATTTTTATCCATCCATTGCAACTGAGCTTTGCGGCGGCATATCAGACGGGTGGCGGACCAGCCGCAACGATCATAGAAGGCGAGGGCGGGCCGGTTCGCGGCATCAGCCAGCAGTTGCAAGCGAAGCAGACCGTTTACCCGGGCCCAGTCTTCGACTGCTTGCAATAACCGCCGGCCAATGCCGCGCCCTTGCATGGCAAAGGCCACAACCAGGTCTTCCACCATCCCCACCGGGCCACCTTCTGCCGTGGAAATCAGACATTGCACGGAGCACATCCCGACGACTTGTTCACCCTGGCTGGCGACCCACACATGTGCCTCCTCAGGCCGTGCGAGCATCATTGCAAGCGCGCGCCGATGTTTGGCCGCATCAAATTCGAAGTCGCCTTCGATCGTAAACAGTTCCTTTAGAAGGCCGACCATGGCTTCCACATCAGCTATCGCCGCCGGACGGATTCGGACCATTTTATCTTCCTGTGCGAATTTGCATCGGGGGCTGCCGTGCGGTTCAGCTAGGGCGAGCCTTTACCAGCCGTTATCTGGCTGTAAGTTCGAATCGAATGAACTTGGGCCAGATCATAGTAGGTGTTGATTTTTTCAGCGGCATCGTCTTCTTCGGTCAGGCGCACGAATTGGCGACTGATGAACAAAACCGCGTTTTCATAGGTTTTGCCTTCGTTAATCTGTAATTTGATCCCTTTGCGCAATTTGCGCGACATGGTCCCATGCAACGGCATCGAGGCATACTCGAAGATCTTTTCCCACGTGGCATGCATTGCCCCCATTTGCTTGCCGGTTTGGCGTTGACAATCAGGTTGGTTACACATTTTTTGTCTCCTCAATTAAATATCTAGCGGCCACCTGTCCATCTTCGACAGCGTCCAGGATTTCATCGATCATCTCTTCAGCGGTAATCCGCGCATACCATTGGTTTTGAGGGTGGATTACCATCACCGGCCCGTGGTCGCAGGCTTTCAGGCACCCGGTACTTGTCACGACGGCGTCGAGCTCCCGGTCGACAATCTCGTTTTCCAGATAGGGTAAGAGATCCGCCGATCCCTTTTTGTGGCAAACGCCCTGCATGTCGCCGCCGGAACGAAAACTGGCGCATACCAGAATGTGCAGTTGGGGTTTGTTCATCACGCTCCTCCTTCATCGGTAAGTCAGTAGAAAATATCATCATCATGCCATCAGCCACAGCCGCCCCCCATGCCACCGCAGCTTTCACCGCAAGCCGTCCGGCGGCGCTTTATCATATGGTTTAACGTAAGCCCTTTGAAGTACGCGGGCACTGCTTCTTCGATCATCCCTTCCAGCGACAGTACTTGCAGACCGTCGGCGGTCAGGATTTGTTCGGGTGTATCGCCGATTCCGCTGACCATCAGCACCCGGCAATCATTGAGAATCGCGGCCAACTGCCGCCAACGCCGCTGTCCGCCTCCCGGCTCCGGGGCCGGCCGCGTGTCGGCCAATTCGGCCCGGCCGTTCTCCCACCGGTAGATCATCAACCGGTGGGCTTCGCCCAAATGCTGGTTGATCAGCACGCCTTCCAGGCTGGCGACGGCCGCATAAATTCGTTGACTTGCTTCGGTGGTTTGGGGGGCCGGCTCGATCGTGGGCAGGGCGGCGCACGCCTGCATGGTTTGCATGGCATCAGTGTCCGGCGGTTCGCCGAGCAGTCCGGTTGCATCAGCCCGGCAGCGCCGGCAGTGGCTCATCTGGGGCAGATGGGCATTTAGCCTCCTGCGTAAACGAGCCACTGTCCCGGGCGACGGTTCCGTCAAATGGGCCAGGTTGGCGCCCGGTGTCGGATGGTAGGGGATCAAATTGAACAAGTCGACCTTTAACGCCGCCATCCGGGTTGCGATGGCGTCCACGTGATCCTCGTTGATGCCGGGAAGTAAAATGCAGTTGACCTTGACAATGATTCCCGCGGCTTTAAGCGCCGTAATCGCCCGCATCTGCTGTTCGAGGATAATTCGCGCCCCTTCGGCGGCCGGCCGGGTCCGTTTTTGCCAGCGCACCCAACTGTAGATCTTCGCCCCGATCAGCGGATCGACGGCACTGACGGTAATGCTCACATGGCTGACCGCCAATTGCTTCAGTTGCGCCACATAGGGCGCGACATTCAAGCCGTTGCTGGCCACGCAAAGCAGTTTTTGATCGTCATGGCGGCGCACCAGCGCCAACGTTTTTAATGTTCTTTGCGGATTGGCAAACGGATCGCCCGGCCCGGCAATGCCGACCACGGCGATATTCTGTTTGTGCCGTTCAATTGCTTTCAGATAAGTCAAGGCCTGCATGGGGGTGAGCAGAGCGCTGCTGACCCCCGGCCGGCTTTCATTGACACAATCGAATTTGCGGTCGCAGAAATTGCACTGAATATTACACGCCGGCGCCACGGGCAGATGCACCCGGCCGTGGTCCGCGCAAGCATCGGCGTTAAAACAGGGATGATTTTCAAGTTTCATCGGTGCAGCTATCCTTTTCCTTGTGCTGTAATCCGTTTCTTTACATATAGAAGTAACCGACCTCGGACGTATTCTGACGCTGGGCGATAAGGCTGTTGACAATCCGGTCGAACAGACGCAGCGTTCCCCGGTAGCCGATGTGGCGCACCCGGCCGCCGCCGAACCGGTCGTGGATCGGAAAACCGACCCGCACCAGCGGTTTTTGCAGGGCCCGGGCCAGGTGCAGCCCTTTGCTGTTGCCGATCAAAATATCCGCTTCTGTCTCTGCCGCCAGGGTTTCGACGGTTTTGAAATCGATGCCTTCTTCGATGCGAATATCTTCGCGGGCCAGGTCCGGCGCAGCAGTATGAATCGCTTCGCGGAACCGGCCGCTCTTGCCGCCGGTGGCGCACAATACCGGCATCAAACCGATTTCGGCCAAAAAGGCTGCCAGGCCGGCCACCAGATCTTCTTCCCCAAAGACAATGGCCCGTTTTTGAGAGACATATTTGTGGCCGTCCACGTAGGCGTCCACCAGACGGCCGCGTTCGGCACGGTAGGCGGATGGTGTTGCACGGCCGCTGATGGTTTCAAGCGCCGTTAGAAAAGCATCCGTCGCATTGATCCCGATGGGCAACCCCAGGCTGGCAAGCGGCACGCCGCATGCTTGGGCGAGCTGTTGGCCGGCGCCGGGCTCCAGGGCCAGCACATGACCGAATTGCACGGTGGCCACGGCTTGTCCCATTTGACCGATGGCCGCCACCGGTGTGCCGCCGGGCTGGATCGGCCGGTACTCGGTCCATTGGGCCCCGTCGAGCCGGTCCGCGTAATCCGGGAGCATGATCGCCGACAATCCGAAATCCGCCACAATCGCTTTCAAGTGCCGCAGATCTTCGGGGGAAAGCATCCCCGGCAGCAAATTGATGGTTTGGGCCAAGGGACGAATCTTCTTTGCGGCAGCGCCGGCCAGGGCGGTCACCAGCGCCTTTACGGCGGCGTGAAACCCTTCCCGGTAAGTGCCCTGATAGCTCGGGGTCGACACATGGACCAAAGGCGGCAGTGTTCCGACACCGTCCTGTTGGGCGTATTCACGCAAGATGCCCGGTACGTCCTCACCGATGGTCTCGCTCAAACAGGTGGTGGCGATGCCGATCAACGCCGGATCGTACTGCCGCCGGATATTCGCCAGGGCCTGCTTCAGGTTGTCGCCGCCGCCGAACACCGCGCTTTGTTCTGAGAAATTGGACGAGGCGATATCGACCGGCTCCTTAAAATGGCTGATCAGGTAACGGCGGATATACGTGGCGCAGCCCTGGGAACCGTGCAGCAGCGGCAGGGCCCCTTCAATGCCGCTGAACGCCAGGGCGGCGCCCAACGGTGTGCACAGTTTGCAGGGATTGCGCGTGGCGGTGTAGTGCGGCGAGGATTTTTCAGCGACTAACATGGGACACCTGCCTTGGTCAACGCATTGTCACAATTTTTACGATGGGCCGTGAATTGCCACACCGGGCTGGTTGCGGTGGCATGCACCTCGCGGGCAAAATTGAGCATGCCTTCGAATCCGGCCAGAGGGATCTTGCGTTCATGGTTGTGATCGCAAAATCCGATGCCGAATTTGTAGGCGATGGGCCGCTCTTTCACGCCGCCGATAAACAGATCGACCTGCTTTTCCACGATATACTTGGCCAGTTCCATGGGATTGGCGTCATCGACGATCACCGTACCCGGATCGCACATTTTCGCCAGCAAGGCGTAATCGTCGGCGTTGCCGGTTTGCGACCCGGCCAGCACCGTCTGCATGCCCAGTTGCTTGAGCGCCTTGATCAGGGAAAATGCCTTGAAAGCGCCGCCCACATACAAGGCCGCCTTTTTGTGCGCCAAATCGCGGCGCAAGACTTGAAGCTGCGGGTAGATCCGCTCGACTTCAGCCTTCACCAAGGCCCGTGTTTTTTGCATGATCGTCGTTTTCTCCTTAAAATGGGCGGCCACGTCGTAAAGGGCCCGGGCCACGTCCTCGATACCAAAGTAAGAGACGCGGATAAAGGGGATACCGTATTCGGTCTGCATCCGTTCGGCCAGATGGGTCATGGAGCCGGAGCACTGCACCACGTTCAACTTGGCGCCGTGGGCCCGGCGGATATCATCGACCCGGCCGTCGCCGGTCATCACCGCCACCACCTCTACCCCCATGCGTTGGTAGTAATCCTTGATCAGCCACGCTTCCCCGCCGATATTGAACTCGCCGAGGATATTGATGCTGTGCGGCCCCACTGCGTCGACGGAACCGGTGCCGATCAGTTTGAACATGGCGTCGCACGCGGCCCGGTAACCGTCTTTTTTGGTCCCTTTGAATCCTTCGGAATGCACCGGAAGAACCGGAATGCCGGTGGTGTGCGACACCTGGCGGCACACCGCGGCCACATCATCGCCGATCAGACCGACGATGCAGGTGGCGTAGACAAAGGCGGCCTTGGGCCGGTAGCGCGGGATCAATTCCTCCAGCGCCCGCCGCAATTTCTTCTCGCCGCCGTAGATCACATCGGTTTCGCTCAGATCGGTGGAGAAACTCAGTCGGTGCAGTTGCGGCCCGCAAGACAGCGCCCCGCGAATATCCCAGGTGTAGGCCGCGCAGCCGATGGGACCGTGAACCAGGTGCAGTGCATCGGCAATGGGGTACAGAACCACCCGCGAGCCGCAAAAAACGCAGGCCCGCTGGCTCACCGATCCGGCCACACTGTGCCGGTCGCAGGATATCGCAAATGACTTTCCGTCCTTTTCGTGAATCTGCTTTTGGCGTTCCGGTAGAATTGTGAATTTCGTCATGACATCCTCCGGTGTTTACATGGTCAGTTCAAATGCTGTTTCCGGCGCATCCCGGTCCTGGCGGTCCAGCAGCTTGTCGAGCATCATTTCCAGCAACCGGATGCCGCCGCGGTAGCCGACAGTGGGAAAATAGCTGTGGCCCACGCGATCCAGGATCGGAAAACCGTGCCGGATGAACGGAATATCCTCGTCACGGGCGATATATTTGACATAGGTGTTGCCGATGAGCAGATCGACCGGCGCCTGCTTGATCCACTGGTGAAACAAAAACAGGTCGCCGGGAACCTTGATTTTCACTTCCTGCGGCACGTCACGGGTGGCGTCGCGTAGCGCGGTTTCGAATTTTTTGCCGGCCGGGGTGCCGGTGACCAGGTAGACCGGATACATGTCCAGCGATACCAGAAATTTGGTCCAGGCCAGCAGTTGATCGGGATCACCCACCACGGCGACCCGTTTGCCGTAAAAGTACTGATGCATGTCGGAGATGATGTCGACCATCTGGCCGCGTTCGTAGTTGATCGCCTCCGGAACGTTGACGCCGGCAATGCGCCGCAGCGTATCGATGAAGGCATCGGTGGCGAGCAGCCCCATGGGCAGATCCAGAATTTCGCAGGGCACCTTGCATTTGGTATCCAGCGCCTTGGCCGCCGGCCCGGAAGCAATCGCGCCCAGGGCCACCGTGCCGGCGCCGGCGCCGATTTTACTCAGCGCGGCAGTGGTTACACCGCCTTCGGGATACATGCGGAATTTGCCGGTCAGCGGGCCGTTGAGCACTCTGGACGTATCCGGAAACATAATGGCTTCGATGCCCAATAATTCGGTAAGTCGCCGTATCTCCTCCATGTCGGAAGGCTCCACGTAGCCGGGAATCAGATTCAGGGTTTTGCTTCGTTTTTCCGCCGGCTCGGCAAAATAGGTCACCATGGCCTTGGTCATGTTGGCAAAACCGGTGACGTGGGAGCCGACATAGCTGGGCGTGTTGGCGTGAATGACGTACTTGCCGGGGGGCACCTTGCCGCTGGCCGTGGCCTTGCTGACAATTTGCGGGATGTCGTCGCCGATGGTCTCCGACAGGCAGGTGGTATGCACGGCAATCACTTCAGGGTTGTAGACCGTGAAGATATTGTCGATGGCCTGGACCAGATTGGCCTGCCCCCCGAACACCGAGGCGCCCTCGGTAAAGGCGCTGGTGGCCGCCATGACCGGTTCTTTGTAGTGTTTGGTCAGGGCGCTGCGATGATACGCATAACACCCTTGCGACCCGTGACTGTGCGGCAGGCAGCCATGGATGCCCAACGCCGCATACATCGCACCGACCGGCTGGCAGGTCTTGGCCGGATTGACCGTCAGGGCTTTGCGTTCCTTGATTTCTTCGGTCGTATGTCTAAGCAGCATGAGTAAAATTCTCCTTCCAATATTAAAACATGGTAACCGGATACCGGCACGGCATCACTGCCAGGCGTAGGTCGCGGCCAACTCCGGGTTCTTCTGCCACGGCGACTTCAAATACTGCCACACCCGGCTGTTGACCATGCGTTCGATATCTTTGTAAAAATTGATCGCGCCCTTGAACCCGGCGTAAGGACCGCCGTAGTCATAGCTGTGAAGCTGCTTCAGGGGGATGCCGTGCTTCTGTACGGAATACTTTTCTTTGATCCCGGCGCAAAAAATATCCGGCTTGAACCGTTCGATGATCAGATCGGTTTCAAACTGGCTGATATCGTCGATGACCAGGCTGCCGTTTGTCATCGCGGGCATCATGCCGTCATACTCGGCGAATTTGATCCCCTTGGCTGCGAGTCGTTGCAATGCCGCCGCGGTTTTCCTTGGTTCGTATTGCGTCGGATCGGCCTGAACCTGGAGTTCTTCGATGTTCCGGCTGTCGGCGTCGATTTTGATATCCGGCAGTACTTTGCGGCCTTCGTAGTCATCGCGATGGCCGAACTCGTACCCGGCCGACACAGTAGACATGCCCAGCTCTTTAAACAATTCCTGATAGTGATGGGCGCGTGCCCCCCCCACAAACAACATGGCCCGTTTGCCTTGGGTGCGCGGCAGAATTTGGGCTCTTATCGTCTCCACTGCCGGCAGTTCCGCGGCAATGACCTGCTCCACCCGGGCGATCAACGCGTCGTCTTCGAAATAGGCCGCCATTTTGCGCAACGATTTGGCGGTGGCCTCGGCGCCAATAAAATTGACCTTGATCCACGGCAAGCCGTATTTGGTTTCCATCATTTCGGCAACATAGTTGATGCTGCGATGGCACATGACCAGGTTGACGTCGGCGGTATGCGACCGGGCAAAGTCATCGATGCCCGAATTGCCGCTGAACGTCGACACCAGGGTGAATCCGCAGGCGTCAAAAATACGCTCGATTTCAAAGGCGTCGCCGCCGATGTTGTATTCGCCCAACAGGTTGATCTTGAACTTGCCCTCCGGCACCGCGTCGTCGGTACCGATAACATGGGTGAAGATACCGTTGTTGGCGATGTGGTGACCGGCCGACTGGCTGACTCCCTTGTAGCCTTCACAACTGAATCCAAAAACATTGATGCCCAGTTCAGCTTTCATCTCGCGGCAGACCGAATGAATATCGTCGCCGATCAAGCCCACCGGACAGGTGGCAAAAACGGCAATGGCCTTGGGTTTGAAGTTGTCGTAGGCTTCCCGGATCGCTTGTTTGAGCTTTTTTTCGCCCCCGAAGATAATCTCTTCATCCTGCATGTCGGTGGAAAAGCAGTAGGGCATGAAATTGGCGCCGTCCGGCCCGGCATCGGCATCTGTCTGGTTGCGGCGGGTCAACCAACTGTAAAAGCCGCATCCGATGGGGCCATGGGTGATGTTGACAATATCGCGCGTCGGCCCCAGCACCACTCCCTTGCATCCGGCGTAGCAGCATCCGCGTTGTCCGATCAGACCGGGCACCGTGCGAACGTTGGCGCCGATTTGAGGCACCTTGTCTTCGTCCTCGACACGCTTGACAACAATCTGTTTGGCGCGCTTGCGGGCGACCTTGGTCGGGTACTTGCCGATCAGTTCTTGCTTGATTTTTTCCGGGTCCGGATGGCTGAGGCTGCATACCTTTAAATCTGTTATTTTGGCAGGGTCCGTCATTTCAGGTTCTCCTTGATGATCGTCTATACGCATTAAACGTTTAAACTTCTTTTAAACTTCGTCCAACGTGTCTTCACCGCTTTCGCCGGTTCGCACACGGATGGCGTCGTGGCAGGGCATGACAAAAATCTTGCCGTCCCCGGATTTGCCGGTTTGATTGACCCGGATAATGGCGTTGACGGCTTTGTCCACCAGGCCGTCGGCCAGAATCATGATCAACACCCGCTTGGGAACCAGGCGCTGGCTTTGGCCCAGTTGGGCGATGGCCTCTTCGTAGCCGTGTTCGGCGCCGTGCAGTAAGTCGAAACTCACCAGCCCTTTGCCGCGTCCCAGCGCGTCGCGGGCGGTGATCGACGAAATGCCCGCTTGCGACAGAGCGCGTTTGGTTTGATTCATCATGTTCATGCGAACAATGGCCATTACTTCCTTCATAGCGCCACCTCTTCAACTTCTCCTTCGGCGGTCTCCTTGATCCCGGAGCTGATGGTGTATGCTTCCGCCACTGGAATAATAAAAATTTTGCCGTCGCCGAAAGCACCTTTTTCACCGGTACGGGCCGCCTTGATAATCGCTTTGACGGCAAAATCCTTATCTTCGGCCTTAACGACTGTCAGCAGCATCTCCTTGGAAATTTCATCATAGGTGATTTCACCGATTTTAATGCCGCGCTGTTTACCCCGGCCCACCACAGCCATGCGGGTCACGCCGGGATACCCGGCGTCCATCAGGGCCGCCAGGACATTATCGACTTTTTCCGGTCGTACGATTGATCGAATCATAATCATTGCGGATGTCTCCTTTGTTGCGTTGCGGTTGAAATTACAATTTTGCAATTACGGATCAGGCGGCAATACCATAGTCGATCAGCAACGTTTCCAACTCCTCGATCTCCAGGGGTGTGGGAATGACCCGCATCTCGTTGGCATCGATCTTTTTTGCCAGCGACCGGTATTCTTGCGCCTGGGGGTGTTCGGCATCGTAGTCGATTACGGTTTTACGGTTGATCTCGGCGCGTTGCACCATGTTGTCGCGGGGCACAAAATGAATCATTTGGGTGCCCAGCTTGCCGGCCAGGGCCTGGATCATCTCCAGTTCGTTGTCGACCTTACGGCTGTTGCAGATCAGGCCCCCCAAACGGACGCCGCCGGCCTCGGCAAACTTGACGATCCCTTTGCAGATGTTGTTGGCGGCATACATGGCCATCATCTCCCCGGACACCACGATATAAATCTCCTGGGCCTTGCCTTCGCGGATCGGCATGGCAAACCCGCCGCAGACCACATCGCCGAGCACATCATAGAAGACATAGTCGAGGTCGTTGCTGTCGGCGTAGGCGCCAAGCTGCTCCAGCAAGTTGATCGATGTTATGATGCCCCGGCCGGCACAGCCGACGCCCGGCTCGGGTCCGCCGGATTCCGTGCACAGCGTGCCGCTGTAGCCTTTCTTGCGCACATCTTCCAATTCCACATCTTCGCCCTCTTCCCGCAAGGTATCCAGGACGGTCTTCTGCGCCAGGCCGCCGAGCAGCAGCCGGGTGGAATCGGCTTTGGGATCGCATCCCACCACCATGACTCTTTTGCCCATCTCGGCCAGGGCCGCCACCGTATTCTGGGTGGTCGTTGACTTGCCGATGCCGCCTTTGCCGTAAATCGCTATTTTACGCATCGTTGCTTCTCCTTTTTCACTGCCGGTTTTTCAGGTGTCTTCAGTCGGTGTACTTCTCTTTGCCAATTGCTTTGCAGTTGAGTATAGCAAGTGGTGTGCCGGTCGGGCTGTTTTCTGTAATCGTTTGATATTACTATAAGTTTTGCATAGAGAGATTTTGGGTGCAGTTAAATAAATTACATTATTGTTAATAACGCGGTAGTAAAGATACAAAAATGTCTTTGGTGCTTATTTTGTTACATTATTGAAATTTTAAGGCGGAATTGCTTTCAAAAGCGTTTTCAGGGGGACTACTTGCGTCAGGGCTGTGAGGGTTGAGCATTTCATCACTTGTTGACCAAATAATCAATCGAAAGCCGGCGGAAGCAATCAAAACAGGCCGCACCGGTCCGGCCCGATCCAGGCAAACGGGGCGGTATCTGCCCCCCCGGGAATATTTGAATCCGGTTCTTTTTTTTAGCGCAGGGCAAGGCTTGCCGGCGATTTAAGTGCCACCGGCCAGCGTTCTTCAACTCGGCAGTTGGGGCGTTTTAAAGCTGGCCATGTTTTCAGGCACAGGCTTTGCTATACAGACTTTGATGAATTGCTAAAATGATTCACGGTCAGTGTTAACAGCTCGCGCAAAAATAATTTCACATTATGATGCACGGGCCCTAAGGGCATTGATTGCCCGCTCTCACAAAACGGTATCTACCGCGCGGCAGCGGCAGTGAGCGTCAGGTTTGAATTCTTTTTCATCTTTATTCAAGCCTGACCGCTCCTTTACCGGTACTTGCGCGATCACCATCCTGTTTTCAACTTCGGACGGCTCACCCCGACGCCGCCGGGTCACTCAGGGATGTAACACCGGTTTGGCCGGAAAACAAAATTATTACATAGGCTTGCTATTTCGGAAGCACGTGTGATATGGCAACGGTGTTGCCTGACACGGCGTCACGTTACTCTTCGATAGCAACACGGATTTCCGATCTGTACTGTTTTTTTCCATCACCTTCCATTTGGCATTCAACCCGATCTGCGCTCAACGGTCCGGCATCGTCAACCGGTCGTTAGAAAGGAGGTGCCTGTCTCGCCGGTAGCGGCAACTGCTGCACAGCCGCCACATAAAAGGAACAACCCCGTTTTTTCAAACAACCGGCCGCAGCCCAGCGGCAGGTCCGCCAAGTTCAGGTTGATTGCCGGCAATCGGGGATTGCGATCCGGATCGTTTGACAACGAACTGAAACCATCAAAGCCATAAGGCCCGTTTGCTTGATATCCGGGTTCTTATTTTTCTTCGTAACTAGTGTCCATCCGGAAATAGTAGATTTTGGTTCCCGGCAAGGCCCGAGCATTTTTAGAACCGCAGGCATAGCGGGCTATTGCGAGGATTCTAAAAATGCG